>JAFGFY010000162.1 GCA_016930795.1 Deltaproteobacteria bacterium
CAAAGGAATCCAGGGCATGGCACTTGTCGGCCTGGACATGGCATTATTGGGATCACTTTCTCCCGGATCTATTTGGCCATTGAGATTCTTGTCCTCTACCCCATCGCTAAAACCATCATCATCCGAATCAGGTTCAAGTGGATCGGTTGTAGTAGCGCCGCCATCCGCGTCTGGAATGAATCCGCCCCCCGTATCGGTCGAATGTCCGGTCACGACACCAAGTTCCGTCCCGTCCTGAATCCCGTCTCCATCCGAATCGATATTACAGGGGTCTGTTTCATTAGGATCTACAAAACCGTTTTGGTTCTCATCTTCATCCCCATCTATGATACCATCATCATCCGTATCCGCGTCATTGGGGTCTGTGCAGGAACCGTTCTCAATGGCATCAGGCAAGCCGTCATTGTCTGAGTCCGCCTCAACACCTCCCGTTTCGAGCACGAAGTTTATGCCCGCCGTGGTTAATCCGTTAGTGACCGCTACAGGCGTGGCAGAGCCCAGATCGGGAGCGTCGTCATAATACTCCGGTATATATGGGGTATAGTATCTCGCCACATAGACCTTATAACTGCCCGACGGCAGACCCCTGACGGAATAGGTCCCATCCACCTGCGTCCAGCCATTAGAGATAAAGCGCCCTGAGGCAGCTTCATAACAAACGACCCGCAAGTCGCGAATGGGATTCCCGGACGTGTTCGTGATGGCGCCTGTGATCTCACCACCCCCCAGGACCAATTGAAAATCGATGTTTTCCGTGGTCTGCTCAGCAATAACCGTTACCCGAGACTCGAAATAGACATCATGAGTGTGATAATTACCAGCTTTGATATTCGATTCATTCTTCTCTCCTTGCCAGATCTCCATCTGGCTAAAGCCATGGGTTTCGTTAGTATGTTCTTTGAAGGTCTTTTCTAGTGCTTTCTGCTGTGATCAACTGCCCTCCATCTTTTTCTCATCGCTGAGAGCAGAATCAAAAAAGCGGACCTAGGGTATTCAGTGGAAGCCAGTATGCGATATTGCTTCCCCGCAACGGGGCGGGTCTGATAGATCCGGGCGATACCTGCCTCACGTTGCAAACGGTCTTGGGCTTATTATTTTTGTTTGAATAAGCCCGGCAAATTTAGCCTTGAGCAGCAAGATATATACCTAACAAAATGAAGGCACAGATGATATTTTGGCTTAAGATTTCAGCATGTTAGAGTCAAGTCAAAACTTCATCCCCGATATATGTAATTGATTGCCAATATTCGGGGAAAACGGTTCCACTTTAGGGAAAAAGATTACACTCATTGAACAACCAAGGGTTCATAGAGAGATCATGAGTGGGCTAGGAGAGGTCTTTTTAAGGCGGATGGCAGGAAAAGGGTAGTAGAAAAGAAAAGGGAGTCAGCTATGGCAGTTAACTCCCTGAATTCATTGGAGGCGGCAACCGGAGTCGAACCGGTGAATAACGGTTTTGCAGACCGCTGCCTTAGCCACTTGGCTATGCCGCCCTTATGTCATAAAAGGTTGACTAATCAGCCTTCTGTGTTTGCTGGAGCGGGAAACGGGATTCGAACCCGCGACCACCACGTTGGCAACGTGGAGCTCTACCAACTGAGCTATTCCCGCATGAGATGTTCTATTCTATGATCTAAAAATTGTTTGTCAATGATTAATACTCATCGCATAATTGTTCTACCATTCGAAGCCCGCAACCCATAGCAATCTATTGTGGAGGAAGGGTTGGAGAAAGGGGTCTAGAATTCCAGGGTTCAAGGGGCTAAGGATTCTAGGGTTAAAGAGGTCATCATTTTGCTGAAGACGCATATTCCTTGTGAAAATCCAACACTTTTGCCACGAAGGCTTTTGTTTCGGGAAACGGAGGAATACCGCCATAGGTTTCAACCGCTTCAGGCCCGGCATTGTAGGCCGCAATGGCTAGGGTCTTGTCTTGTTTAAAGCGCTTCAGAAGGAGGCTGAGATACCGGATGCCCCCATAGATATTCTCTTCAGGATTAAAGGGATCGCTGACTTCCATGTCGTCCGCCGTCTCGGGCATGAGCTGCATAAGCCCCTGCGCCCCCTTGCGAGAGACGGCCTTATGATCAAAATCAGATTCCGCCTTGATCACGGCCTTGACCAATGAGGGATCTACATCAAATCTTTGGGTCGCCTGTTTAATAATCCCCTCGTACTCTTTGATGTATTGAGCCGGCTTCTTGTCTTTCGTCCGAATGTAAAGCGTGTACCGCGTGTCCTTTTGAATGTTCGTGAAATGCCAGATGCCCTTACTATCCTTGTATCGATATATATCTGCCGAAGTAAAGGAGCAAAATCCAAAAACCAGGCAGAGTAACACGATTAAGGAGAACATGAATTTCATAGAAGCCATGGTTATCCCATCTTCTTCCAATCAGCCAGGAAATTCTTAAGGCCAATATCGGTCAAAGGGTGCCGTATGAGTTGCTGAATGACTTTGTAGGGTATGGTGGCAATATCCGCTCCCACAAGGGCCGCGTCGACCACGTGAGTAGGGTTCCGAATACTGGCCACAATAACCTCTGTGTCAAAGCCGTAGTTATCATAGATGGTCAGGATATCTTCCACCAGATCCATTCCCCTGACGCTGATATCATCAAGCCGACCCACAAAAGGACTGATATAGGCGGCTCCCGCCTTTGCGGCCATAAGGGCCTGCGTGGCGGAGAAACAGAGGGTGACATTGGTCTGTATCCCCTCACTCGCAAGGACCTTAACCGCCTTTAGCCCCTCTTCGATCAAAGGTATCTTGATCACAATATTATCGGCCAGCTTCACGATCTCTCTGGCCTCTGTGATCATGCCTTCAGCCTCCAGACTCACCACTTCGACACTGACGGGACCTTCCACAATGGAACAGATTTCCTTGATCAGGGACTTGAACTCACGTCCCTCCCTGGAGACCAGAGTAGGGTTTGTCGTCACCCCGTCCAATAGTCCCAGATCGTTTGTTTTTCTGATTTCGTCGACGTTGGCTGTATCAATAAAGAACTTCATAAGACTTCCCCTCCAGTTCATCCTATTTCTTTTACAATTGGGTATTGGCTCCTTGCCTCTTACCCTTTTTCCTGTGATTCATATTTATCCGCGCAATCCTCGCTGCAAAAAAAGACTTCCTGCCCCTGAATGACTCTCCTGACCGAATCCCTTCGGGGGACGTATGTCTTGCAGAAGGGATCCTGTACCATTTCATCGACAAACCCTTGCGTACTGCCTCTATGAACCTTTGCCTTGGGAGAAAAGACCCCTTTTACAACACGGTACAACACATAGGCAAGGATTCCGAAAAAAATCAGCCGAATAATCATCAATTATTCCTCTATCAAACCTACTTCTTGACCGTCTTCCGGAAGGTGAGCAAGCAGTTCCGACATGGTCAGCCCAAGGGATGGATGGATCAGATTCGGCTCCAGTTGAACCAAAGGAACGAGGACGAATCGCCTTTCATGCATCAACGGATGAGGAATGGTTAGGTGTTTCTCGTTAATCAATTCCCGACCATAGAGCAGGAGATCCAGGTCTATAAGACGAGATTCCCACCGCTTTCTCCTGACCCTGCCCATGTCCTGTTCGATGATCAGGAGCATCTTCAGTAAATCGCGTGCCGAGAGTCCTGTGGATATGGACGCGACCCCATTGACATACCGTTCTTGGTCTTTTACACCCACAGGCTCTGTCCAATACCAATCGGAATGCCCGGTCAATTTGCATCCCGGGGCCTTTTGAAGCAGGTCAAGGGCAGTAAGGCAGTTCTGATGCCTATCCCCCAGGTTTGATCCGATTCCGATGTAAGCTGTTTTCATTTGGAACTTTTTTGAGATATAGCCTTGAGAAAAAGGCCAGCGCCTTCTGAATCCAAAATATCTATTATACCATGTCTCACAGGGTTTCCTAAAATGTAATACTTTTCATTCTATGAATAGCTTCCTCTAGTCGACTGCTTTTCTGACTCAGGGATATCCGCACATATCCCTCTCCCGGTTCTCCGAAACCGTTTCCCGGCGCGACCACAACGCCTTTCTCAAGGAGTTTGGTTGTGAACTGGGCTGATGTGTAGCCCCTAGGGATTTCGATCCAGAGATAGAAGGTCGCCTTGGGGGATTCGACCTCGAATCCGATCCTCTTCAGGCCATTGACCATCAAGTCCCTGCGACGGGTATAGACCTCAACCATCTCTTTGACACAACTCTGGTCATGAGTGAGGGCCTTGATGCCCGCGATTTGGATAGCCTGAAAGACGCCTGAGTCCATATTGCTTTTGATGGCACCGAGCCCCTCGATCAATGCCTGGTTTCCTACGGCAAACCCGATTCGCCATCCCGTCATATTGTAGGTCTTGGAGAGTGAATGGAACTCAATACCCACCTCCTTTGCCCCATCCACTTCCAGGAAACTGAGAGGTCGGTACCCATCAAAGGCCATTTCCGTATATGCGGCATCATGACAAACCAATATGCTGTGCTTCTCCGCAAATCTCACCACTCGTTCAAAAAACCCATGGTCGGCCACGGCTGACGTTGGGTTGTTGGGGTAGTTGAGGAACATCATTTTGGCATGTTGGGTCACTTTAGACGGGATGGCCTCGAGGTCCGGCAGAAAATTATTCTCTTTTTTGAGAGGCATAAAAAAAGACTCTCCACCGGCAAACAAGGTGGCATGATGATAAACAGGATAGGCCGGAGTGGGGATCAGGACCACATCACCCGGATCAACAAAGGCAAGCGGGAAGTGAGCGAGACCTTCTTTGCTGCCGATCAGGGAAAGCACCTCTGTCTCCGCGGAGATTTGAACCCCAAATCGGCGATCAAAATATTTTGAAACCGCATCCTTCAGTTCATTCATCCCGGAGTAGGAGGGGTATCTGTGATTGTCCGGATCTTCCACAGCATCTTTCATGGCCTCAACGATATGATCCGGCGTCGGAAGATCGGGATCACCCACGCCCAGATCGATGATATCCATACCACGGGCCCTGAGTTCGGTCCTTTTTCTATCCAGTTCTTTAAAAAGGTAGGGAGGAAGATTTTTTAATCTTTCCGCTTTTTCGAAAACAGTCATATCAGATCCTCAGCTTATTGAATCACTCAGCAATCTTATTTGGTTCATCCGGTTTGCGTACGGATTACTAACAGATAATCCCGCAAAAGAAAAGAAGGGTGATGAAGTCTTTTCGTGGTGACTGTCGGGAGGCCTACGTTATTTCAAGCCGTTACGGAATGGGGGACCCCCTGGCTTCCCGCTTCAGAGAAGCGGGAAGAACAGCGGATGAGCCTATTATTTCAGCCCAAGCACATCCTGCATATCATAGAGACCTGGGGGTTGATTGACAACCCATAGGGCGGCCCTGAGCGCGCCCCTGGCGAAATTGTCCCGGTTATGGGCCCTGTGGGTCAACTCGAGTCTCTCACCAATGCCTCCAAACATCACCGTATGCTCACCCGTGATATCACCGGCCCGCCAGGTCTGAATGCCGATCTCCTCGTCGGTGCGCTGACCGATCATCCCTCTTCTCTCGTAGACCGCCACCTTTTCAAGGTCCCGGTTTACGGAATCAGCCAATATCTGCGCCAGGCGAATGGCCGTACCGCTTGGGGCGTCTTTCTTCAGCCTGTGATGGGTCTCCATAATCTCCATGTCATAGTCTTTCCCAAGAATTTTGGCCATTTCTGCCGCAATACGGAACATGACGTTGACGCCCACACTCATATTCGGGGACATAACGCACCGGATCCCCTTGGCCAGATCCACGAACTCGTTTAGGGAGTCTCCGGCTATTCCGGTGGTCCCAACGACCATGGAAAGCCCACGGGGAGAGGCCATCCTGATATGTTCTAGGGTGGCCTCCGGCGTGGTAAAATCAATCAGCACGTCACCCTGATCAATGATCTCTTCCAGAGAGCCCGCGACTTGAATACCCGTCTCTCCAAGCCCCGCGACATATCCGATATCCCGATTGACACCGGGATGGTCCGGATGTTCAAAGGCTCCTGCCAGGGTGATATCTTCGCTTTGCCGGATCATATGAATGATCCGGCCGGCGGTGCGGCCCCCCGCACCTGCAACGATGGCTTTGATCATGGCATTCGCTCCAAAAGGTATCAACACATGATGATGAAAAACTGCCGAGTGTCGGCCATGGGGGTCTTTTTTCAAGCCTCAAACCCAAAAGACGCCTAGGCCTATTACCGCCCCCATCTTCGGTAGCCAAGGTTCTGAGGAGAGGCACAAAGGAGCCTTTCATTTATACCGCTATAAAAGCCCATAATTTTTGAGGGCCTTTCGAAGCCTCTCTTCATTGTCCGGTGAGATCGGGACCAAAGGCAACCGGAACTCTCCTTTAATCTTTCCGATGAGGGCCAACGCGGTCTTCACAGGAATCGGATTGGTTTCGTAGAACATGGCCTGGCAGAGAGGCAGGAGTTTGTAGAAGAGATCCTTTGATCGGGCATAGTCACCCCGTTCCCAGGCCGAGACCATATCGGCCGTATCTCTGGGTACAATATTGGCCACAACCGATATCACCCCCGTACCTCCAAGGGCCAATACCGGTAGGGTCAGATTGTCATCCCCGGAAAGAAGGGCGATTTTATCTCCTACCAGATTGACAATTTCAGCCATCTGAACCAGGTTTCCCGAGGCCTCCTTGATGGCTACGACCTCCGGCAGCTCTGCCAGACGGGCGACGGTTGTGGGAAGCAAATTCACACTGGTTCTTCCGGGAACATTATAGAGGACTTGGGGCAGGGCCGCGGCTTTGGCAACGGCCTTGAAGTGCTGATAGAGTCCTTCCTGAGTCGGCTTGTTGTAATAGGGCGTTACCTGAAGGGTTGCGTCTGCCCCTACCTTTTTGGCGTGTGCCGTCAATTCAATGGCTTCATTGGTATTGTTGCCCCCGGTGCCGGCAATCACGGGTACCCGCTTATTGACCGCTTTCACGGCAACATCAAGAACTCTGGCATGTTCCTTCATGCTCAAGGTGGCGGATTCTCCAGTAGTTCCAGCGGGGACAATCGCGCTAGTGCCTTTCTCGATCTGAAACTCAATCAGTTCGCGATAGGCCTCCTCATCCAACTCATTGTTTCTAAGCGGTGTGACAATGGCTACGATGGATCCTTTAAACATGACAGCCTCCCCCCGAATAGTGACATTCTTTCTTTACATGTTACAAGGCCTCTTTGTGGAGTTGTCCCTGATACACAATGACCGTTTTCCCTTCGAACCATACTCGCGTAAACTCATCCTGTTCTTTTTGAAAAGAGATCCTCAATTCTTCACCTCCTTGTGTTCTGGCCCTTACAGGAGATTCAACCATGCCCCTGGCCGCGCTTACAAGGGCGGCCGCGACGGCACCGGTTCCACAGGCAAGGGTTTCATCCTCAACACCCCGTTCATAGGTCCTGATTTCCAGAAGATCAGGGCCTATGACTTTGATGAAGTTGGCGTTGGTTCCTTCAGGGGCAAACATGGGATGGTGGCGAATGGTTTTTCCCTGTTGGAAAACGGGATAATCAGATAGACTGTCTACCTGAATCACCACGTGAGGGACCCCTGTATTGACGAAATCGGCAGTCCGCCAGTCTGTTTCTAGCGGTAAATCAATATCCAATTTTAGACCGTTCGGTTTGGGCATGGTCACCTTTATCAACTGTCCCGTCACCTCCGCAGAAACTGGTCCGGCCAATGTCTCAAAGGTCATCATCGACTCCGCAATCCCTTTCAAATACGCGAAACGAGCGACACACCTCGCTCCATTTCCGCACATCTCAACTTCCCCTCCGTCCGCGTTGAGAAACCTCCAGCCAAAATCAAAACGGTCCGATTCGATGAGGAATATCCCTCCATCCGCACCAACCGATTCTCTGCGGCGGCAGATTTTTTTGACCAGAGGGCCCATTGCATTATCCACGATCCTTCCATCCCTGTTGTCGATCAGGATGAAGTCGTTGCCGCTTCCGCTCATTTTCCAGAATTCAATGGTACTGTTCATTTCAGTTAGAGAAGAAAATCAGGAATCCTCTCTCCTTTGACCAGGTCTTCATAGGTCTCCCTGGCGCGTATGATGTCATATTGCCTGCCCTTCACCATCACTTCCGCGACCCGGGGACGGGAATTGTAGTTGGAGGACATGGAAAACCCATAGGCACCGGAGCTCATAATTGCCAAGAGCTCTCCAGGTTCCAAGGTTTCCACTTCACGATCCTTGGCAAAGAAGTCCCCTGATTCACAAATGGGCCCCACAATATCCATCTTAATCTTCTTGCGTCCCGAGGTCTTTACAGGCTGCACACCATGGAACGATCCGTAGAGGCTGGGTCGGATGAGGTCGTTCATACCCGCATCCACAATTGTAAACTTCTTTTCCCGTGCATCCTTTGTGTATAGGACCTTTGTGACCAGAATACCTCCGTTTCCCATGATTACGCGGCCCGGCTCCAATATGAGGGTCAGATCCTTGGTGTCTAATGCCTTCTGAATGGCATCCGCGTACTCTTTTGGGTGGGGAGGATCCTCATTATCATAGGTGATGCCCAATCCACCCCCTAGATCGAGGTAACGCAGGACGATGCCCGAATGTTTCAGCGTCTTAATCAGTCCTTGCAATTTTTTTAGAGCGTCTAGAAAGGGATCTGTTCGGACGAGCTGGGAGCCGAGATGGCAGGAGACGCCGGAGACCACCAGCTGGTCAAGGGTGGCCGCCCTGGCGTACTCTTTGAGGGACTCGTTGATGTCGATTCCAAATTTGCTCTCTTTAAGTCCCGTGGCGATGTACGGGTGGGTTTGTGGATCGATGTCCGGGTTGACCCTTATGGCAATGGGCGCCTTTTTTTCCAGGTCCCTGGCTACGTCATTCAACAGGGAGATCTCCTGAGATGATTCCACATTGAATAAGAGAATGTTGGATTGGAGGGCATATTTCAGCTCTTCAATACTCTTCCCCACACCCGAGTAAACGATTTTTTGTGAGTCCACCCCCGCCTTGAGGGCGCGGTAAAGTTCTCCTCCTGAGACAATATCAGCTCCTCCACCTTCTACCGCAAAGAGTCTTAAGACAGCCAGACTGGCGTTGGATTTCATGGAAAAACAGGTCAGGTGCTTGAGATCGCTAAAGGCCCCGTCAAAGGCCCTGAAGTGTTGTCGCAGGGTGGCATGGGAATAAAGGTAAAAAGGGGTGCCCACATTCCTCGCGATTTCCGAAACAGGGACTTGTTCGCAATAGAGTTCGTCTTTTTGGTAATGAAAATGATGCATGATCCTTATTCTACAGCGATTTTGATTGTATTAGAAGGAGGACCCATCGCCCCTTCCGCTCCAATAAGGCGAACCCTAAAGAAATAGACCTTGCCTTGTTCATTTTCCGGCATGAGACACAGAAATTCGCCTTCTACGATCACCTCTTGGTCAAAAACTTCATATTCATGAAATGCCACGGGACACTCGGCACACGGAGCCTCTTCGGGTGAATATTGGGCGTAATAGACCCTGGCCCCTTTCACGAGATTCGCGGTTTCTCCTGACATCAGTGAAGGCGAGATAGATCCTTTCAAAAGGATCTCTCCCTGGTTCCATTGACCGGTTAAATGACTCACACCAATAGAGAAACTGCGTTTGGACGAGAAGGGTGGGGCTTTCTTCCCGCAGGCCTCGATAGCCAAGAAAACCAATGGGATAAGCACGAAGACGAGAAGACGAGGATTGTTCAAGATTGTAGCTCCTTTTTGGCCTTTTCCAGGTTTTTTTTGACCTGTTTCGGCCCAGTGCCACCCGGGAGATTTCTTCTTTCAACACAAGATCTTGGATCGAGCCAATCATAAACATCTTTTTCTATTTGCCTGGAAAAGTCTCTCATTTCCTCTAGGGTCAGCTGGTTCAGTTCCTTACCCTGGTCCGCGGCAAAAAGGACCATTTTCCCCACGACCTCATGGGCTTTGCGGAAGGTCATTCCCTTTCCCACCAGATAGTCGGTTAGATCGGTAGCGTCGAGATAGCCTTCCTGAGCGGCCTTTTGCATCCTTTCCTTTTGGAATGTGATCTCCGCCAAAAGACGACCCATGACAGACAAACTCTGTTCCACGGTATCGATGGTGTCAAACAAGGCTTCCTTATCTTCCTGCATATCCTTGTTGTAGCTCAAAGGGAGCCCCTTCATAGTGGTCAAGAGGGCCATCA
>JAFGFY010000018.1 GCA_016930795.1 Deltaproteobacteria bacterium
GAACCAACCGACCAGGACGCCCACAGCCAAGAGGATGACCATGAGAAGCACGCGTGACACGGCAATAGTCCAAAAGAAGATCTCAATCTCCACGATCTCTGCATTTTGGATAAGCAGGACCACAACCAGGCAGATCAGCACCAGGCTGATGATAAGCCTTTTGTTCATATTTCATCCCCACAAGACCTCATCGCGCCCTTTTCCTTAACTCAGCGTGCCTTGGCCTGTTCGGCGATTTTTTTCATGGCCTTTTCGACTTCCCCGGAATCTCCCAGATAGTAATTTCTGATCGGCCTCAAGCCGTCATCCAGTTCATAGACCAGGGGAATGCCCGTAGGGATGTTTAGGTGTATGATATCTTCGGCAGACACATTATCCAGATGTTTGACCAACGCCCGCAGGCTGTTCCCATGGGCTGATATGATGATCCTTTTCCCGGCTCTGATTTCGGGCATTATCATATCGTTCCAGTAGGGCAAAAAACGGTTGAACGTGTCCTCTAGGCATTCTGTAACGGGAAGGTCTTTCTCATCCAGATGATTGTATCGCGGGTCATTTCCAGGATATCCCGCGTCTGTTTTCTTTAGGCGAGGGGGTCGAACACTGTAGCTTCTTCTCCACAACAGGACCCGCTCATCACCGAATCTTTTCGTGGTTTCCGCCTTGTTGAGTCCCTGAAGCGCTCCGTAATGCCGCTCATTGAGCCTCCACGTCATGTGGACCGGGATCCACATAAGATCCAATTCGTCAAGGATGATCCATAAAGTACGAATCGCACGTTTCAAGACGGATGTGAAGGCTACATCAAAGGAAAACCCTTTCTCTTTCAAGGTTTGTGCTGCCTTTTTCGCCTCGGAAACGCCTTTCTCGGATAGGTCAACATCCGTCCACCCGGTAAAACGGTTCTCCCTGTTCCAAATACTCTCACCATGTCTAATTAGCACTAGTTTCATCATGTTGGAATGTCTCTATAATAACTCTCCTGGTGTCCTATGCCTCTTCTAAAGCCTTGATGTAGAATTTCTCCACATATTCCTTCACCATTCTCCGCGCGGAGAACGCGGCGGCGTTGCTTTTTATGGATTCCTTCATGATTTTGACCCAGCCGTGGGGAGTACCATCCTCGGAAACCCGGTAATAGAGTGGAAGAATCTCTTGTTCCAAAATCCGATAAATCGCTTCAGCATCCGCCTGATCCCGATTCTCGTTCACTTCTTTATGTTCAAAGCCCCAACCGTTCTTCCCGTTAAATCCCTCTATCCACCAGCCATCCATGAGACTCAGGTGGGGCACCCCGTTGAGAGCGGCTTTCATCCCGCTGGTCCCGCTCGCCTCCATGGGCGGAATCGGGTTGTTTAGCCAGACATCCACGCCATGGACCAAATACTGTGCCAATAACTCGCCATAGTCTTCGACAAAGGCAATGCGCCCGCCCATTTCAGGGTCAAGCGCCGCGTTGAATATCCGCTGAAGAATTCTCTTTCCGGGGTCATCTGCAGGATGGGCCTTGCCTGCGAATATGATTTGAATCGGTCGCCATCGATCATTGAGAAGCCTTTTTAGTCTTTCCATATCGTGAAAGATGAGGTCCGCCCTTTTATAGGTGGCAAAACGGCGGGCAAAACCGATGGTCAGAATAGAGGGGTCCAGCAGTGCTCCACCTGCTAATGAAACGGAAGGGCTGACTCGGTCCTTGGCCCAGCGCCGGCGCGTCCGGTCACGCATGGCATCGATCAGTTTAATTTTCAGCCAGTAATGGGTCTTCCAAAGCTCATCATCCGGGATTTCTTCGATCAATTCCCAAAGGTGCTCATCATCGTGATCTTCCAGCCAACCGGGGCCAAGGTACTTATTGAAGAGGAGCTCCATCTTGGGCTCCACCCAAGTGGGCATGTGCACCCCATTTGTCACATGGCTGATGGGTATATTATCTTCCGTTAAGCCGGGCCAGAGTCCCTGCCACATTCGGCGCGTCACTTCCCCATGCCTTTTGCTCACACCATTACAGTATCCCGACATCCTGAGGGCAAAGGCCGTCATGTTGAATCCTGCTTGGGGTTCATTCGGATGGATGCCCAATTGAAGAAAGGCGTCATGATCCAGTCCCAGAGAGGGCCAGTATAAGGAAAAATACTTTTCCATTAAAGGGAACGGAAAGACATCATGGCCGGCGGGAACAGGGGTATGGGTGGTAAAGACGGTTGTGCGTCGGATTTTTTCAGCGGCCTCCTCATACCTCATCCCTCCTTGAACAAAATCTCTGATACCCTCCAGCAGGGCAAACGCAGGGTGCCCTTCATTGAGGTGGGTTATGGAATGCTTAATCCCTAAGGTTTCTAAGACTTCTGACCCCCCGATTCCGAGAACAATTTCTTGACGGAGGCGCTGTTCGATGTCACCGCTATAGAGCCGAGCCGAGATTCCCCTGTTCCAGGGATCGTTCATTTCAATATCCGTATCCATCAGATAGAGATTGACTCGGCCGACACAGACCTTCCATACGGCGACATGGATCGAAGGCTCAATAAAGGGAACCTTAACCACAACCTGTTCCCCGTCCTCCTTCAGGACCCTCGAAATGGAGGCCGCTTCCCGGTCAAGGATCTCATCTCTACTTTCCTGCCAGCCATCCTCCCTTATGATCTGATGGATATATCCCTCGGGATACATAAACCCTATGGCGACCAAAGGGATCCTCAGATCGCTGCACTCCTTGAGGTAGTCGCCTGCCAGAAAACCCAACCCGCCCGCGTAGAACGGCAGGGAGCGATGCAACCCGTATTCCGCCGAAAAATAGGCAACCATGGGACTATCCGCGTAAGCACCGATGTCTGGCACATGACACTTTTCTTCCTCTATCTCCTTTCGGAAATTAGAAAGGACCGCGTCATAGCGACGCAAGAAATCAGGGTCGTTCGCCGCGGATTCCAAGACCTCTCCGGGAAGCTCCCTCAGCATCTTATCCGGATTGTGACCGCTGTCTTTCCAGCCCTGACGGTTCAGCGTCTTAAAGAGCATTCTTGCCGC
>JAFGFY010000019.1 GCA_016930795.1 Deltaproteobacteria bacterium
AGCGGCAAGCCGTCAGGAGAGATATTCCAGCGCCAAAGACCTGTTCGAGGAGTTTGCCCAAGAGGAAGTCAAACACCGGACCCTATTGGAAGGGTTTCTCAAAGGGGAAAGAGCCCTATCCGACTACAGATTCGAATGGATCCCGGACATGAAGCGGAGCGATTATCTCGTGGGGATCAAATATGAAAAGGGGATGTCCTATCCTGAAATCCTGAGGCTTGCCATGAAGAGAGAAGAGGGTTCGCTCGCATTGTACAATCTACTGGAGAGAAAAACGGAAGACGAGGATTTAGTGAAGGTTTTCCGGATGTTGTCCCAGGAGGAAGCCAAGCACAAGCTTGCCCTTGAGACCTTGTATGACGATTTCATGGCCGCGCAGGGAGATTAGTCCAGGCCTTCATACTCCCTTATTGCGGTAACGAATTCTTGGGGCAGTTCAACCACCTTCTTTTTCTCATAGTCATAGCAGAGATTGGTCGTTGAACCGATGGCACAGACATCGTCACCCTTTTCTATCTGGTATTCCATGACAAAGGCCTTTGATTTCAGCTGACCGATTCGGCACTGAACACGGATCTCATCCCTGTAAAACAGCTCTTGTTTATACCTACAGTTCGCTTCAGATATGATCATCCCATACCCATGGATATCAAGTTCAGTGCACCCGAACTCCTTCAAATAGGCTATTCGAGCCTCCTGAAAGTATGACAAATAGACCTGGTAACCGACATGTCCCCCGTAATTCACGTCCCCGATGTGAACCTTCAAGGGGACAAAAAACTTGAAATCGCTCATAGTCCATTCCTTTTCCCTTGATTCTGCCGCTGGATCTCTTTCAAGGTCTTCCAGAGATCTTCCACTTGCTTCTTTGTTTCTTCCAGGCTCTTCTCATTGTTGATCACGAAATCTGCCCAGCCCAACTTCTCATCGATGGAAAGCTGGGCCCCAAGCCTGTCGACGGCCGCTTCCCTGCTCATCCGGTCCCGTTCCATCAGGCGTTCGATCTGCTTTTCTCGAGGAATATAAACGACTAAGATTTTATCAACCATATGCTGCAGATTCTGCTCAATCAGGAGGGGAATATCCAATTGAATGATGGCATTAGGGTCTTTCTCACAAATCTTCTTCACTTTTCTGTCTGACGCCTCGTAGATCCTCGGGTGCGTAAACCTCTCCAGAATCTTCCTCTTCTCCACCTCCTGAAAGACAATGCCGGAGAGCTTCTCACGATCCAGACTCCCGTCTTCCAAAAGGATGTCCTCTCCAAAATAGCCCACGATATCCTTCCATGCCGGTTTTCGCGGCTCAACCACCTCTCTTGCAAGCAGATCAAAATCAATGACAGGCGCGCCCAATTCCTCCAGCATACGGACCACCGTGGTCTTTCCGGTAGCGATGCCCCCTGTCACACCCAGAAGCAGATGGCTATCCTTTTCTTGAATGGTATTCATGAAACTCGATAGCCTCTTCAGGTGTCCGATCTAGTCTGCCCTCTTTCTCTGTTCTGGAAGGTCTGCATATAAAAACACTCTCCAACTTGCACAGTATTTACAGAAATCAAAGAAACGATTTCCTTTAGCTCTTCCGGGGAATACCTTGATTTCAACGGCGGGCCAAAGGGGGTTTCCTTTTTTTCTATCTCAACAATTGCTAACAAAGCATCCGGTTTCAGGAGGCGTTTTACCTCCTGTAGAAAGCCTGGCATTCGCTCTCGCGACAATGCATGTATCACTGTTGATACATAAATGAGGTCTGCACATGATTCATTGAGTTGAGTTGGTTTGGATATATCCCCCACTATTGCCACAATGTTGGTTCCCATAGTTTCCTCACGGAGGATTCTTATAAAGTATTTGTCTGAGTCCAACGCCCAAACTACTCCGGACGGCGTAACCATCTTTGAAAATAGTTTGGACATATATCCGTTTCCACAACCCACATCAATTATTCCTTGGCCGGGCCTGACATTTAAGGTTCTCAATATCAGTTCGCTATCCAGTAGGCCTTCTGTGAATTTTCCTCCCCGTTGATGCCTTTTTGTTCCCAATATGTCTGAGCTACCCATCACCGTCTCTCTGCCCGATCATGACTCATTGTCTTGTTCGAGGATTCTTAAATATCTTATGTTGAGAAATCTAGCACCATACGTATTCAAAATCAATTGACATGAATGGAAGGATAAGGAATAGTCCCCGGAATGAAATTCATTGCGGACTTGCACATCCACTCCCACTTTTCCCGAGCCACAGCCCGAAATCTGGACCCCGAACATCTCACCCTGTGGGGCAAAAAGAAAGGGATCACGCTGATCGGGACGGGTGACTGCACCCATGCCGGGTGGATAAGCGAGCTTCAGGAAAAAACCGCTGAGGCGGAAAACGGCCTCTATCGTCTCAAACCGGAGCTTGAATCGGCCCTTGAAGAGGAGCTCCCGAAATCCTGCCGAATCCCAACCCGGTTTCTTCTCACCGGTGAAATCAGCTGCATATACAAGAAAGGAGGCAGGACCAGAAAACTCCACCATCTGATCCTGATGCCTGATATGGATGCGGCTCTCAGGTTAAATAAGAAACTGGACAGGATCGGAAATATCAAATCCGATGGAAGGCCCATTCTTGGCCTGGACTCCCGTGATCTCCTCGAGATCGTGCTTGATGCCAGCGAGAAAGCCTTCTTTATTCCTGCCCACATATGGACACCCTGGTTTTCCCTCTTCGGGTCCAAATCCGGTTTTGACACCATTGAAGAATGCTTTGAAGACCTGACACCCCATATCCATGCCCTTGAAACCGGCCTTTCCTCTGATCCCCCCATGAACCGGCTTCTCTCCGCCATTGACGACTACATCCTCGTCTCCAACTCCGATGCCCACTCCCCCGCGAAACTCGGGCGAGAGGCCAACCTATTTGACACAGACCTGGATTACAATCAGATCGTGCGGTCCATGGTCACCGGAACAGGCTTTGAGGGGACCATCGAGTTCTTTCCTGAGGAAGGGAAATACCACCTTGACGGTCACCGCAAGTGTCAACAAAGACTCCAGCCCAAGGAAACCAGGGCCCATGACGGCCTTTGCCCTTCATGTGGAAAGCCGGTGACCATTGGGGTCCTTCATCGTGTAGAAGAACTGGCGGACCGGGAAATACCGGAACTCAAAAAGGGTTTTTTCAGCCTGATCCCTCTAACGGAAATCCTCTCGGAAATCCTGAATTGCGGCCCGGCCGCGAAGAAGGTGACCGCGGTCTATGAAGACCTCCTTCACTCCCTGGGGCCGGAACTGGAAATCCTCATGGATACACCTTTGGAAAGCATTGAGGAAGCCGGAGGAAAACTACTCTCGAATGCCATAGACAGAATGCGGCGAGAAGAGGTGATTCGCGAAGGAGGGTATGATGGAGAATATGGGATCATCCGTTTGTTCGAGGAAGGAGAAAAGCATAAGCTGATCGGACAAACCACCCTATTTTCTGTTCCCAAGAAGAAACAATCCGCGCGAAAAAGAGACCGGCCCTTTGAAAGAACAATGTCAAATAAGAGTGAAAGCCCGTTCTTTGAAGCCCAATCCAGCCTTTCCGATCCTATCCTGGATCCTTTGAATGCGGAACAAAAGGAGGCTGTCCAACATCAGGGCAGCCATCTCCTGATCACGGCCGGACCTGGTACAGGAAAGACCATGACGCTTTCCCATCGGATCGCCCATCTCATTCAGTCAAAGCAGGCATCCCCCGGCCAAATCCTTGCCCTGACCTTCACCAATAAGGCGACAAGAGAGATGGGTGAAAGAATAGACCGTTTGCTTCAAGGAACTTTACGAGGGAAAGAAGTCCGGGTATCGACCTTTCATGGTTTCTGCCTGGAGGTTTTGAGACATGAAGGAGAACGGTTGGGTCTGCCTTCCTCTTTTCATGTCTGCTCAGAGATGGACATCCCGATTCTGGCCCGTCAGGTCATTTCCAGGTTCGGAGTTGGAAAGCAGGTAGCACCCTCGTTCCTGAAGAACCTCCCTCGTCTGAAGATACTTTCCGCGACACAAGACATCACCGATCCGGCAGACAAGAGTCTTCTCCCTTATTTCCAGGGATACCAGGAATACCTGCGTGATCTCCGAATGCTGGACCTTGACGACTTGGAAGTGGAAACCCTGAGGCTTTTTCAAGAGCATCCGGAGGTCTGCCGTGAATACGCAAGGAGATTTCCAAGAATCTTCGTGGATGAGTATCAGGATACAAGCCCCGTGCAAGTCGCCCTTCTAAGGACCCTTGCGCGGGCAGGTTCTGTTGAGATCTGTGCCATCGGAGACCCCAATCAGGCCATCTATGGTTTTCGAGGAACGGACGCCCGCGGCTTTTACCGGTTCTTCAGCGACTTTTCAGGGGCAAGAGAGATCAAGCTTTCAAAAAACTACAGGTCTTCACAGGTCATCCTTGATTCGTCTTCCGCCCTGCTGGAAGAAGAGCATCCCCTTGAAGGCATAATGAAAGGAGGAGAACCCATACACTTTGCTTCCTGTCAAACCCAGGCCGAAGAGGCGGAGATGATCGTGGAACAGATTGAGAAACTCATTGGCGGCACGACCTATTTCTCTCTTGATAGCGGCAGGGTCTCTTCTCATGAAGAGGGTGATAACCTGAGCTTCGGGGATATGGCCGTACTCTTCCGGATGAACGCCCAAGGAGAGGTTCTCGAAGAGGCTTTAGACAGGGCGGGTATTCCATTTATCAGATCCGGAGAAAAGCCCCTGATCCAACAACATCCGGCTCATATCATTTGGCGTCTCTTCCAGGCCCTTCAGCACCCGGACAACCCTTTTTGTTTGCAGGCCTACCTGGACCTTCATGAGACTCACCTGAAAGGCGATGAGATCCTCAGACAATGTAAAAGCGGCAGTCCCGTAAAGGACCTCATCGATCAGGCCGTAATCTTACATGGATTTGATTGCTCTTCAGAGGACTCGGCTCAGGCCCTAAGGCGGCTGAAAGAGATCGCGGAGAATTCAGATGGGAATATGGGATCGTTCCTGGATATACTCGCCCTTGACCGTGGGATCGACCACGCCGGACTACTGGGAGATCGCGTCGCCCTCATGTCCCTTCACGCGGCCAAAGGGCTGGAATGGCAGGTGGTCTTCATCACGGGATGTGAAGATGGGCTTCTTCCATTCACGCTCTTTGGAGTTGAGAATGAAGAGGAGGAAAAGAGGCTCTTTTATGTGGGCATGACCCGCGCCCGATCAAGACTCATTCTATCCCACACCGCTCGTCGCATGATCACCGGTCGGATGTACACCATGAAACCCTCCCCGTTCATCCGCCTTATTCCTGAGGAATTCTGTGCCCCCCTTAAGCGTGCTCAATGGAAAAGAAAACCAAGACGACACAACCAGCTCGATCTCTTTCCGGATTGATAAGGCTAGTGTCGTGTCTCAGAAATAGCTTTCATTATCCTGAATGGATCCAGGACGTATAGGAGAGGAGCAAGGGGGTCTCTTTGTAGTTCCGTCACCCAAAAGATGACCAAGCCAGTTACCGCCCAAAAGCGGACAACCCTCACCGGACAGGCACAGAGAATCCACATCGCTGTGTAGATATGGCTCTGGGGGTTGCTCCAGAGCATGCATAAACCTGGTGCCGTTCCACTACCTCTGGATAGATGGTGACGAACTAAAAAGAGACCCCCTTGCTCCTCACAGATCTGTGGCGGAGACATAATCATGAGAACTCTTTCTGAGACATAATCCTAGTGTTTAAAGGCGCGTTGACCGGTGAATACCATGGTCACTTGGGGGTCGGCCTCATT
Source organism: Deltaproteobacteria bacterium (assembly GCA_016930795.1). GTDB lineage: Bacteria > Desulfobacterota > DSM-4660 > Desulfatiglandales > HGW-15 > JAFGFY01. Next base: position 5,797 of record JAFGFY010000019.1, read on the forward strand.
GCAAGCCTGGATCGCCTCAAAATCCCTCATGGATCCGCCCGGATGGACAATGGCGGCTATCCCTTCTTTGATCGCCACATCCACCCCATCTCTGAATGGAAAAAACGCGTCAGAGACCATGCTGGCTCCGATGAGTCCGCCCTTGGCGTCCCGGGTTTCCTGGTCGATGGCATCTAAAAGATCCTTCTTTTCTTCCCCTCTTTTCATCTTAAGCTCCAGATCTTTATAGGGGAGGCCGTGCTTTTGGAAGCAAAGCATATCCGCATATTTCGTGTAGGCCTTATAGATGGCAATTTCCGCCACGCCGACCCGGTCCTGCTCTCCGGTCCCAATCCCGACAGTGACCCCGTCCTTGACATAGATGACCGAGTTTGAGGTGATTCCCTGTTCCACCTGCCAGCCGAAGAGCATGTCCGCATACTCTTCATCCGTCGGCTTTCTGGTAATGGTATAGGTCTCTCCTTTATAGTTGCAGCTGGCGAGGGTGAAGTCCGCCGCGGTTTTGATGCGATTGAGAGGGGACTGTTGAAGGATCATCCCCCCGTCTATGAGGCTCTTTATATCTACAAAACGGGTGTCCGCATAGCGAGAGAGCTGGTCAATCCTACTGATCCGTATGATTCGAAGGTTGGCCCTCTC
>JAFGFY010000163.1 GCA_016930795.1 Deltaproteobacteria bacterium
CGTGGTTTCACTGTCGGGCATGCCCCGGATCACGGTTCCCGGTTCAATGGTCAGGGTCGCGCCGTCCGTTACAAAGATGATCCCGTCTAAAATATAGGCGTTGTCACTGGACCAGAGCTCGCTGGTCGTAATGTCACTGCTGACCAAGATATCATCAGCCAGGGATGGATGGGCCCCCAGGCTGATACATAAGGTTACAGTGACTGCTATAAAAAGAGTCTTAAACTGCCGTTTCATAATTACTCCTCCTGTTTGTATTAATACATAAAAATGAATTGCGACAATATAAACCTACGATTCTTGAGATTTCTACTACACATGTTGGAGGCAACACAGCCTTCCCTCGGAATCGCCTCACCTCCTTTCCTAATTTATTCTCCTTTTAAAATAATGCAGTTTATTAACATGAGATCAGTTCACACGAAGAAGTCCCTTCAAATAAGATGCGCCTATAAAAAATCAGGCACACCATTGAGAAGATCTCCCAGCTCGAGTTGTCAGGGCCAGAAGTCTTCTAGATGAGTTTGGTAGTGCCTGCATGTCAGGAATTTGTTAGGGTCAAATTAGAAATAGATTCGAAAGTGGAAGTCAGTTCATGCCGACAGATGACAGGAATCCGACAACCCATTGTCATCGTTCCGTTTTCATTCTCTTACCCTCACGATATTCTTGAAAAAAAGATTTTCCAGACGACAAAGAAGATCGCTATGTCCTGTCTATTCGTCAGGAAAGCCGGTTTCTTTGGTGGTTTTTGCACGATGTGAGGCAAACGATGAGTGTATGTAAGAGTGAATCATTTTGGTTGGGCAAACGATTCATAAGACAGACCATTAAATGTGAATGTAATCTGATGACATGTTTTGGATTGTCTGTTTTCTAACAAGAATCTAATGATTTTCTATTACGATCTTTACATATCTCTACTTGAACAAGAAGGCAGAATTCTTTTTTGGGATGATGGTTATGGCAAAGGGAAAGGTCCTGGTAGTTGATGATGAAGAAGATATTTTGGAATTGCTAAGGTTTACCCTGGGCAGGGAAGGATATTCTGTCCGAGAGACGTCTACAGGGGAAGAGGCATTGGACATCTGTAAATCAGACCCTCCAGATCTTGTTGTCCTGGATCTCATGTTGCCCGGTATAGACGGTTTGGAAGTCGCAAAACGTCTAAAGAATGATTCCATTACGAGAGATATCTATATTGTCATGCTTTCAGCTAAAGGTGAGGAGGCTGACATCGTTTCCGGTCTGGAAATAGGCGCGGATAATTACGTCACAAAACCGTTCAGCCCACGCGTGTTGTTGGCCAGGATGAAGGCATTACTTCGATCAGGGACAAATGAGATTTCCCATGAGATATCGGCAATGAGCCGAAGTAGAGGTCTCTCGATCAACCCTGGCCGTCATGAAGTACGGGTCAACGGCAAGCCCATCGATTTGACCTATTCAGAATTCGCCATCCTGAATCTCCTGGCGCGGCGGAGTGGATGGGTATTCACCCGGCTTCAAATCCTAAATGCCATACGAGGGGAAGACTACACGGCCACGACACGTTCCGTAGACACTCAGATCGTCGGGCTGAGAAAGAAGCTGGGACCTGTCGGTAAATGTATCGAAACGGTGAGGGGAGTGGGGTATCGTTTCAGGGAATAAACGGGGAGTAGAGAAGTCAGCCATCGATATTTGACAGAACTTGTTTCTAAAATGACTAGGGCTGAAGCTAATCTCCATAGCAAGTCAATGGACTTTAAATTTCTTTTTTGCGTCTTGAAAAGATCCCGCCTGATTTCCAGAACGAAGTCGATGACTTTGCTCTTTGCTTCGAATTTGAGGATGTGTCTGAGGTTAGGTCATTCTCAGAAGGGGTTTCAGGAGGGACGATTGTCTCAATAGGGACATCCCTTACTTTTTTTAGACAATCCCTTATGGCATCGGCTTTTGTATCACCAAAACCGAAGTATTCTTTATCTGATTCCTGCAGCATCAGATTTGGAACCGCAATGAACTTATGCGCTGGTTTTCCAATGAGCGATTCATACACATCAATAAAGAGATTCCCCTCTTTTCGAAACAGCTTAAACTTGTGAATTCCAGCGAAGATTTCGTCGTCATTAATAATAGCCATAATGAACTCCTCTCCCTTTACCGGTCATAGGGGACCTTTGAAAAACGCCCCCTTTTGCCCAATCTCAGTGTCAGGCTCAAATTCTAATCCTTTAAATACTTGAGGGTATTCCTGTGGTTAGAATTCTCGCCTTCCTGGACCTTGAACAAAATTGAGCGTTTTTCGAAGGTCTCCATAGAAAAGGGGTTTTGTCTGTTGTTTCTGTCTTGGAAAAGCATCAATCTCATACTGAAGAAGAACAGCAACCTCTCTTCTTCCTAAAAAGAAATCATGGACAGAATACACTCCCAAGATTCTAATTTCAAGACCCAATAACCGCCCTTGTTGAGGAACGTTGGTTTCAATCCGAGACTTTCCAATAACCGACTTACATGTTAAAATTTTGGTCCATGAAGACCCCCAAAAAACTCGGTATTCTTGTGAGTTCAGAGAAACACCTGGATAAGATTATCAATCTGTGTGAAGCCGCCAAAGAAAAGGGAGTGGTAGTGACGATCTTCTTCACTCATCGCGGGACCCTTCTTACACAGGAGCCGCGTTTTTCTGAATTAAAGGGCAAGGCACGAATATCCATTTGCCGAGCGGCCTTTGAAAACCATGGCCTGAAATCCCCCATAGAGAGAATGGATGGGAAAGACTTCGGCACCCAGGCAAGAAACGCGGAGATGATTGAAGAATGCGATCGGTATTTGGTCTTCTGACGCTTTTCAAGCATACCGGGTCCCAAAGACCAGGTATGCTTGAAAGTATGAAAGAAATCGCAGCGGCGAAGTCATGAATCGTGCGAAAAGCAGAGCCCTCAGGGCTCGGATAGATCTGATTCAGGCGTTTTCTTTAGTGTTGAGAATCCCTGGATCCGGTCCTCAACGGTCTTGCTGTGGGGGTGTTTGCGGCACTAAGTATACTTGACGCTCTTGCGGGAGGATATAAATGGAACATGTGCGACACGTGGCCTTTTTGATCAGAAGAGGAGAGGATCTCTGGGAGGGATCTCGATCCGTCCTGGGACTGGGCGTGGAGAACTTCTGCGCCTATATGTTCGTGTTGGACGTGGAAGTGAGAATGACCGATGCCTACAGGGAAAACCTGGAATGGCTGGAGGATGTGGAGTGCGAGTACTTTTCAAATAATAGAATCAATGCTGACAAACACGGGTTCACGTACTTGAGCATGGAAGAGATTGGAGAAAAACTCAAAGAAATGGATCTCGTGATTCCCTTTTAGAAAAACGGTGATCAGATATGTCAGATCAGGTTTACTAAAATGACACCAGGCTAGTGCCGTGTCCCAGAATTAATATGAATGAAAAGTGCTTGCTACACAGAATTAAAGAGACCCCCATACCCTCAACGTGTCATTGAACCTGTAAAAAAATATGGAAGGCATTTCTGGGACACGGTACTAGGAAACAGTATCAGGAAATGGATTGCTTCGTGCCTTCAAGGTAGAAGACAGTTAGGATCTTTGAATGAAATTACTGCATATTTTGAAATCAGCGCCTGATGAGCGCACAAGGGCCCTCATAAACATCATCTCGCAAGGGGAAGAAACGACAGAAGTCAGCCTCTATGATGAAGCTGCAGACTACTATAGGCTTGTTGATTTGATCTTTGACAATGATAAGATCATTACCTACTGGTGAATGCCGAGGGTTGCGACAGCTGATGAAGCAATTCCTCTCTAATGGCCTCAATTTGGTTTTTGTCTTGCACCTTTTGACCCTCCAGATCACGAACATAAAAGACATCCGCGATCTGATCCCCCTTCGTGGCGATTTTGGCAATTCGTATATCCAGCCCCAGAGTGCTCAGGGCATGGGTGATGATGTAAAGGAGCCCCAGGCGATCGTCTGAAAACACCTCAATAAGCGTAAAGAAGTCAGACGAGTCATTGTCCACGACAACATTTGGCGGACGTTTAGGCGTTCTAGTGTTTGAGAGAATGGAAGGTGTAGCCTTCTTTTTGAGGCGAAGGGCCAAAGAGGACCTGTCCGAAAGGGCGTTTTTAAGATCCCTTGTCAACCTGTCCCAGGTTTCTTGAGGATGTATGGTATCGAGAGGGCCGGTTACTCTGAAAATATCCAGGGCTGTGCCGTCACGCCAGGTATATATGTCCGCGGATAGCACATTGATGTTGTTAAGGGCCATAGCTCCTGCCATGTCTGAAAAAAGTTTAGGCCTGTCCTTCGCTAAAAATGTGATCTCCCAGCAACTCTGGGCCTTGTCTTCTCTGGCATCGATTGAGAATGTTGTTGATTGAGGATTCTTCCATTCCTTACCCAGGCTTTTAAGCATCGCGAGGTGTGCCGCCATTCTCTTGGGAGGGGTGTTCAGGATATATCTGGGTGACATGACTTCGAAGAAATACTCCAGGTCGTGCTGATCCATGTCCGTCACGTACCGGAAGAAGGCTGACTTTTTCTTTTTGGTCTCTTTAGAGGCATCCGCAGTGGCCAGATCTCCCTTTTCAAGGACATGAAGGACCTTAAAGAAGAGCTCCTGCACCAGATTGGCCGTCCATTCATTCCAGACTCCGGGGCTTGTTGCCGATGAATCGGCAACTGTCAGGAGGTACAGCATTTTCAGCCGTTCAGCATCCCCTATAACTCGGGCACATTGGACGATCACCTTCTCATCATTAAGGTCTCTTCGGGTCGCTGTTTCTGCCAGAAGAAGATGATATTTCACTAGGAACAGAATATCTTCAATCCCCTCTTCATCATAGTTGAAACGCTTCAGTATCTTCCGCGCGATGTTTACTCCTTTCCTGGCATGGTCTTTTCCAGTCTTTCCTATATCGTGCAGTATGCCCGCAAGATAGAGGCGTTCCGGATGGGGAATCTCATGCGCAATATCCAATAGTAATATCTCTTTTCGGGCGCCACGCCCCATCAGATACCTCACCGTCTCCAGTAGATGTCTCCCCACAGGAAAGATGTGATAGGTATCAAATTCAACCCTGTTTTTGATCCGGCCGAACTCAGGGATGAAGGCGTCGAGAAATCCGGTTTCAAACATTTGATTCAGGGTTTCAAAGGAGTCTTTGTCGTTCATGATATCAAGAAAGCCTCGAACCGCTTCGCTCGATTCCCTGAACCTGTCATCCACCAGATAGAGAAACTCTCGTACCAGTCTTTTCGCTTCCAAGGAGAGGGGAAATTTATGACGGGCGCTTGACGCAAAGATCTCCATCAAGAGCAGAGGGTTTGCAAGGATCGCCGTGGCCGAATGAAAATTGATTTCACCATGATAGAGATGAAGTCCCTTCGAGACTTCCGGTGTCGGACGGCTTTTCTTGACTCGGTTTACATCGCGGATATGTGCGTTGACAAAGGAGTTGTGTAGGGATTTGACGGACCCCATAAAGGCGTGGAGTCTTCCCATGAACTGCTCCACGGCCAACACGCTTTTCTGATTCTTGAAACCGAGTTTGAGCGCAATATCCTCTTGGTATTCCAGGGTTAGACGGTCATTTTTTCTGCCGGAGAGTTTATGGAGGTGATTACGAACGAGCCAGATAAAGCCCAACCAGTCCTCCAGATCCTGGTATTCATTATGGGATAGTATCCCCGTGTACTCCAAATCTCTGGGGGCTTTCAAACCAAACAAGGATTTGGACAGCCACAGAATATGGTGATAATCCCTCAGTCCGCCGATACCCTCTTTAAGATTAGGTTCAAGAAGGTAGCTGGAATCCCCGAAAACATCGGTTCTGATCCTGTTCTGGTCTTCCAGCCATCCGGCAAAAGAAGCGGCCTTTCTCGTCGTTAAGTTTTGGAAAAGCTGATCCATAAGGGTAAGGATTACAGGGGAGTCTCCACAGATAAATCGCGCATCCAACATGGAGGAGAGGACCTGATAGTCATCTTTGCATAGGCTAAGGCAGTCTTTAATGCTGCGTACTGCATAGCCCAGGTCAAGCCCCAAATCCCACAAAGGAAAGAAGATCTCATCCACAAATTCCTTTGCGAGAAGAGGGACCTTTGGTCCAAAGAGGACCATGATATCAATGTCGGAGTGAATACAAAGCTCTTTTCGGCCATAGCCTCCCACAGCTACCAGGGCAAAAGGGTGTTCCTTTTTGAAGAGCTCCTGCCCAATCCTGCTCTCCTGAAGGCTCTTCCTGAAGTATTGGTCAAAGATCTCGGTATGATCATCTTGAAAAGATACCCGAATATCCCCTGAAGAAAACCGGGAGAGGAGAGCCTCCCTTGACTCCCTCAATTCTTCAAAAGCGGATTGCATTTCGCCTATATCGCTTCTTTGCCTGTTTCGCCTGTTCGTATACGAATTGCCTCTTCAACAGGGAGGATGAAGACCTTACCGTCTCCAATCTCTCCTGTCCGAGCCTTGTCCCGAATACTCTTTACAGCCTCGGGCACCATTTCGTCGTCCATAATCACCTCGATTTTGATCTTTGAGACGAAATCAACCTGATACTCGGCCCCCCTGTAGACTTCCCTGTGTCCTCGTTGACGACCGAATCCCTTGACCTCTGTAACTGTGAGTCCTTTGATGCCCAAGGCGGACAGACCATCCTTTACATCATCAAGCTTAAAGGGTTTGATAATGGCTTCTACTTTCTTCATGATTATAGCTCCTTTAAAAGATTTCCAGGGACATTCTCAATAATGTGGCATACATGTATCCCTACCCCTTGCTCCTTGTGCCTTGCGCTTTTCAAATTGCACCTTGTACCTTTTACCTTGAGCCTTGCGCTTTTCAAATTGTACCTTGTACCTTTTACCTTGAGCCTTGCGCCTTTAGTACGTGTACCCCGCTTCATCGTGCAGGCTGATGTCGAGCCCTTTCATTTCTTCTTCATTAGTGACCCTTAATCCTATGAGGAGGTCGACCAGTTTCAGTATAACAAAGGTCATGACAAAAGCGAAGATCATGGTTGCGATAACGGAGACGAACTGGATCCACAATTGTCCGGGATTTCCAAAGAAAAGTCCGTCTGCACCATTTGGGTTAATCGCAGTACAGGCAAAAAGCCCCGTAGCCAGAGCACCCCAGGTCCCGCCCAGGCCATGGATCCCAACTACATCGAGCGAATCATCATAGCCCAGTCGAGATTTTATTAATATGCCGCCATAGCAAATTATTCCAGCCAAAGCCCCGATGATGACGGCTGACAAGGGGCCGACAAATCCGGAAGCAGGAGTGATTGCTACCAGACCGGCGACGGCCCCACTAGCCGCTCCAAGGGTAGTGGGTTTGCCTCTGTGAATCCATTCCGTAAATATCCAGGATAAGGATGCCACGGCAGATGAGATATGAGTGACCACAAAGGCGTTGGCCGCTAAACCATTGCAGGCAAGGGCGCTACCCGCGTTAAAGCCGAACCATCCGAACCACAAAAGCGCTGCTCCTGTGATGGTCATAGGGAGGTTATGGGGGATGTAGGGCGTATTTCCATATCCATGTCGTTTTCCTATGATGACGACAGCCGCCAGCGCAGATATACCGGAGCTGATATGGACCACCGTACCTCCGGCAAAATCCAAGGCCCCCAGTCCGCCAATCCAACCCCCGACACCCCATACCCAATGACACAAGGGATTATAGACAAACGTGGCCCATAGTAGGGAGAAAATCAGAAAAGCACTGAATTTCATTCGCTCTGCAAAGGCCCCCGTGATGAGTGCGACGGTGATAATCGCGAACATGCATTGAAAAATCATAAAGGCCAGATGAGGGATGGTGCTGCCATAATCCGGGCTGGGAAGCATCCCCACCCCTTTTAGGCCAAACCACCCAAGACCCCCGATTATGCCTCCGTGATCTATTCCGAAGGACATGGAATATCCCCAGAGGACCCATTCCAAAGTGATGATTCCTAAGACGACAAAACTCTGCATGATGGTACCTAGGACATTTTTACTCCGGACCATGCCTCCGTAAAACAGGGCAAGGCCCGGTGTCATGAGCATGACCAGGGCGGCGGATATGAGTACGAAAACGGTATCTCCTGTGTTCATGGTTGTTCCCCTTTCAGTTTTTTGATTGTAAGAGCAATCTTCATGCCGAATCACGTGAAATAGATTTATTTATAAATATCAATGAATTAGGCAAGAATTATAGAGAGGGAAGAATTTACGGTTGATACAATTTTGTGGCATGAATATCACGGAACAACAAAATTGTCCTAGATTTCCTTAATGCCATTACACTTGTCTGTGAGGCGATACAAGGTTCTCCCCAAAATCCACCATCTAATATGGATATATTCTTTCAAATCAAGTGGTTTGGACTTATCCCTGATCACCAGCAAGGTATTAGATGTAA
>JAFGFY010000164.1 GCA_016930795.1 Deltaproteobacteria bacterium
CTAAATCAGATTACCAACGATTTAGATCCTACCTTGAGTCAGCCATAGACAAATACGACTATCGACTCCACGCTTATGTTCTCATGGGCAACCACTACCATTTGCTAATCGAAACAGGCAAAGCAAATCTTAATAAGTTAATGCACTATATCAATGGTTCCTACACCAATTACATCAATAGAAGTAAAGACAGAAGTGGACACCTTTTTCAGGGTAGATACAAGGCTATTTTAATAGACAGAGATAATTATCTTTTGGAGTTGAGTCGATATATACACCTGAATCCAGTAAGAGCTGGAATAGTTGAGCGTCCACAAGATTACCCTCTTAGTAGCTATTCTTCGTTCATTAAAAAGAAAGGTGAGAAAATTGTTTATCGGGATCTTATTTGGGCAATGATATCCAAAAAGGTCACTGAAGCGCCGATAAAATACCGAGGCTTTGTTGAAAATGCCCCGGCTGATGGACTAGAGAGTCCCTTGAGAAATGTTTATGGAGGATCGATTCTCGGAAATAAGTCGTTTATCAAGGAGTCACTTGGAAGACTTAATGACAGCCTATTGCGAAGGGATGAAGTATCACATCGTCGTGAACTTCGATCATCCATTGAGGCGAAGGATATCATGGACATCCTGGTAGAGCATTTTGGAGTATCGACAGATGATCTTATCAGAGCGCGAGGAGATCTGAGGAACGCGACAATCTATTTTATAAAGAAATACACAGAAATGACCAACCGCCAAATAGGGGAGTTATTTGGTGATCTCAGTTATTCGGCAATCTCACAAGTCCAAAGGCGACTCTTTGATAAAGTAAGTAAAGACAAATCGCTGAGAAAAGAATTGGAGAAGCTCGATAAGACTATGTCACATGTCAAGGGCTGACCCCATTTCACTGCTGGGTGACGCGAAAGACCTCTTCTATGGTGGTCACCCCGTCCAACACCTTTTTCGCCCCGTCCTGACGCAGGGTAATCATCCCCTGTTCAACGGCCTTTCTTTTGATGGCATTGGCATCAGAGGTCTTGAGGATAAGGTTCTTGATGGAATCGTCTAAACGCATCAATTCAAATATTCCACTTCGTCCCGTGTATCCCGTGTGAAGGCAGGAAGGGCATCCCGGTCCCCGGTAGAGCGTATGTCCCTGAACCATCTCAGGCGTAATCCCCACATTTTGTAGAGACTCCGCATCAGGTGTGTAAGCCACTTTGCAGTCGGGGCAGATGATCCGTACCAGCCGTTGTGCCAGAATGGCAAGGACAGACGAGGTGACCAGAAAGGGTTCAATGCCCATATCAATAAGGCGGGTCACCGCACTGGCCGAGTCGTTGGTATGCAGGGTTGAAAAGACCAGGTGCCCGGTTAGTGCCGATTGAATGGCGATTTCCGCTGTCTCCAGATCCCTTATCTCACCCACAAGGATCACGTCCGGATCCTGGCGGACAATGGATCGCAGTCCTTTGGCAAAGGTCAGGTCGATCTTAGGATTGACCTGAATCTGGCCAATTCCGTCGATCTGGTATTCGATGGGGTCTTCAATGGTGATGATATTGATATCCGTGGTGTTGATAGTGGAAAGGGCCGCGTACAGGGTTGTCGTCTTACCGCTTCCGGTCGGCCCTGTCACCAGGACAATCCCGTAGGCGGATCGAATTAGACGATTGAACTCTTTCAACCTGTCTTTAGGCATACCCAGATCGGAGACACTGAGAAGGATGTGGGTCTTGTCAAGGAGTCGAAGGACCAGGCGCTCCCCGAATGCGGTAGGTATGGTGGAGACGCGGATATCGATGTTCTTATTCCCGATCCTGATCTCGATCCGTCCGTCCTGGGGAAGTCTTTTTTCCGCGATGTTCATCTGCGCCATGATCTTGATACGGGAGGTCAGGGTGCTTTGCACGTGCTTGGGAGGAGAGAGCATGTCGTACAAAACCCCATCCACCCGGTAGCGAATCTTGAGCGTGTCCTGCAAAGGTTCAATATGGATGTCGCTGGCCCGGTCTTTCACGGCCTGAGAAAGCATCAGGTTGACCAGTTTGATGATGGGGGCGTCACTGGTGTCATCCAGTAGATCGCCGATATGTTCAATCTCAGAGATAATCAGGTCGCCGTCTTCTTCATGCATATCCTGAATCACTTGTTCCGCGGAACGACTGCTTGTGTCATAGGCGAAGTTGATGAAGGAAAGAATAGCCGAATAGGGAGTCAGTACACTCTTAACACCCTCCAAACCAAGGAGAAGACGCAGGTCGTCCAGGGGTTGGAACAGGAGCGGGTCATGGGCCGCGATGAAGCGGCTCTCAGGCGTAATGACCGGCACCATCTTGTATTTTTTTAAGAATTGAATAGGGACCTGTTCCGCGAACTCGGTGTTTAGATCTTCAGTAGGCAGGCTGTCCGTATATTCCAGGCCGAATTGGATGCTCAGGGCGCGCAAGAGATCAGTCTCTGTAATGGCCTTCTGCTGAATCAGGATTTCCCCGATCCGACCCCCTCTTTCCTCCTGAACTCTGAGGGCCTCATGATGGGCCTCTTCAGTAAGACCGCATGTTTCTGAAAGGATTTGGCTGATACGTTTCATAAAATAAAGGGTTCAAGGGGCCAGGATTCAAGGATTATTGCAGTCTCTTGAGGTTGTCTCTGGCGATGTCCGCAAGCCTGTTTCCTGTCTCCTCCGGGTTGGTGGAAAGGGCGGCCCTGTCGTCCGGATCGAGTTGAATGACCCTCTCATACATCTGAATCGCCTTATCCCTTTCACCCTTTACATCGTAGACAACCCCCAGATTGAGGAGGGCGTAGGGATTATCCTGATTGATCTCAAGGGCACTCTCAAAATAGCCCTCGGCGGTGTCGTAATCTTCGGATTCAAGAAGCTCGAAACCCTGATCAGAGAGGATCATATCTTCCGTATCGCTCGGTCTTCCTTCGTACATCTTTATAACGCCGTCTTTGAGCTTGTCAATGTCCTCTCTTTTTTCCCGATAGATCTCTCCAGCCTCCTCGGGGTTCTCAACGATATGGGGTTCGAGGAACACGTACAGGTTTGTTTTCTTCCCCTTACGGGAGGCGGTTTTGAACAACCACCCAAGCAAAGGAATATCCCCTAGGCAAGGCGTTTGAGTGGTCCCCTCCTCCAGTATTTCGTCGATCAGACCGCCTATCACGATCTTTTCGGTATCTTTGACAATAACCGTGGTCCCGACCTGTCGTTTCAAGGTGGTAGGAAGACCTTTCTGCGTCTCTTCTTCCACCACTTGAGAGACCTCCAACGAGATCTTGAGCCGCACAAACCTCTCCTGATTGATCTGCGGAGTGATCTTGAGGATCACTCCCACGTCCTTATATTCGTAGGTGGCAAACTCCCTTCCAGTCAAATCAGTCGATGTCTCCACCCTTGTCTGAAAGGGGACATTCTTGGCCACAACGATCTCGGCCTCTTCATTGTCGGTGGTCATAATCGAAGGGGTCTGCTTGATATACACATTGGATTCCTGCTCCATGGCCGTGATCACGGCCCCTATGCTCGTATAAGGAACCCCGCTAATGCTGATAGTCCCCCCGATTACGCCGTAGCTAAAACCCTCAAACGGATTCAGCATTTGTCCCTGAGTTTGGTGTCCAAAGGCAATGAGATCATTGCCGTCATGGCTCCCCACCGGTTCAGCGGCCTGCCATTCCACGCCGAGTTCAAAGTCTTTGTTCACGTCCACTTCCATGATCAGGGCCTCGATATGAACCATTCGCCTGGAAATGTCCAATTGGGCTATGACATCTTCTAGGATGGCATAGTCCTCCTTCTTTGCCATAATGACCAGCGAATTGGTCGCCTTATCAGGGACGATCTGAACCTCCTTTGAAATAATCGGGGCCTCCCCCTGCCTGGCCGCTTGTGTCTCCCCGGACCGGATGGAGGCCAGGGTCTGTGCAAGGTCCTCGGCATTGGCGTTTTGGAGGTACCTCACATGGATATCTCCTTCCCCCCGGACTGCTTCCTTGTCCAAGAGTTCGATGAAGGCCTTGATCCCTAGGGTTTCCGTTTCTGTCGCCCTGACGATGAGATCATTGGTACGGTCATAGGGGACAATCTTGGGGACAGATCCGGATCTGGCGGCTTCAGCTCTCGGGGCCCCCCTAATGGATGCCTGGTACACGTCGTTCATGGTCTGGGCTATTTCGGAAGCCGTCGCGTATTCCAGGGGGATAACGGATATCTGCTCGCCCATCCCTTCCACATCGATTTCGTCTATGATCTTGAGCAGGCGTGTGATATTGGATTTGACATCGGTGATGATCAGCATGCCGGTTGGGGCGTAGTCGATCATCACACTATTCTTTGATATAAGGGGCGCAAAAGTCCTCTTTAACTCCTCGGGATCTGCATACCTCAGTTGAATAAGCCGCGTCTCTACTCTATCGTCAGGGCTGACGGCCTCCTCCCGGAGTTTCGTCACAATATTCTTTGCACGGGCATCCACAGCGGGGACGATCCTAATGAAATCCCCGGATGGTATAGTGGTAAAACCGTTCATTTCCAGGACCGATTCAAAGAGTCGGTAGGCATCATCAACGCTGACCTCTTTACTGGAGAAAACATTCACCTTCGCCCTGACTTTTTCATCCACGACAAAGATCTTTCCGGTCAATTCACCGATATATTTGATGAAGAGAGTGATGTCCGTGTCGCTAAAATTGATGGTGACTGCCGATGAATTGACCTTTTTGGACTCCTGGGTGACCTCTGTTTGGACAGGCTGCCTGTTTACTTGCGATGGCTGTGGCCTATCAGGGGATCTGGAAGGTGGCGCTGTTTGCGCAGATGCCACAGAAGAAGGCCCTGGAGATTGTGGGGATGACCTTGCTGCCGCGGCCTTCGCCGACGCGGCCTTGACACCCTCTTCTCCTTTAACACGAGCGGCCCGCACTGTGGAATGCCCGGCAAACAGATAGACGCCTAAACAGAGAAGACCTATATAAATACTTTTTGTCTTATAGAGTCTCATATCGCTAGTGGGCCCTGATGATCTCTTCAAATTCCGGATTACTGCGAAGATTGTCCAAATCACTGTCCGTTCTTGCCCAGGTTCGGACCAAAGGGTTCAATGAGATGGCCTTCTTAAGGTAAGCCAAACCCTGCCTCTGTTCCCCTTTAACGGCATGGAGACACGCCAAGTTATAAAAGGGATCCGCATCTTCCGGCTCTATTCGTATAATGGCTTCAAATTGCCTCTGCGCAGCCGAATAGTCCTTTTCTTGAAGATATACAACACCCAGGTTATTCAGCGCGTCCACATGACGCGGATCCAACTTGAGGGTTTCTTCATAAAATCGTCTGGCATCCTTCAGACGGCCCTGTTGTCGAAAAAGCTCCGCCCTCTCGTAAAGAGTTTGCGCATCCCCGGTCGTTTCGGGCTGCGAGGCTTCGGCAGGCCGTTCAGGCCCAACGGTCTTGGCTGCACCTTGATCCTGAGCCTTCTCCATCGAGGGTGATGCCGTCGACTGATTGCCCTGCGTGCGCGCTTGCGAAGTGACTGTTCGGGAGGGTTGATCCCGATCATTCGACTTCATACCGGACGCAGCTACTCGTTCTTTCGGGGTATTTAACCACGAATAGGCTCCAAAAGCAAGAAGAATGGCAGAGAGGAGGGCCAGGGATCCCCACAGCACTCTGCTTTTGAAGACCTCTCGGTCCTTTCTCCGGGAAGACAGAATGCCTGAATATTTCAGGAAGAGGGCGTCCTTTTCCTTTTGCGCCTTTTTCAGGGCTTCATTGATATAGCTCATGGTTTGCCGGGTTTCCCTTTTAGTCTTTGTTTCAGACGGGATCTGCCACAGGATTCATGCCTTGGCTCATCTCTCCTTCGCCATCCCGTCCCCAAATCTTCTTGAAAAGCCTTTCAGGATAAAATCCCTCTAAGAAACCATCCCGCAAAGCCTGCGAGGGTCATGAGCAGGAGCAAGACCGTGAAGGATAGAGCAGCCTTCCGCCGGAACCCGATGTCTACTCCGTGATCGATCTTCATATCTCGATGGAGTTCTTTGATTGCCCTCCGAACCGTTCCTTTGGAGATCCTCTGTACTCCCTCTACATACGCAATCAGTAGGCTACGGTCACAAACCGCATTGATACGCCTGGGGTTTCCCTTTGAAAAGAGAGCGATCTTCCTACAGCCACCATCCGTAAACCGCACATTTCCCCTCCCTCCTGCCACCACCAAACGATGCTCCACATAACCTCGTATGTCCCTGTATTCAAGGGGGCTTAAATCATATCGAACCGTAATGCGCTCGTTGAGCTGTCTCAAAGACGGGGCTGCCAGGAGTTCCTTCAATTCGGATTGTCCCACAAGCACGATTTGGATCAGTTTTTCTCTTTCTGTCTCCAGATTGGAGAGCATTCGTATCTGCTCAAGGACAGCATCGGACAGGTTTTGACTCTCATCAATCAGAAGGACCGCATTTCCGCCTCGGGCGAAGTTCCTGAGCAGGAACTGGTTGAGCGCATCGATATATTCTTTCTTACTTGTTTTCCCCTGTCCCACAGGCAGGCCAAACTCTTGATTGATGGTTTTCAAAAGCTCTAGGTCAGAAATAAACGCATTGAGAATCAGAGCGGACTTGGTTGAGGGATCCAGGTGGCTTAATAACGCGCGGCACAGGGTGGTCTTGCCGGTACCGATACCCCCGGTTATGGCGATGAAACCCTTTCGCTCGTTTATTCCGTAAAGCAGGTGATCGAGGGCCTCTTTATGACAGGGGCTTAGAAAGAGGTAACGTGGATCAGGTGTTAAATTGAAGGGATTTTCTTTGAACCCGAAATAAGAGGTATACATGGCCTCACCTTATTCTGAATGGTAAGGACATCTCTCGCCCGTTTCGAATGATATCCAGTGTGATATTGGATGCTGACCCCAGTTCTTGGTAGAAGGAGACGACATCCTCTGTCCCCGTAATGGGCTTGTTATCGATGCCCTGGACAATGTCGCCGTTCCTTAATCCCATCCTTGCGAAGAGGGAGCCTGACTGGATATTGCTGACGGCGAATCCATCTTCCGAGGGTGCCGGCACTATTCGGGCTTGCTCCAATAGGCCGCTGACATCCTCCAGGGATCTCTGAATATCTGAACGTCGAAGCGTTCTCGTAACACCGGCACTTCTTCTCTGCGGGGTGACGGCCGCGGAGGGTGGAGTGTCCCTCTCTCTTACCGTGCTTAAGGATCGTCTTGAGGAAGGCTCCTCCATGGTCAGGATTTCATCTTTTCCATCTACACTGAGAACGACTTTCCCTTCGAGGATCGCTTTAAGAGTGGCATCCTTGACCTTGTCACCCACCCTGTAAAGCTCCTGTCTTCTCTTATCCGTCTCCTCAATGAAAGCAGCGGCATCTTCGTCGGAACCCGACACCGTACCCACCAGGGCGAGCTTTAGTTTTGTCGGTTCCAGGTTTTCATATTCTGAGGGTTTGATTTTTTCTGAGGCGTTCTCAAGGGAGCCGAAAATATTCCTTTCAGTGATCGCCCGGTAGTCACTCAACGGCGGTCTCCTGTAACCTTTGGAAGGTGAGGGCCGCGTCTTCGCGATTTCCTGAATACCCACGTCGTTGAGCTGCGCGCTGACAATAGTATAAAAGATGTCCACGCTGATAAACAGGAGAATGGATAGGGCTACGAAGTTGAAAATCGTGGTGTATCGCGCTGTCATATCAGATCAAACCTCGGATTTTTAAGCGTTCCCCGAACCCTGAAAGAGAGAGGGCCGTCTCCCAAAGTCTGCCCCAGCAATTTCACGGTTACTGAGGCCCCTTCAGAGCCCTCAAACAGGGATTTGGAAGGGTCCACGGTTCCTTTCAGATTGAGTCCGCTGTCCATAAGCTCTTTCCTTATGCTGATGGTTCCCGTTAAGGTGCCGTATATATTCGGGCCCTTCAGTTCCACATGAGTCAAATCTACCCTTCTTTTTTTAAGGGTCAGCTTGACCCAGATTTCATCAAAATCGACGGCGTTTAGATCCAAAACAGGTTTCTGGAGTTCTATTCGGCCGTTAGACAGTCGTAAATCCGCCTCCCCCGTCCCTTCCATCAATGACTCGATTTGACCATCGTAAGCGAAACTGCCCCCGAGGCTTCCCTCCACATGACGGCCGATCAGATCTGCAAGGTATTCAAATTTCCCCAATAGAATATCCCTAAAGGTCATGGAAGTGGAAAAAGGAGTGTTAGGGTCGTTTTCATTGAACTGGACGCAGCCCTCTAAGGAACCATCATTGAGACGGCCGTCAAAACAGGCCTTCATTTTTCCCTGTAAATAAGACCATAATCCAGGTCTGACAAAAAGGCGATCCGCTCTAAAGAGGACTTTCTCTGGGGCCGCCTGACGGGAGAGTTCAGTTTCCCGGAGAGTAAGACCAAAGGCAAGAGAAGGGGAAATGTCTCCGATGGAAATGTGGACCGGGATCGCTGAATCATCTACCCTTGCCTCCAGATAGTCCTTGACGGCCCGGGAAGGAAAGAGAATATACAAAAGCCCGAGGGTTAATAGAATGGCGTATAGGGTGTACGCCGTCCATGTTCTGTTCTTTTCTGTTATTTGGTTCATATCAACGGCTATGTCTCTTCAAAAGTCAACGCCCTCAACGTCACATCATGGTACCCGGGCTCTTTTTTGTTCTGCTTGATTGAAATCGTTGAAACGCTTACGAGGTCCTCCGGGGACTCAATTCGATAGAGGTATTCCATCAACTGTTTCAACGTGACCGCTTCCAACTTGACCTCCATGGTCGACTCCATAAAATTTCCCATGTCTTTTGAAGGGAATTGATCAATACGTCCGATGATCACACCGGCCTCATTTGCTTTTTCTTGAAGGAATGTTCTGAGGGTGAAACCTCTATTGCGCCTGGCAAGGACCTGTTCTATGCCTTGAGTATCTCCCTTGTAGGCCTCATACTCGTCGCTCAGCCTTATCATCTCCTCTAGTTCGGTCTCCCTTGCTTTGATCCCCTTTTCCATGCGATCTTTTTTTTCAAAAAAGGGGAAGATGAGCAAATGGAACAAAAAGAAGATCCCCAGAAAGCAGGCTGCCCCTATGACTAAATTCTTTTCCCGTTTTGCCAGTGTGAACATCGCGCGTCCTCAGTTACCTATATCGTCCTCTGCAGTATCATGTCGAATTCGATCCGTCCCGTCTTGTCATTCCGATTACTTTTAGGGGATTTCACAGAGCTGAAATAGGGTGAAGCCTTTAAAGCGTTCTCTATGCTATCCACGGTGGCATAGTCATCCGTATCCCCACTTAGAGTCACCTTATCCTGGTCCACGACCCAACTGGTGACATGGATATCCAAGGATTTGGGAAGCTTTGAGATCTCATTAAGAAGATCCAGCTGTCTCTGGCTTCCTCTGGTTCCCGGGAGCAAGGCGCTTGCATCCCTGACTTCTCTGATCTTCACTTTCGCCTGTTCCACCGGGTTCACGATCCTTCCAACGTCAGGGAATGTCTTTCGAAAGACCTCATTGATATTCTGCTCTAGTGCGTCATGTCTATTTTTGAGAAGGTAGTAATCGAGACCTAAATCCACCATCAGAAAAGCGAGAATGAGGATAAGGAACATGGCCGCTCTTCGAATCTGGATTTTGAGTCCGGAATAGCGTTTTTTTACTTCGAATTCGTCTTTCCTGAAGTTAAAGCCTTGACCTGACCTGTCGTGACGCAGAGCAAGGGCGAGGGCGTTATCCATCAAGGAAGGGTTCCATACCCTAGCCACATGACTTTCCATCTGCACGCTCTTGTCTCCACGCACATTCACCTGTTCCGCGGGTATATCCAGGAATCGCTCTAAGAGATCTCCAGTCCCTGAATACAGGGCCCCTATTCCGGTATAAAAAACCTTGTCAGGGAGGATGTCTTCCCTTTCTGTCTGCCATCCAAAGGAATGAATGGTATTGAGGACCGTTGCGCAAAAGGACTCTAAGCGAGATTCGATATGCTCAAAAACCGGATGATCCGGCTGATTATCCGTGTCGAATGGCGAGGATTGAGCCACAGCAGCTCCATCAAGGACAAGAGAACGAATCAAGGCGATGTGTTTGTTGAGAAACAGGATCATCATCCCCCTTTTCGCCCCGATTTCCAGGAAGAGTCCGTTATCCGGTGTTTCCTCCTGTTTGAGGAGCCAGGAAACCATAGGGACACATCTGATATCCAGGATCTCCGGTTCAATCCCATGGGCCTGTAATGGTGCGAGATATTCGGCAATATGGCCCTTTTTCACGCAAACACCCAGAATTTCACTCTCATCAGAGCGATCCACGAAAAGGAAATCCACAATCAAGTCTCCAATGGGGAGAGGGACCACGGTCTCCATTTCAAAGGGGAGTGTTTGTTTGATCTTTTTCGGCGCTCTAAAGGGCAATTTAAGATCACGGAAAAAAGCGCGTTCAGCCGGAATCGCGGTGACATAGGCATCGCTCAGAAGTTCCATCTGTTCAAGAATCCCCTTCAAAGTCTCCTCGACTTCCCCATCCTTGTTCAATGCGACTTGAGCGCAGGCCGTGACCTGGTATCCCTTTAATCCACTCAAGACCTGAACGGCAATGATGGCATCTTCGTTTATGTCAAGCCCTAAAATCTTCCCCGGCATGTCGCTATCCTATTCTGATTTCCAGGACACAATCCTTATGGCGCCCTCTTTCCGCTCTACCAATCCCTCAACACGCTTACTCATCGTCTCCATGATGCCCGTTGATCGAATCTCAAAAACATGACTTGAGGTGGAGACAAGATGATCAATGGATACCTCACTGCTCATACCTCGCACCCCTTTATACCATGAAATCGAGCTCAAATCATTATCTTCATCCTCACGGTACGCGATCATCTCCTCCACCATTTCTTGATCCAAATGCTCGGAAAGGGCACTAAGAACCAAGGGGTGGGCTGTATTGATGTTGATCTTGCCATCATTTCCTTGGGTCGTCAAATAGGATGCGATGCCCGGCATCTCATCTGTGCCGTAGAAGAGTTCCCTGCTGATTCCCCTGACAAGGAGAAGCTCCTCTAAAGAATCCACAGGACCATTTTTGCAGGCATAGGGTTTGTCCAGTGTCTGATAATAGGAATTCTCGGCTCCAAAACCAGTCACCTCATGATCCGGGTCCATCCAGTCCTTAAGGGCATCCACAAGATCATCCACTGTTTCTTCGTCAAGATCGAATTCTTCAGACCTCAAGAATCTGGTGAGAAGGTCTTTCTGTGTCATGTTATAGATATACTCTTCCCCCATCACCTCCGGCGCCTTGAGCAGTTGATTGATCTGTATCCTGCCGGAATGGTCTACTATCCGGACTTCAAAGCGACCATCCTCATACATTGAACTTGAGTTGGCGGAAAGGGCCCTGAAATTGGCCCAGGCTTCATGCAAGGAATCAAATTCATTCTCTGCGTTGGCGTCTTCAAAAAGAACGGCGATGGCATAATGAAATCCCGACTTGGCTATGCTCCCCAACCTCGCGTTATCTCGAAGATTCGCGGCCGCATACAACTCAGAGGTCATGGAGGTATTGAACTGGAAGGTCACCGTCACGAGAAGAGTGAAAATGAGCAGGGTCAGAAGGATAGCAAATCCGCCGGAATTTCTATGAGGTCTTTTCATATCCCCCCTTTGCCATGGGAAGGGCAACACCTGTCACAAATTTCAGTGGCGCTTCAGGATTGGCCTTATTGATGAATTCCAACACAATGGAGACCCTCATGGGTAATCTGCCTCCCTTTTCTATTTCTGAGGAGTCCCAGTTTTCATAAGCCCTCTCTTTATCATCATAGTAGATGAGATCAAACGCTTGAACGCCCTCACATAGAATCAACCCGCCGGCTTCCTCTTCCTCGTGCTCAAGCTCCGTTTTATCGGACCGATAGAGGTCAAAACCAGGCTCATCTTCTTCCTCGCGCTCTTTTACATAGTAGGTGATTTGCGCGATGCCGGTTTCTTTATCCTCTTCATCAAAGACAAGATGCGCGGTGGAGAGAAACCGAAGGGTATCCGCGCTCCGGCCGTCGATTTCGCCTGATTCTCCCACAAATTTGGTGGATCGAAGACTCTCTTCTGCGGATTCTTGGTCTTCCACAGGAGGGAAAGCGTAAGTGGACTCCAAGTCTTCTATCATCCTCTCCATGGCAATGCGCGCCATTTGATATGCTTCTGACTGAGACTCGACCTGATCAATATTGCGAAAAGTCCCGGAATAGGCCGTATAGAGCGTTGTGAGCACAATAGAGAAAATGAAAAACGCCAACATGATTTCCAGGAGGGTGAAGCCCTCACGATTCATGAAGCTCATATGGGATGATGACGCGATTCCGTGCATGGATCTACTCTCCCTTTGGAGAGAAACGATAGGTTTTCAGACTATATTGATAGTGGTCACTCTCTTCCCAGGAAAGGGCCAGGGTCACTTGCCTGAGATGATCGGAGACATTATCGGGATAATCCAGGGATACATTGTCCACAGTGACCTCCCAGGTATAGCCGGGAAAATCCTCTCCAAAATCCCCTGATTCCGAACTCAATGCGCCAAGGTCTTTGGCCTCGATTTCGGCCATCTTGCCCTGGGCCAAAAGGGTGACTGTGGTATAGAATTTTGCTTCGCTTGCAAGGGAGACACTCTGGGATTGTGACCTCAGTACAGCAGTCAGGGTAATGGCTAAGATGGCCACAGCCACCATCACCTCAAGGAACGTAAAGCCGGAGCCCTTTTTTTTGCTTAAGTATTCTCTAATCAAAAACCTCATGAAGAGTCCTTTTTGATCTTCTTATAGGAGCGTCAAAAGTCTTCGAACTCTATGTATTCTTCATAGATTTTGACCTTCCCCAGGAAAGGAGACAACTCGAGGGTAAACACCCTATCATCTTCCGAACCCAGGTGAATGACACTGGGTTGAATATATCCCTTTTCGCTGAACCGTATCACTGTCTGGCCGACCATTTGCTTGCCTTTGTCCCGGAACCAGACATCCAGGACATGAACTCCCGCCGGCAGGGCAAAGGCATTCTCAGCCGCGCGGGCCCGCTCTTCCTCACTCATGACCGTCGAGTCTGTCCAATACCGATCGGATTCCAGATCAAAATGAAGAAAACAGGTCTTATGTTCACGAACAGCCTCATCCTTCAGGCCCCTGATGAGGCCGATCATCTTGCGGGTCGATGCCTTCAGATCGTCTGTCACGATACCTGTCTGAACTCTGGGAATCGTTAACATCAAGATAATGCCGATGAAGACCAGGATCACCGTCACTTCAATCAACGTGAACCCTTTGAGTGTATAGTGTTTCACTTGTCCAGACTGAAGGCTACTCCAGTTCCCAATTATTGATATCCGAATCAGGCCCTTCCCCTCCCGGCTCTCCATCCGCGCCATAGGAGGAAAGATCAAAATCCGAGTACACTCCCGGGCAAAGGTAGATGTACTCGTAATCCCAGGGATCCTTAGGGACTTTCCCCTTTTCCAGGTATCCTCCTTCCCGCCATTTCGGTGCGGGTCTTCCAATGGTCGGCGGCTCCACCAACGCCTGAAGGCCCTGTTCAGTGGAGGGATAGAACCCATTGTCCAGTTTGAACATCTTTAGGGTGGTCTCCAGAGTCGCGATATCCATCTGAGCCCTGACCTGTTTGGCTTCTTCCGGTTTCCCCATAATCCTGGGCGCCAACTGCCACGCCAAGATGCTCAGGATCACAATGACGATTAGGATCTCGATGAGAGTAAACCCTTTTTCTTCTCTTCCTGTCTTAGACATTTTTCTTCTCCCTCATTTATTCCTTAAAAACCTCACGACCAATTGACGTCAAACAGCTATTATTTACATTATAAGGCTGATGCGTTCGCAAAAAGTCCGCTTTACTTCTTTTCTATCATTCATATGCAATCAGCGTACCATTTGATTCATCTCAAAAATCGGCAGCAGAATGGCGAGGGCAATAAACAGAACCACAGCCGCCATGGCTACAATCATGGCCGGTTGGAGCATGGAAGTCATGGCCATGATTCGGGATTCTGTCTCCCGTTCATAAATGTCGGCGATTTTATGGAGCATTTTTTCCAACTCTCCGCTCCGCTCGCCCACGGAAATCATCTGTATCGCGATTGGTGGGAACCAGACACTTTGTGACAGAGGAACAGAGAGGTTTTTTCCCGCCTGAACCTCCTCCATGGCCTTGTCAATCACATCCGAGATAAGACGATTATTGACGATATTGCGAACAATATGAAGGGCCGTTAATAGAGGAACGCCGCTATCAAGCAGGCTACCGAGAGTACGCGAGAATCTCGCAAGAGCCATCTTCTGGTTGATTCCCCCAATAATCGGAACACGGATCTTGATGTCGTCCCAGATGTAACCACCCTTTGACGTCCTGCGAAACCGATTCACCAACACGATGGCCGCGGCCAGACCTGCAAGGAGGAGCCACCAGAAGCGCCTAAGGAAATCGCTTAGACCGATTAATATAATCGTGGCCAGCGGGAGCGTCTGCTCCATATCGCTGAACATTTTCGTAATCTCGGGAACAACCTTGATCATCAGGAAAAGGAGGATCGCCGCTCCGAGACAGGTCATAATAATCGGATAGACCATAGCCGCCTTGAATCGTCCTCTCAACGCCTCTTGGGCTTCACTGTATTCGGCCAGACGATCCAAGACCAGGTCCAGGGACCCCGAGGCCTCGCCGGCCCTGACCATATTGATATATATTGGGGAAAAAGCCTTGGGATGCTGAGACAAAGAAAAGGCAAGGCTGTTCCCCTCATTAACGGATTCTTTGACATGGGCCATGATCTTTTTGAGTGAAGGATTGGTGAGTTGGGATATCAATGCCTCCAACGACGATACAAGGGTGATCCCCGCACCTATCAGGGTGGAGAGTTGTCGGGTAAGGACCGAAAGCTCTCCCGGTTTGATCCGTCTAAAAAGTGTTGAAATAGTGGCTGAACCGGAGACCTGGTCTTTGGGCTTGCCCGTGGTCTCTTTTACTTCTACGGGAAATACCCCGGAACCACGCAATTTCTGTCGCGCAGCCACAGCACTGTCGGCATCAATAATCCCATTGACGTTCTTTCCAGCCTTGTTAAGGGCGGTATATTCGTAGACAGGCATAATACGAAGGATACGGATCTGTTGTTGATTGGAAATCTTTCGAAACGCTCTCCGCCATCTCTACCACAGTTGAGAAGAAATCGCAATATTGTTCAGTAGTTTCGCTCAGTTCCTCTCTTTTGTCAACATCACATGAAATAGGGCTGAACCATTACCTGAGTCTCTGTACGGCAGGCCTGGTCGCGGCTCTTGACCTATTTTCGGGTTGGCATGAGGTTTTTTATGGTGATCTTGATCGCGAAAAGAATCTTATTGCGGAAAAAACCGTTACGCAGGTATTGTGGTAGATGATACCTTCATGAAGGTCAGAGATGATGACAGAAATTGCCATAATCCCATTAATCTGGTAGAGTTGATCCATGAGAAGACCTGCTTATCAAAACCGTGTAACCAAGTTGAGGGAAAAACTAGCCGGTATTCCTTCTGATACCCTCTGGATTATGCGACCCGAAAACAGGCGGTATCTTTCCGGGTTCAAGGCCCTAGACACCCAGATAGACGAATCCTCCGGATCACTCCTCATCACTGAAAAAGACGCCCTTTTGGTGACGGACTCCCGATACACGACAGAGGCTGAAAAACAGGCCCCGGACTTTGAAGTGATGACTCATAAAAAGGGACTTCAGGAAAGCCTGCCCGCCATCCTGGCCCGTCTGGGCACGAAGGACCTTGGTTTTGAAGAAGACTTTGTGACCTGGTCTCTTTTCAGGGAACTGAAAAAGAACCTGAAAAAATCATCCTCACCCATCCGCCTGACCCCCATAAAGGGATTGGTGGATAAAATGAGAGAGATCAAGGAAGAATCTGAGATAAAGGCCATAGAGGCCAGCGCCGACTTGATGACTGAAATCCTCTCAGAGGTCATACCCACTCTCAAACCCGGTCGGACGGAAAAAGAAATTGCATGGCAGATCGAAGGGTTAGCCCACGAGGGGGGAGCGGATGGTCTCGCTTTTGCCTCCATCGTGGCCTCAGGACCCAACGGGGCTTTACCCCATGCCGTGCCTACTGATCGAAAGATAAGGGGCAAGGAGCCCATCATTATGGATGTGGGTGTGAAACTGGACGGGTATTGCTGTGATATGACCCGGACCCTATTCCTGGGCACGCCAGGACCCAAGTTCCGAAAAATATACCGGATCGTCTTTGAGGCTCAACAAAGAGGCCTGGAGAGGGTTTTAGCCGGGGTCAAGAGTACGGATCCCGATACTTCAGCCAGAGATGTGATCAAGAACGCGGGTTTTGGGGAATATTTCGGCCATTCCCTCGGGCATGGCGTGGGGCTGGCAACCCATGAAGGCCCAAGACTTTCTCCGGAAAAACCGGTCAAGCTCGAACAAGGGATGGTCGTCACGGTGGAGCCTGGAATATACATTCCGGGAAAAGGGGGCGTTCGACTGGAAGAGCTGGTAGTCATTGAGAAGCAAGGTCCAAGGATTCTGACAAAAGACCGACATTACTATGATTTTACAGACTGACGGTTCTAATCCCCGTCCATTGCCGGTGGCCGGCGGCATGCTTTATAGCGCGGAATCGTGAAAGGTCTCCATAAAGGGATGAACGGATGGACCATGAGCACTCAAGCCGACATTCTGGCGGATCAGTTCATCAACCATTTACGGGTGGAGAGGGGGCTGGCGGATAATACCATCCAATCCTATAGCCGGGACCTATCCCGGTTTTTCGATTTCCTGAATATCAAAGGGCTTTCACCGCTTCGCGTCACTCATGACGATATGAGAGACTATATGGGCCGTCTTAACCGGACCTTGTCCGCGAGAAGCTGTGCCAGAAACCTCTCTGCCCTCAAGATGTTCTTCCGTTTTCTCGTTTCCGACGGAAAGATCAAAAGCAGCCCGGCAAGGCTCCTGGGGGCGGCGAAAATGCCCCGAAGACTTCCGGGGGTTCTAAGCCGCCAGGAAGTCGACTCACTTCTCTCTCAACCGGATGGCGCCAATCACCTGGGACAGAGAGACAAAGCCCTAATGGAAATCCTCTACGCCACGGGGTTGAGGGTATCTGAGTTGGTGGGGCTCAAACTCTCCAATATCAACCTCGAAGCCGGTTATGTCAGGTTGATGGGAAAGGGCTCAAAAGAGAGAATCGTCCCTATGGGATCCAAAGCCCTGGATACCCTCAAGGCCTATCTGTCCGAGGGGCGACCCATCCTATTGAAACGTAGAAGCTCTTCTTACCTCTTTCTGAACCTGAGGGGAAACCCCATCACCAGACAGGGATTCTGGAAAATCATTAAGAAGTATGGAAGGAGTGCGGGGATCAAAAAGGAAATCACTCCTCACAAACTCAGACATTCGTTCGCAACGCATCTTCTGGAAGGTGGAGCCGATTTGAGATCGGTTCAGGTCATGCTGGGACACGCGGACATATCCACAACTCAGATTTATACCCACATCACCAGGGAAAGGCTGAAACAGGTCCACGAAAGATATCATCCAAGACCTTGAGTGACCTTCTTTCTCCGGGTCTCCTGTTGGTGGGATGTCACCATATTTTTTTGAAAGCGCGTATTTGGCCCCGCCATTATGGGCGCCTGTGTTCAGCAGAGCATGTCTTCATCTCCTGTCTGAGGAGGATTATCATGGAACATGAGAATCACGCCAAGTTGAAAGAAGAAATCAAGGCATTGCGAAAGAGCCTGACCGAAAAAAGCCGGGACACTCAAAAGCTGAAGATAGAAAATCTTTTTCTGGAGACGCTATTTGACGGCATTAACGAAGAGATCCTGGTTCTTGATCCTGACTACAATATCCAGGACGCGAATAAGGCCTTCTTAAAACAGTACGGTCTCAGGAAATCCCAGGTGGTGGGCAAGAAATGCTACTGGGTTAAAAGGCAATCCGATGTTCCTTGTACTTCAAAAGAAAGCCCTTGTCCTCTATCCCGCGCCAAGGAAACGGGAAAAATGGTAGAGGTCCCTCGTTTTGACTGGGATGATGGCAGAGAGATAAAAGAGCTTCACTTAATCATCTATCCGATTAGGTTGAGGGGAAAGAAGATCAAATATTTTATCGAGGTCGCCAGAGATGTTTCTGAATCAAGGCGTTTGATCAAACAACTCCAAAGCTCCGAAAAAAAATTCCGGGCCATCCTTGATACGGCGACCGATGCTATACTTGGTTTGGACGATCAGCATAAGATCATTCTTTTCAATAATGCGGCCCGAAGAATCTTTGGGTATTCAAGTGAAGAAGTATTGGGCGTGGACCTTAGCCTCCTGATTCCTCCCAAATTCGTTGCCAATCAGAGGTATATGACCCAGTTCCTGGACCGGAAAGAGTCAGATTTTATTGGGAAGACCGTATCACTGACAGGCACCCGTAAAGGTGGAGAAGAATTTCCCATTGAACTCAGCCTCTCTCGCCTGGTGCTGGACGACGGGATAACCTATACGGCTTTCATCAGGGATCTCACGGAACGCCGACTCCTCGAGAAGAAGCTCCTTCAATCGGAGCGTCTGGCCGCTGTGGGACAGGCCGCAGCCCATGTTGCGCATGAGATCCGGAATCCTTTGATGATCATAGGGGGCTTTTCCAGTCAAATCAGACAGCGACTGGAAAACGAAAAGGACATCCAAAAATCAGAACTTATTCTAGATGAGGTTCGAAGGCTCGAGGCACTGGTTGCCAATCTGGGTGACTTCACCAGGGAATACACCCTGGTGAAAAGGTCGGCGAATATCAACACGGTCCTGTTGGATGTCTTGGAGATCATGGCAGGAATATCTTCTCTGGAAAAATATCAATTCAAGAAGAACCTTTCTCCTGAGGTGACCGAGATCCATTGTGACCCTGATAAGCTCAAACAGGTATTCATCAACATCATCACAAATGGGCTTCAAGCCATGAATGGCGGAGGTGTGATAAGCGTCTCCACAGAGAAGGTCCCCGAAGGAATAGAGGTGAGGATAGCGGATGAGGGGCCGGGGATCCCTGAGGAGGACCTGGAGCATATCTTTGAGCCATTCTATACCACCCGAGAAAATGGGTCAGGCCTTGGCCTTTGCATATCCTACAAGATCATTGAGATCCACAACGGCGATATATGGGCGATAAAGAATCCGGACAAGGGGGCCTCGTTTATTATTCGACTCCCTGCTTCCTAACACACACCTCCTTATTCACTACAAAGACCCGATCCGAGAGAGAAGTCCTTTCTCGTAATGGAATTCCCGAATAATAAGTAGACCGCTCTTTTATTTGGTTTGACTCACATGTTGTGAATTGTTATAGTGTTTCGATTGCCGCGGGGTGGAGCAGTCTGGTAGCTCGTCGGGCTCATAACCCGAAGGTCAGAGGTTCAAATCCTCTCCCCGCTACCAA
>JAFGFY010000165.1 GCA_016930795.1 Deltaproteobacteria bacterium
ACCCCGATTCATAACTAACGCCCTGATTTACCATGGCTTCGAAAGCTTAGGGGAAGACTGCCTGTAGATTTCTGCTTGACAACTACCCGGTTTTTATTCTAAAAGAATAAGTTCTAAATAATACAACAGAAGAGCCCAGGAGGATTTCAGAGTTTGGCAAATCATAAATCAGCCCTCAAGAGGGCGCGACAAAGCGAAGTAAGAAGAGTGAGAAACAGTGGTTATAAAAGCAACGCGAAGAAAGCGGTCAAGGTATTGAGAGCTGCTGTGGCCAATGGATCAGCAGAGGAGGCCAAGGAGGGTCTGGCCCGAACCACCTCTCTTATACAAAAGTCTGTTTCTAAGGGTGTCATTCATAAGAATACAGCTTCCCGCAAAATATCCCGTCTTGCCCGTCAAGTCAATCGGCTTACGGCCTCGCAATAAGACTGCGTCGCAGTATTTTAATCACATTCATAAACATTCATATGTGATTGTGCGCAATCAAAGGTCATGACGGTCTTCTAAAGGCGATATCTCAAAAAAGATTCCACCCAAACTCCATAATGGTCTGATTTTTAAGGGTTTACGCCTCCAGATCAACGCAGAATGGCCCATAATTCTTGGAAAATCTCCCTTAAACCCTTAAAAAGCAGACCATCGGCAACGAACGCCGTAGATATCGCCTTTTGAAGACCAGCATGACCGGAGATCTACGATCTACCTACCGTATAGATCCAGCGTTTCTTAAGGCTGTCGCGGACAAACCTGAGTATGACTCGTCTAATGGTGTACACAATGAGATGAGAACATTCTCCAGGACCGGTTTTGGACGCGAACCTGATTTAAGCAGGCCGTCTGTCTGATATAGCAGCCCAAGCCCCTTCTCGAGCTCCTCTATGGACCAAACCTGGGATTGGGCAACAAAGTCTCTTGCCGAAAAACCCGGCAGCCCCAGAGTCCTCTCCACATCCGCCTTACTCCCCCCCTTGGAAAGGATGTGTTTTGTCTGCCACAGAAGCCTGAACTGTCTGTTGAGCATGCCTAAAATCTGAAGAGGGGCCCTCAGTTTGTCTTCTTCCTCAAGAAATCGATTCAGAATCCTTAAAGATTCGGCACAGTTCCTCTCAGATATGCTTTTCATCAACTCGAATATCGTGTAGATTCGGGTATGAAGGGCAAGCTCTCTCACCTGTTTCACTCCCACGGCCTCTTCTCCATATCTGAGACGAAGTTTTTCCAATTCTGCAAAGAGCTCCCGCAGGCTGTTCCCGACAATCTGGTGAAGATAGGCGCAAGCCTCGCCATCTATCTTCAGTCCCATCTCTCCGGCCGTTCGTTTGATCCAGGGCACCACTTGCCTTTCACTCAGATTCGTGAAATTCACGGCCCGGCCCAACGACCTTATCCGCTTGTAGAAACTCATTCTGAAATCTGTTTTAGAAGAGACGAAAATGAGGCAGGTTGTTTCCACAGGATCTTCTATATAAGGTAAAAACATCTCCAATTCACCGGCACGACACTTTTCTGCTCTTCTGATGATGATCAGGCGGTTTGAGGCCAGGAATGGGAGGGACCGGGCTCTGTAGATGATATCCGTCGGATCGATCTTCTCTCCGCCATAAAACACCTCTACATTGAGAGCCCTTGCGGCGGCAGGAACAAAATCGTTACGGATCTTATCCAGGACTTTTTCCAGCCTGAATTCCTCTGGACCGTGAAATAGATAAAAAGGAGCGAGGTCTCCTTTTTCTAGGGATTTGAGGACTTCCTCCGGTGCCAGATCTCGGGCCATTAAAACCTTTCCATGGTTTGGAGAAAGATTCTCTTGGCCAACGTCTCGGCAATCGTCTCCAGGGCATTCTTTTTGTTGAACCGGGTGATCAGAGGATCCCTATCCACAACGTAACTCATTTTCTCTTCCATGTTCTCATTCCGCCAGATGACTTTCCCTGTTCTTTTGTCCTCAAATCTTATGTCTGCATTGACCCTTAACATACGGGTTCTCGTTTCGGTATAGAGGGTCGAAGCCCCATTGACGGTTTGCTGATCGAGGTCGTAACTCACCGGCTCAGTTCTGATATCATATATCCGACCACTAAGAACGGTCTGGGCCTCTTCCTGGGACACAAGTGGAACCTTTGAATTTCTGATGAACTCCTCCCGAATAACGCGAGTAAAATCGGCTTCAAAACCGAGGTCGGAAGACGTACTCTCGATCATGGGGATGGCCATGCTTTCCATTTGGATACCCATTGGATCCCCTGAGGATCGTATAGAGTATCCGCAACCCGCGATGAAAAACCCAGGTAGGAGCATAACCATTCCGAAAATGATTAAATACCAACCACTTAGCACCTTGTACCTTGCGCCTCGCATCTTACACCTATTATCTTCTTCTTTTCTCTTATTCAGTCCTCAACCTTATACCGTAGAACTTATACCCTATACCTTTTTATAAACCTTACACCTTGCGCCGTGTAATTATACCACCACATTAACCAGCTTATCCTTAACCACGATCACCCTCTTGATCGTTTTCTCTCCTATAAAATCTTGAAGCCTTTCGTCTTTAAGGGCCTCTGTCTCGATCTCCTTCTGGTCGAATGAGGCGGGAACTTCGATCCTGCTTCTTACCTTGCCATTGACCTGAATGACAATCAGTTTCTTGTCCACCTCCAGGGCATCGGCCTGAAAACCAGGCCACGGGGTCTCCATAAGACTTCTACCATGTCCCAGCATCCGCCAGCACTCTTCGGTGATATGGGGCGCCACCGGTGAAAGCAATAGGATCACGGCTTCCACAGCCTCTCTAACCAGAGAACAGGCCAAATCTCCCATATCCCGGCCACTTCCGAGGAACCTGTTGACCTCATTGACCAATTCCATAACTGCACTGATGGCCGTATTAAAGTGAAAACGCTCCTCAATATCATGGGTTACCTTTTGGATGGTCTGATGGGTCTTTCGGTGAAGATCCCTTAAAAGAGCGGAGAGGTCTCCCTTACCATCAAAGCTTGGGACTCTGGAAACATCTTCCAAATGATCCGTGATCAATCGCCAGATCCGATTCAAAAACCGATATGACCCCTCCACGCCCTGGTCACTCCATTCTAAGTCCCGCTCGGGCGGTGAGGCAAAAAGACAAAACACACGCACGGTATCGGCTCCATATCGGCTGATCAAATCCTCTGGATCCACCACATTCTTTTTTGATTTAGACATCTTAAGAGTTTGTCCCGTGATAATCTCAGCCTGGCAGTGAACGCATCGCTGGTCTTTCACCTCATCGGGATGGAGATATCCATGTTCAGGGCATTCCTGGGTTTCCTTGCAGACCATACCCTGAGTCAAGAGATTCCTAAAGGGTTCGTCCAAATTCAAATAGCCCAAATCGCGAAGAACCCGGGTATAGAACCGGGAGTAGAGGAGATGGAGGATGGCGTGCTCGATTCCACCTATGTACTGATCTACGGGCATCCAGTAATCCACGCTTTTGGGATTTATTGGTCCATCCTTATAATCCGGACAGGTGTATCGATAAAAATACCACGAAGACTCCACAAAGGTGTCCATGGTGTCCGTCTCTCTTCGGGCATTTCCCCCGCATTTGGGACAATTAATCTCGTAAAAAGAGGGTTCAAGAGGAAGGGGGGAAGCCCCATTGGGCCCAATCTTCAAATCAAGGGGGAGCACCACGGGAAGATCCTCTTCCGGTACGGGCACCATCCCGCACGTTTCGCAGTAGATGATAGGGATCGGCGTTCCCCAGTATCTCTGTCTGGAGATATTCCAGTCCCTCAGCCTGTAATTTACGGTTTTGTGTCCGAGACCCTCTGATTCCAGGTAATCGGCAATATCATCCAAGGCCTCCAGATTACCCTTCCCGTCAAAGGAGCCTGAATGGACCAGGGTGCCCTCTCCTTCATAGGCCTCCGTCATGGTCTCTTCTTTCAGGGTCTCCCCTGGTGGTTGTATAACCACACGGAGAGAAAGACCGTACTTCTTGGCAAACTCAAAATCCCTTTGATCATGGGTCGGAACGGCCATGATGGCACCGGTCCCGTAATCAAAAAGAACAAAGTTGGCCACATAGATGGGGATCTTCTCGTGGGTCACGGGATTCAGGCAGTACCTCCCGGTAAACATCCCTTCTTTTTCTGTGAAATCAGCGGTTCTCACATAAGAATCAAGCCTGAGAGTTCTTTCTATAAATTCTAGTATTTCAGCCTCTTGAGGTTGACCCTTAATAATCTCCTTGACCATTGGATGTTCCGGCGCAAAGCACATGAAGGTGGCCCCGTAGAGGGTGTCTTGTCTGGTGGTGTAAACCTCCACTTCCCCATCTGAATGGTCTAATGGAAACCGGATGATGGCGCCATGACTTTTTCCTATCCAATTCCTCTGCATGGATAAAACCCGCTCAGGCCATCCCGAGAGTTGATCGCAGGCATCAAGGATTTCTTCGGCATAATCCGTTATTTTGAAGAACCAGCTATCCATCTCCTTAAGGCTGACCTCCTGGTCCGTGTGCCGCCAACAGCAACCGTTCTCCACCTGTTCTTTGGCCAAAACGGTCTGACAGCTTTCACACCAGTTCACATAGGTCCTTTTTTTATAGGCCAGGCCCTTTTTAAACATCTTCAGAAAAATAAGCTGTTCCCATCGATAGTATCTAGGATCACAGGTGGCCAACTCCCGGTCCCAGTCATAGCTGAATCCCATCCTTTTGAGCTGGGATTTCATGGTCTCAATATTCTGATAGGTCCATTTTTCAGGATGGGTCCCATGGTCAATAGCAGCATTTTCCGCTGGAAGTCCGAAGGCATCCCATCCAATGGGATGGAGTACATTCTTTCCGCACATTCTCTTGTAGCGCCCTACCACGTCTCCGATGGTGTAATTCCTGACATGCCCCATGTGGAGCTTCCCCGATGGATAGGGAAACATTTCAAGAAGGTAATATTTATCTTTGGAAGGATCTTCCTCGACTTTGAACAGTTCATCCCTTTCCCATATCCGTTGCCATTTCTTCTCTAATTCTAGAGGATTATATAACATAGCTCATAAATACCCTTAAAACATATAAGATACTGTGGATGGAATAAATCATATCCCCCCAACTGCTGCCATTTCCAGCACCTGTTCTTCACCGATGAAAAGGTCTCGAATGGATGAAAAAGCTGCCCGAAGTCTTAAAATAACCGGGGTCAACAGATCCGAGGGGTATTTCCCCACAAAGAAGATAATTTTTAGGGTGAAATCGGTTTCACCCCAATGATGCTCAAGAAACGGCTCCACGAGGTGGCGAGCGGCCAATTCCAGATGTGAAGAATGGGCCTTATCAGTATCCGCCACAATCGGGATATGGATGCCGAAATTGTTTACACCGATGCCATCTAGTGTAACGCCGACTTCCGCCATCCGATCTGTCAGGGCTATGGCATCGAAAACCGCTTTTTCTCCTAGACCTTTGAGTAATATCTTGTCTGCCCCGATCATACCTTGCGAAGCCAGAAGGAGGGTCTCGCCAGAACTACCGGTCCAAAATCCTGTCTTTTCCAGGGCCGGCAAAAAACCTTTCATCATGTCATAGAGAGAGGTCAGCTCCCCTCTCGGTAAATCAGGATCGCTAAAAGCGAGGATCACGACGGCCTGGCATGGCAGACCTTCCAGGGGGCGCTTGGAAAATCTCAGTTCAAGTCTCATAGCATTGGGTTACTTTTAAATTATTTAAGAAGACCTTCTTTCTTAAGCTGATTATAAATGTTGTCTAATATGCCGTTTATAAAACTGCCTGATTCCTCGGTCCCGTAAGTCTTACCCAGTTCGACGGCTTCATCAATGGAGACTTTCGAAGGGATATCCGGCATAGCCAGGATTTCAAATACCCCCAGTCTTAGGATCGTCCGATCGACTCGTGACATCCGCTCCAATCGCCAATGTTGTGACGAAGCCCTGATCAACCCATCCAATTTTTCTCTTTTCTCACAAACCCCAAGGACCAACTCTCTTGAAAAGGCCCGGCAGGACTTTGAAGGACCAAAGTGCTCACAGATAAGCTCAAAGACCTCATCCGGATCACCTGAGTTGTATTCCAAATGAAAAAGAACCTGTATGGCCAGTTCCCTGGCGCGACGTCTCGATCCCATTATCGATGAATGAACTGAAAAAGCCCATATCGGGCTTTCATTTGTGCGGGAGGGATCTTCCCCTTCCCGTCAGATGATATGATTCGCAGGCCGAAGCCCACTCTCTCACGTCCTACTGAAGGACGCCTTCGAAAGCCATCGTCTTTGATCTTCAAAATGGTTCACAAGGTTTGATCGGGTGTGAAAGGCAATTGGGCGACGTGAATCATCCCAGTTTCTTCAAGAGATTCACCATCTCCATGGCTGCCATAGCGGCATCCCAACCCTTATTTCCCGACTTGGATCCTGCCCTTTCAATGGCCTGTTCCAGGCTATCCGTCGTCAGGACACCAAACGTCACCGGTGTATTGGTTTCAAGGGCGACAGTAGCAATCCCCTTGGAAACCTCTGCGGCCACATAATCAAAGTGGGGTGTCGCCCCTCTGATCACAGCGCCGAGGCAAATAATGCCGTCGAATTTCCCGGATTCAGCCAGTCTTTTGGCAACAAGCGGAATCTCAAAGCTTCCAGGCACCTTGACCAGGGAAATCTTCTCCTCGCTGGACCCATGACGGTTAAGGGCGTCCATCGCCCCTTCAACGAGTTTCGAAGAGATAAAATCGTTAAACCGACTGACAACAATCGCAAAACTCAGACCTTCTGCCGATATCTTACCTTCTAGTGTCTTGGGCATCAGACTTCCCCTTTCCTAAAATTTCATACAGTCAAAAACCGACTCTATATTTTTTGCGCACCCAACTTCATCAAGTGCCCAAGCTTCTGACACTTGGTCGTCAAGTATTTCATATTTTCCGGCCTGGGTTTGGACTCTATAGGCACACGTTCCACCATCTCCAAACCGTATCCCTCCAATCCAATGATCTTTTTCGGATTATTGGTCATCAGCTTCATCTTTTTAACACCGAGTGAAGCAAGGATCTGGGCCCCAACTCCATAATCTCTCAAATCCGCGTCAAAGCCAAGCTCTTCATTTGCCTCAACCGTATCCCTCCCTTGATCCTGCAACGCGTAGGCCTTTAGTTTATTACACAGGCCGATGCCCCTGCCTTCCTGCTGCATATATAGAATGACCCCCCGGCCCTCCTTTTGAACCATCTCCATGGCTTTTTCCAGTTGCGGACCGCAGTCACATCGATAGGAGCCAAAAACATCCCCGGTCAAGCATTGGGAATGAACCCTCACCAGGGTCGGCTCTTCCGGATCAATATCCCCCTTTATCAGGGCCAAATGTTCATAGTCGTCTATGTCGTTCACAAAAGCCACGGCTTTGAACTCTCCATAAGATGTGGGTAAAACGGTTTCAGCAGCCTTCTTCACAAATCTCTCATTTCTCATCCTGTAGGCAATGACATCCGCAACTGTGGCGATTTTGATGTCGTGTTTCTTGCCAAATTTGATTAGCTCGGGCATACGCGCCATGGTGCCGTCGTCATTCATAATCTCGCAGATTACTCCCGCTGGCTTCAAGCCGGCAAGTCGAGCCAGATCTACCGATCCTTCGGTCTGACCGGTTCGAAAAAGGACGCCCCCTCTCCGCGCCCTCAAAGGAAAGACGTGTCCGGGCTGCACCAGATCTTCCGGCCGCGCGTCATCGGATACGGCGGTGAGGATCGTGTGTGCCCTGTCAGCCGCGGAAATACCTGTCGTCACACCGTGACGCGCCTCTATAGAGACGGTAAAGGCGGTCTTAAAGGGGGTCTGGTTATCGTAAACCATAAGCGGAAGCTTCAATTGCTCGACAATCTCAGGATGCAAGGAGAGGCAGATGAGCCCGCGGGCATACTTGGCCATGAAATTGATGGCCTCGGGTGTAATCTTTTCGGCGGCAATGACCAGGTCACCCTCGTTTTCGCGAGCTTCGTCATCCACCAGGATAATCATCCTTCCTTCTCTTAGTTCCTCCAATACTTCCTCAATCCCTGAAACACTCACGTCTCTATTCTCCGAATCCGAATTTCCTCAGCATATCTTCATTGATCGTTGAGGACTTCTTATGCTGGTCAGACAATTTGTCTTTCAACAAGAACTTCTCCACATATTTGCCGATCAGATCGGCTTCTATGTTAACCGAATCCCCTATCTTCTTTCCCAACAGGGTCGTCTCCTGAGCGGTCTGTGGGATGATATTAACCTCAAAATAGGTGTTTTGGCAATCATTTATGGTCAAACTGATGCCGTCCACCGCGATAGAGCCCTTTTCAACGGTATACCTTCCCAGGGCCTCATCTATACTGATTCTAAACAACCAGGACTTTTGCTTCTGTTCCTTTTTCAGGATCCTGCCTATCCCGTCCACGTGTCCCGAGACCAGATGCCCTCCCAAACGGTCCGTTAGTCGAAGGGACCTTTCCAGATTGACCTCATCACCCGGTCTGAGCAGCCCCATGGTACTCCGAGAAACGGTCTCTTCAGAGACGTCCATTTTCAGATGTCCTTCCCCAAGACCGGTCACCGTAAGGCATACCCCGTTCACAGAGATGCTGTCTCCAACCCGACAATCCGCCAAGTCAAACATGGGAGTAATGGCCAATACCATATCTCCTCGAACCCGGTTGATCTCTTTAATCTTCCCCTTGCCTTCTATAAGCCCTGTGAACATCGCCTGATACCTTAAACCGTATACCTTACGCCTTGCACCTTGCGCCCTATTTCTCCACATACCCCTCAATCAATACATCATCCCCAAAACGCCGCACTTTAATATCATTCAGTCTCAGAGCGGCATCCATCTTCTCGGGCCCGAATCCCGATGCCATAGGCATGCCGTCATGTCCGCCGAGGATTTTAGGGGCCTTGAAAATAAAGAATTTATCGATCAGCCTTTCACTGATCAAGGAACCCATGATGGCCGATCCTCCCTCCACCAAGATAGAGGTCATATCCCTACTTCCCAGGAGGTCCAGCAGAACCCCAAGATCAATCCGGCCCTGTTTCGTAGGGCATGTCAGGATAGATACACCCTCTCTTTCAATACGTCTCAAGCGCTGTGCCGGGACATCAGGACCCACAATCATGAGGGTTTCGGAGGAGGACTCGCTGTTCAGGACTTTTGCCCGGTCAGGCGTCCTCAAATGGGTATCCACTATAATCCGGACAGGGTCCCTGCCTCGCCCTCTCTTGAGACGAGTGGTCAGTAATGGATCATCTGTCAGCACCGTGCCCACACCCACCATCACACCATCCATCCTGTCCCTCAGTTGGTGAACGAACTGTCGTGACATCTCATTAGTAACCCATTGAGAATGTCCTGAGGAAGTGGCGACCCACCCATCCAGGGTCATGGCCGACTTGGCCACCACATAAGGCCGACCCGTTAAGACAAACTTTATATAACTCTCATTGAGCTTCCGGCATTCCGATTCCAGAACACCGGACCGGACCTCAACACCTCGTTTTGCCAGGAATTCACAACCGCCCCCCGTGACTCCCGGGTTTGGATCCCGCATCCCCACCACCACCTTTTTCAGCCCTTTCTTCAGAATGGCCTGTGTACATGGCGGCGTCCTCCCATGATGATGACACGGCTCTAGTGTCACATAGAGAACATCATCTTCCCTGGCTCTGCCGGGCATTTTTAACAGTGCCTCTACCTCCGCGTGGTTGAACCCGGCCCTCTTGTGATACCCGGAGGCAATGATCTTCCCCTCGCGAACGACCACCGCACCCACAGCCGGGTTCGGAGATGTTCGGCCCATCCCCTTTTTGGCCAGACGGAGGGCTTCTCTCATCATCTTTTCATCTTTATTAATCATGAGATGACTACCTGCTGAGGGCAGGCAGATTTCGGACACGTCCCGGCAGCCCTCAAATCGTCCAAGATCTCTCCCGAATATGAGTGGCATAACACGCGGGCGAATTCCCTTCAAAGGAATGATAGTCTGCGGGGAGTGCGATGGATGAAAAACAGAGGCTGGTAGACAATCTGCCTTTTAGAAAGCGCTATTTACTTCTTTCACTTTCGGCCCTGCTTCTGAGCATTCCTTCCAGCTCTGCCATGAATTCATTGATGTCCTTGAATTGTCTGTACACTGAAGCAAACCGAACGTAGGCGACTTCATCCCATTCCTTCAGCTTGCTGATCACTTTCTCCCCAACCTCTTGACATTCAATTTCCTTATGCCCACTTTCTTGAAAGTGAAGTTCCAAGGAGTCTACAAACTCCTCAATCGCTGTAATGCTGATTGGTAACTTCTGACAGGCCTTCTTCATTCCTGCAATGATCTTTTCACGACTAAAAGGCTCTCGCCTGCCATCTTTTTTGACGACCAGCGGGAGGATTTCCTCTAATTTCTCGTAAGTGGTAAACCGCCTTCCACAGGGGATACATTCCCTCCGCCGCCTGATCATTCTGCCGTCTTTACTCAGTCGAGAGTCTATGACCTTATTGTCTATCTGAGAACAGTACGGGCATTTCATAATTTTAACCTCGAGACTTCAATATTCGCTTCAATAAACATCTCGTCAGCGAGGGGATCATCATACCCCTCCTCGTAGTATACCTTTTTGATCCCCGCATTAATGATCATCTTAGAGCAAATCACACACGGCTTATTGGTGCAATAGAGGACTGCCCCATTGATAGGAATACCGTGGTAGGCAGCCTGAATGATCGCATTCTGTTCTGCGTGAAGCCCACGGCAGAGTTCATGTCTAGTCCCGGAAGGGATCGATGTGTTTTCTCTTAGACATCCGACTTCAGCACAGTGTTTGAGTCCCGAAGGCGCCCCATTGTAACCGGTAGCCAAGATCC
Source organism: Deltaproteobacteria bacterium (assembly GCA_016930795.1). GTDB lineage: Bacteria > Desulfobacterota > DSM-4660 > Desulfatiglandales > HGW-15 > JAFGFY01. Next base: position 10,882 of record JAFGFY010000165.1, read on the forward strand.
GTTTATCTTTGACGAGTATAGCACCGACCGAACGCCTAAGGCAAGTGGATCTCTTGGCCACCATACGGGTTATGGCCATGAAGTATTCAGGCCAGGAAGGTCTCAGTGTTCCAATGGACCTCTCTTGTCCTTGGCTATGTGTGTCGGCGTTAACGCTCATGTCAGGTTCCTGTACATAGGAAATGACCCGCAGAGTTCCATGACGGTCGACCGGCAATCCTGCAGCGTCTTTTCGTCATGGGCGTTCTCCAATACCTTTTTGAGCAATCCGGCGACTACCTTCATCTCAGTCTCTTTCATCCCGCGGGTTGTTAGGGACGGAGTGCCTATTCTCAAACCACTCGTCACCTTGGGACCTCTCTTGTCAAAGGGAACAGCATTCTTATTGGTTGCAATGCCCGCTTTGCCGAGGGATACCTCATACTCTTGACCCGTGATGTCTCTTGAAGTCAAATCTATTAGAACCAAATGATTATCGGTCCCGCCGGATACCAAATCAAAACCATGCCCCATCAATTCTTCCGCCAACACACGGGCATTGGTGACAACCTGAAGTTGATAATCCCTAAACTCCCGGCCCAGGGCCTCCCCAAAAGAGACAGCCTTGGCTGCTATAATATGCATAAGGGGGCCACCCTGAATGCCTGGGAATATCCCTTTATCGATGGTAGGACCATATGTTTCTTCGCATAGGATGAGTCCTCCCCTCGGTCCCCTAAGGGTCTTATGGGTTGTAGATGTGATGAAATCTGCAAAGCCCACGGGAGAAGGGTGCAGATTCGCCGCCACCAATCCGGCGATATGGGCCATGTCTATCATCAAATAGGCCCCGACGTCGCGAGCGACTTCCGCAAAAGCTTGAAAATCGATGATCCTGGGGTAGGCGCTTGCTCCGGCAATAATCATTTTGGGTCGATGTTTTTTTGCCAGGTCGTTGACTTGATTGAAATCGATCAATTGCCTCTCCGGATCAACGCCATAGGACACTGCCTTGAAAAGCATTCCTGAGAAGCTTACAGGATTTCCATGTGTCAAATGACCGCCATGATAGAGATCCATACCAAGGATTGTATCTCCTGGTCTCAGAAAGGAAAGGTAGACAGCCATGTTGGCCTGGGATCCGGAGTGGGGCTGGACATTGGCATGCTCTACCCCAAACAATTTCCGCGCCCTTTCAATGGCGAGTTTTTCCACCACGTCCACGTTCTCACAACCGCCGTAGTATCTCCTATTCGGGTACCCTTCGGCATACTTATTGGTTAGGACGTTGGCCTGTGCCTCAATCACCGCCCTAGATGCATAATTCTCCGAGGCAATCATGACCAGTGTGTTCTCTTGCCTCCGAGTTTCTTCGCGTATGGCATCTGCAATTTCAGGATCTGCTTTTTTCAGTTCTATCTCCAATTCTCACCTCAAAGGCAATAAATTCCCATGTTCTTTATTAACAAAGGAGATGGAGAATTCCACGACATTCATCTGTCTGCGTCAATCACTAAGGCTCATAAGCCTTAAAAAGCAGAGACGCGTTGGTTCCGCCAAACCCGAATGAGTTGGACATGGCTGTCCTCACGTTGGCCTTTCTCGCCTCATTGGGCACATAGTCTAAATCACACTCCGGATCGGGAGTCTCATAGTTTATCGTGGGGGGGATCACCCCACGGTTGATGGTCAAAACCGAATAGATGGATTCCACACCTCCCGCTCCGCCAAGAAGATGTCCTGTCATGGATTTAGTGGAGCTTATCGCCAGCCTATAGGCATGAGCACCAAAAACGGCTTTTACGGCCCTGTTTTCAGCTTCGTCATTGAGTTTCGTCGATGTCCCGTGGGCATTGATATAGTCTATATCCTCCGGCTCTAATCCCGCGTCTTTTATGGCCATGGACATACAGCTGATGGCGCCGTTCCCATCAGGGGCCGGCGCGGATATATGATAGGCATCGCCGGAAAGCCCGTATCCAGCCACCTCCGCATAGATATTTGCTCCTCTGTCTAGAGCGTGGGTCAATTCCTCAAGAATGATTATCCCCGATCCTTCCCCTATAACAAAACCGTCCCTGTTCAACTCAAAAGGACGAGAAGCCCTTTCAGGCTCGTCGTTCCTCGTGGAGAGGGCTCTCATGGCGCAGAAACCGGCCACAGCAAGCGGGGTGATCACTGACTCAGATCCCCCGGTAATCATGGCGTCTGATACGCCTTCCCTGATCAATTTGAAGGCCTCTCCCACGGCATGGCAACTGGATGCGCAGGCCGTGACGATGGACGTATTAGGCCCCTTTGCCCCGAACTCTATGGCAATCTGACCGGGAACCATGTTCGCGATGATGGCAGGGATAAAAAAAGGGTTGATTTTCTGCGGGCCCTTCTCCAATAGGACCTTATGATAATGTTCCAGCGTGCTCAGCCCCCCCAGACCGGAACCCGTTATACAGCCGATCCTGTTTGCGTTGGATGAATCGATCTTCAATCCTGAATCTTCCATGGCCATCTTCGCAGAGGCGATTGAATAATGGATAAAGACATCGAATCTTCGTGCCATTTTCTTATCCATGAAATCTTCGGCGTGAAAATCTCGTACTTCACCAGCGATTTGGGAGGGGTACTCTGATGCATCGAATTTACTGATGGGCCCTAGACCGGACTTCCCCGCGCACAGGGCCTCCCAGTTCTTCTCGACGCCCGTACCAAGAGGGGTCACCATTCCAAGACCTGTAACTACAACCCTCCTTTTCATATAACTTCACTCCTCATGAGGACCGAACCTTTCCCGCTGATTCATCCTGAATCTAAGCCGCTTGAGCCTTTTCAATATATTCGATGGCGTCTTTGACTGTCACAATCTTTTCCGCGTCCTCATCCGGGATGGAGATGTCAAATTCTTCTTCCATAGCCATAATCAATTCGACCTGATCCAGAGAATCAGCGCCCAGATCATCTACAAAAGACGCCTCCGGCACAACAGTGTCTGCCTCTACATCCAGCTGTTCACAGATAATCGCTTTCACCTTCTCTTGAATATCCGACATGAATCATTACCTCCTAAAAAGTGTTCAGTATTTGTCTAATCCCTCAACAAACCCTTCCTCTGCATTGCGCTGCATATAGAGCGTAAGCTCGTACGCTGTGAACATCTTGCTTTTCGCGTTGTTCATCAGCACGACGTAGAAGGATTTCTTCTTCTCCTACATAAACAGTCCACCGTTCACGTGGATAACCTGTCCTGTAATATACCCGGCACCGTGTGAACATAGCCAGTACACCGCCTCAGCTACATCTTCAGGCTCCCCTATCCTGCCCAGGGGAATCTGTTCTACAAGAGATTCCCTGACTGCGGCAGAGAGGGCTCGGGTCATTTCCGTATCAATAAAACCTGGGGCTACTGCATTCACCGTAATTCCTCTGGAGGCCACCTCCCGGGCTACCGTCTTCGTAAAGCCTATGATTCCGGCCTTGGAAGTGGCATAATTGGCTTGTCCTGCGTTCCCTATCTGTCCTGCCACTGAAGATATATTGACGATACAGCCTCTTCTTTCCTTCACCATCGGCCGGAGGACTGCACGTGTGCAATTGAAAACAGACTTCAGGTTGACCTTCATCACCCGATCCCAGTCCTCTTCGGACATTCTCATCAATAGGCCGTCCCTTGTAATCCCGGCATTGTTGACCAGCACATCCACTTTTCCGTATTTCGAAAGGATCTTTTTAAAAAGAGCGCCGGCGTCTTCATAGGAGGAGATGTCCACTCGGTGGGATTCTGCCTCAACCCCTTTGGAAGCCAAAGTATCCAAGGTCTCCTTAGCAGCCGATTCATCCGCATCGTAATGAACCAGCACAATCCGGTCCTTGTCTTCAGCAAATCGAAGGGCGATCTCGCGTCCTATCCCCTTGGATCCACCGGTAATAACCACAACCCTATCCGTGTCAGCCATGATCTTCACTGAAGTCCTTATTCGGTTGTCCACATTCCCTTGGAAAAGTCCCGGTCACCATTAACTCTCTTCATCTGCTGTCTTGATAATCTTCTTCCCTCTGTAGGAACCACATTGCAGGCAAATACGATGGGGTAACACAGGCTCATGACACTCAGGGCAAAGAGTCGAATGGGGCATCTTCACATGATAATGGGCCCGGCCCATATCTCGTCTGGATTTGGATTTCTTCTTTTTGGGTACTGCCATTTCTCGTCTCTAGTCTCCTTCGATTTTTAGATTCTTAAGCTTTAAAAAAGCGGGGTGTCCTTGTTCTTTATCGCACTGACAATCCGTAGTGTTCAAATTGGCGCCACATTTTGGGCATAGCCCCAAGCAGTCTTCGCTACAAAGTGACTTCATGGGAATAGTGAGATAAATCTGCTCATGAATAATCCCATCCAGATCAATCTCATCTCCCCTGATAAAATCAACGTCCAGATCCTCTTCTGCCAATTCCATATCATCCTCTTGGGTCTGTGGCAGAGGTAGAGAAAGGAAGACCCTGAAAGAGGTCTTCAGTTCACGATGATAAGACTCAAGGCATCTGTCGCAAAGGACCTGAATCCTGCCGGATAATGCGCCATCTAGTACATATTTATCGCCGGCCGGATAGATATCTATGTGAACCTGCACCGGCGTGTCGATTCCCAAGATCAGATCTTGCTCCCCAACAGAATTCCACCAATCTTCATCCAACTCGAACTTGAGGCTTCGAGATCCCGTTGACAGCTTTCTAAGATCAATAATCATCGGGAATAAACCCAATTAAAGAACAATTAATTTTATCCTTACTTAACCTAAATTAAACTTATGAGTATATATTTCATATCAATTTTGTCAAGGAATTATTTCCAAAAGACTCGAACACCATACTCCCCTACCCTTCAATCGTCCTCTCGGCGTACCAGCAATCCGAGGAACGGTGCCATTTCAGTAGATATTGCCGTCCGTCGTCAGCCAGCACCTTGAAGTAATCGTGTTCCATCCCATACCATCTATCAACAATCTTTTCCACTTCTAATCTCGTTTGATCCATGATGAAATAGAGGGGCCTCTCATTTGCCTTGTATCCAGAATAGGCCGAAACTTCAACTTCTTGGGAGAATATATTAGAGAACACAAGAAAATCTCCACCGCTCATTCTGCCAAACATCTTCAATTCATCGGGAGATGATTCCCATTACAAAACAAAAGGGCATCTTGCTTCAAGTCCACAAAATGCCCTTTTTCTCCCTATTTCAGCAGATTAGATTTTGGTTACATTTTTGGCCACGGGTCCTCGTTCATTCTCTTCCACATCAAACTGCACACGCTCCCCATCAGCCAGTGTCTTAAATCCCGGCGTGTTAATGGAAGAATAATGGACAAATACATCTGGCCCGTCTTCCCGCTCGATAAAACCAAAACCCTTCCTTTCACTAAACCATTTTACTGTCCCTTCTGCCAAAGCCTTGACCTCCTTTCAAAGACTTCAACTCATGGTCCCAACCGAACGGTCGACACTCTGACAAAGGAACGAACCCTTCACAGCGAAACCGACCCGCGAATTACAGCCGGGCCCTTGGTTTTTGTGAGAATAATTCAATCACTTTGAAAGGTCAAGTAAAAAGAAATGCAAAAAAGGGTGGAATACGGAGGACTTGTATCAGCCTCTTAGGCATGTTATAGACTTTCAAGTACTCAACACTGAAAGCTGAAGGCTGAATGCTGAATGCTGAAAGCTAGAGGAGATGAAGAGTTACGTACTATGATTGATCTTGTAAAGAAATTTCTCAGAAAAAGTGTGGGGAACGGAGTCGCGGAACACTTAGAGAAAAGATGCCAAAATACCCAGGTGGCCACCTGCGCTATATTGCTTGAAATGGCTGGGATCGACAACGAATTCAGTAAGGAAGAACAGGAGAGTCTCATAAGCATCCTCAAAAAGCGTTATGGGCTGTCCAATGAGGATGCTGAGGAACTGCTTCTGGCGTCCAATAAAGAGTTGGAGGGAAGCATTGACCTCTGGCGGTTCACAAATCTCATTAATCGCGATTACGCCATTGAGGAGAAACGAGAGATCATTAGGATTGTCTGGGAGATTGCATATGCGGACGGAAAGCTTGAAAAGCATGAAGACTATCTGCTTCACAAACTGGCCGAATTGCTCCATCTCACCCACAAACAGCTTATTGACGCCAAACTCAGCGTACTGGAGGACCGAAAAAAGGGGAGCCCTGAAACTGCCTAGCACACCACCGGTGTGCGGCCTCAAACCCCTCATGAACCTCTATACCCAACGGTCACCTTCTCCCCTTCCACAATAACAGGGACCTTTCGGGCACCGCCGGAATATTCGAGCATTTCTTCGAGTTTCTCGCTGTCGATACTGACATCTACGAACTCCGCTCCGTCACCATAGGCCGACCTAGCCCTGTCCGTAAAAGGTCAACCCACCTTTCCATAGATTACTATCCTCACCGACATCATCCTCCTCCTCATAGATCAACTACTATTATCGTGTCCCAGAATCAACTTGAATAATAAGTACCTGCTTCACAGATTCAAAGGGGGTATGGGGGTCTCTTTTCAGTTCCACCACCCAAAAGACGCCCAAGCCTGTTACCGCCCCCAAAGAGGACAGCGTTCGGTGGACAGGCAC
>JAFGFY010000166.1 GCA_016930795.1 Deltaproteobacteria bacterium
GATCAATTTGACAAGATTGCCGGAGAATAGAGAAATGAAATGCGAAGAAATACAGGGATTACTGACTGAATACATCGATAACTTTTTGGATGAAAAGGATCGCATCCTAGTTTATGAGCATCTTTCATCATGTGAAGCCTGCTCTAGAAAAGTTGAAGAAATAGAGTCCCTGTTTTTAGATTTGAAAGATATAGAATTGGAGGAACCATCAGAGAATCTCAGAAACAGCTTTTATAACATGATCAATTCGTACACCCTGGGCATGGGAAACAGGATCAAGTTGCCATTGCATGAAAAGGCTTTGAAATGGATTGATTCCTGGTGGCCTCAACGCCCAGCCGTTCAGTTTGCTGTAACTATGTCGGTACTCATTATCGGCCTTGCCACGGGTTTGAAGATGAATATGAAAAATGAATCAGAAAAGGAAATCGTCCAGCTCAAGACAGACGTGAACCAAATGAGACAGACGATCATGAGTTCGCTTCTGAATCAGTCATCCGTGACTGAACGTATAAACGGCCTTACAATGACCAGCCGGCTTGAGAACGTGGACAGCCAGTTCCTTTCAACACTTCTATTGTTGTTGAACAGCGATTCAGACGTGAATGTAAGGCTTGCGGCTATTAATGCACTATCCAAGTACGCAGATAATGAATATGTAAGACAGGAACTGGTGAAATCTCTCGGTCTGCAGTCATCGCCACTTGTACAGGTTTCTTTAATCGATCTATTGAGTTCGATTCAGGCATACGATTCATATCCAACCCTCATGAGAATGATTGAGGATCCGGAAACGGATGACCCTGTCAAAAAGCGCGCTAAGAAGGCTCTGACGAGATTGGTTTCCTATGAAAACTCTATCTGAATAAATTGGGCCATGGGCCATCATTAAAGGAGGAAGCAATGAAAAAAACGATATTAATGAGTATTTGTATTTCTATTTTTATGGCGGGTTTCAACATATCTTACGCCGAGGACAAGAAATATAATTACGAGATTGAGTTCGGAAAGTCAGGGGATGAGAGAGTCCTGCAGTTTAATGGTAGTGGAGAAGTGAATATCACGGGATATGATGGAAATAAGGTATTGCTGTCTTCGGATGAAAGTGTGTTTCAGGATGATAAGACAGATGAAAAGGCCAAAGGCCTACGAAAGATCGGGGGAGGGGGCTTTAATATTATCAACAATAAGGAAAAGAACCATATTATTGTATCCAGACCCCTACATAAGGATATAAACCTAGATGTAAAAGTCCCGAATAATACTACACTCAAGTTTGGAACCAGTGTCGTTAAATCATCTAACGGATTCCATTCGTCCTACTTTCAAATTATAGGGACTGAGTTTGAAAAGAAGGACGAGGAATTTGAAAAACAGGCGGAAGAACTTGAAAAACAAGCAGAAAAGCTGGAAGAACATGCGAAGGAGTTGGAAAAGGTATCAGACAGGATTAAGATCAAGACCTTCGTTTTGGCTCCAAAAGCTGGAGAATATCATCGTATTGCAAAAGGAGGGCCGTATACTATGGGTGGGGCCGGGAACATGATTATGCCCGCTCCTTCCCAAGGAATGATTGAGGGGGATATCACTGTCAATGAATTTAAGGGGACTGTCGAGGCATCCACCATTCAAGGGAACATCACGGTGAAGAATATGGATGGAATAGTCCTTGCCAATACGGTTGAGGGAGATATAAATGTCGCTTTCAAAAACCTGGACAATGATAAAGAGCTATATTTCAGCACGGTGAATGGAGACATAGATATCACTTTTCCCAAGGAGACCAATGCCGATATTATGGCCAGAACCGTAGAAGGAAGTGTGTATTCAGGTTTTGATGGGGATGTCACTTATGGTAATCAGTCGGATGATGAAGAATCAACTAAGGATTCACAGTTACCTTTTGTGAAAATGTTTAGATCCGATTATATTACAACCCGAATTCATGGGGGAGGACAGGATATTTATCTCAACTCGGTGGATGGAAATATCTATATCAGGAAAGGTGAATAGAATTCATCGATTAGAATAACTGTCTGGTCTGAAGTAGACTTCTAAGGCAGGGAATCAGTGCTAGCTGATCCCTGTTTTTTTCATTAAGAGACTCACCTCCCATACCCCATCCACAAAACGGCTTGCGCAAATCAACTTGACACACAAGCACGATTCCCTTAATCTTCCTTTTCGAGGATACTCAATAATGTCTTAATACTATCCGGCACTTCTAATCATTATGAAAGGAGATCTTACCAATGATAGAAAAAATCAGCTTCACACTTAATGGTAGGCCTGTCAGTCTGGAAGTTGACGGTGATCGGAAGCTCCTCTGGGTGCTTCGCATTGACCTTGGGCTCACAGGCACGAAATTTGGCTGCGGTGAAGGGGTGTGCGGATCATGCACCGTACTTATAGATAACGAGGCTGTCCCCTCATGCCAGACACGTATCAAGGACGTTGCCGGAGCGGAAGTGACCACCATTGAAGGTCTGGAAAAAGATGGCGAACTCCATCCTTTGCAGAAGGCCTTTATAGCGCACGATGCTTTGCAGTGTGGATTCTGCACTCCCGGTATGATCATGAAAGCCCATAGCCTTTTAACGGAAAACCCTAATCCCTCCAGAGCGGAAATCGTTGAAGGCATGGAGGAGAATCTGTGCCGGTGTGGCGCGCATTCGAGAATTTTGGATGCCATTGAAAGCGCTGCGAAAGAGATGAAAAGGAGGTAGAAGCCATGAAAAATGATCAACAACAAGCTCATCAAAGAGAAAATCTTGTTGCTCCTTCCCTTGACTGCGACCGAAGGGAATTTCTCAAAAAAGTTGGGATATTAGGAGGAGGGATCATTGTATATTGCACCATAGGTGATACCTCTGAATCGGCTGCTCAAATGCCGGGAGGCCCCCCTGCGGATTTCAACACCTTCGTGAGAATAGGCGCTGACGAACGTGTTACCGGGTATGTCGGAAAAGTCGACATGGGCCAGGGCACAATCACATCCTTCACGCAGATTGTGGCGGAGGAGCTAGACGTAGCCTATGATTCTGTCGATATTATCATGGGTGACACGGATCTCTGTCCATGGGACTTTGGTACGGGAGGTTCCATGAGTATCAGTGTCCATGCTGTTCAAGTCAGAAATGCAGTCAGTGAGGCCAGGGGTGTATTAAAAGAACTGGCAGCGGATTATCTCAAGTGCCCTGTCAACAATTTACTGACAAAAAACGGAGTGGTTTTTGATAAGAATAACCCTGATAAGAAAGTCACTTACGGTACTCTCACTAAAGGGAAGATCATAGAAAAACACTTAGAAGTAAAGCCTCCTCCAAAGTCTCCCTCTGAATTTACCATAATGGGCAAGTCCTATTTGCATAAAGATGCATTTGACAAAGTCACGGGCAGGACTAAATATGCGGGCGATATCCGACTGCCCGGTATGCAGTACGCGAGCATCTTGAGGCCGCCTGCCCATGGGGCAAAATTGAAAAGTGTGGACCTTTCCCAGGCAAGGAAAATGGAGGGTATCCACGTCATCCAGAAAGATGATCTCATAGCCGTTCTTCATAAAAACCCGGATGAAGCTGAAAAGGCGCGAAGAGCAATAAAAGCCGAACATGATATGCCTAAAACGGGTCTAAATGACGAGAATATTTACAATCATCTATTAAAAATTCCTGTCCAACCCCGGGTAAAGGAGCGGAAAGGCGATATTGAAGAGGGGAGCAAGATCGCCAAAGAGGTATTCGAAGAAACCTATTTAAGTCCTTATGTGGCCCATGCTCCGATGGAAACCCATACGAGCGTAGCCAATATGGAAAACGGCAAACTGACTGTCTGGGCATCGACTCAGTCCCCTTTTACAATTCAAAACAGAATCGCACAGGCCCTCAACATTCCCAGTGAAAAAGTAAGAATCATCACTCCCTTTGTGGGAGGGGCTTTTGGGGGAAAACTGACTATGGGCGAGAATGCCAACCCCGAGGCAATAGAAGCGGCCCGACTCACGGAGTTGACAGGCAAACCGGTTCAGGTCGCGTTTACACGACCCGAGGAATTCTTCTATGATAACTTCAGACCGGCAACGATCATTAAAATCAAATCCGGTCTTGACAGCTCAGGACATATCGTCTTGTGGCAGTACGACGTCTATATGGCCGGTGACAGGTGTGCTGAGATCTTATACGACGTTCCTCATCACAGCGTAAATGTGTTTGGAAATTTTATGATGCCTCCGCCGGGCGCCCATCCTCTTAGGGTAGGTCCCTGGCGCGCGCCCGGAGCCCCGAATAATATCCACGCAAAAGAACTGCAAATGAATATCATGGCGGCAAAGGCCGGTATCGATCCCTTGGAATTTCGTCTAAAGCATTTGAAAAATGAAAGGATGATAGGAGTGCTTAAGGCGGTTGCCAATCAATTCGGATACACTCCCTCAAAATTGCCCAGCGGTCGAGGATATGGCATATCCTGTGCTATTGATGCCGGTACATACGTGGTTCATATGGGTGAAGTTGAGGTAGACAAGTCAAGCGGAGAAATAAGAGTCAAAAGGATTGTATGCGCCTATGACCCGGGCCTTTGCGTGAATCCACAGGGAACCAAACTGCAGATTGAAGGCGCTTGTATCATGGGTATGGGGTACGCCTTGACTGAAGGGATACGTTTCAGTGATGGTATTGTCCATGATCGCAATTTCGATACCTATCATATCCCCCGTTTTTCATGGGTGCCCAAAATTGAAACAATCATCCTGAAAAATGATCATTTACCCTCGCAGGGCGCCGGAGAGCCGGCTGTTGTCGGCATAGGGGCGATCATCGCTACAGGTGTCCATGATGCCACAGGGGCCAAGCTTTGCAATATGCCGATGACTCCGCAAAGAGTGAAAGAGGCGCTAGCAAAGGTCTGACCGTCAAAATAAAGGAGGAGTAAGAGATGAGCATGACACGAAGAAGCTTTGTTAAAAATATGGTTATCGGCACTGCGGGACTATCGATAGCAGGTTCATTGGATCCCCGGTCGGCTGACGCTGTCGAAAAGAAATACGCTCATTACCACCACAAATTTGTTTATAAAAAGGGGACGGAAGGCCCCGGGGCCGCCGACTACTATTTCCGGATGAACAGTACGGATTTAAACGATACAAATACCAATTTTTCTTTTGGTTATTACAGCAAATTGGGGGTCTGGAATACGGAACAACCCGCGGGATGTACACACCCCTATGATGAATGTCTCGTATTCGCGGGCCTTGATCCTGAAGGTCCCAATTATTTAGGAGCGGAAATCGAAATAGCCCTTGGAAAGGATTATGAAAAGCACATAATCAATGTTCCCTCGATTGTTTGTATTCCCAAGGGCCTGCCGCATGGTCCAATCGTGACCAAAAAAGTGGAAAAGCCTTTCGCACACTACGCCATCGGCCTTGCCAAGGATTACCAGGCAGCGAAATTGCCGGGAAAACCCACTGGAGGTTCAACAAAGAACGAATATGGGCACTTAATCAAGTTGATGTCCTCTACGGCTATGCCGGAAGCAAACAGAATAGGATCGGGAAATGCCGAATGGCTTTCATGGCCTAAAAGCAAGGACCTGGAAGGATTCATCGTCAATTTCACATGGGGATTCTACAAAGGGTTAGGCGATTGGCACGGGAAAATTCCGGGATTTGATCCGCACATACACGAGGGGAATGAGTATCTCTGCTACGTGGGCCTGGACCCCAAAAGACCGGATTATCTGGGCGCGGAAATCGATTTCTATATGGGTAAGAATAGGGATGAAAAATACTCAATTGACAGTCCTATGGTTACGGTGGCGCCTTCCGGGGTCTGGCATGCTCCGTGTATTACCAAGAAAGTGGATCAGACCTATATATTCTTTCTGATTCGCAGGGATACCGGAGAGTTCTATAGTCCGAAAGAGAAATAAGGCTGATCCCAAACCCAACTAAAGACTCCTATGCCTCGCGATGACGAAGGCATGGGATCATTTTTTCTAAGCGAAGTGATGAAAGGAGCGAAGTTTAATGAATGAAGACCAAAAAGGTATGTATTTAGGAAGGCGTGCGTTTATCAAAACCTCCGCTATGGCAGTTGTGGGTTCAACGCTTGCCGGTAAAAGCGTATATGCGGAGGAAACAGGAATCCAGCCAAAACCTGAATCCCATAGAGGTAGGAATGGGAAGAGAAATAATAAACTGCTCTGTTTGAGCGGGTTCCCGGAGAGGGATAAAGAATTTATAGAGTCGATTGAGTCAAACACGGAACTCGGTTTTCATGTGAGGATGCTCCAATTCAATATTCGAGAGCCGCAGCAACTTATGGAATCCATTCAAGGCGAGAATCCGGGTGTTCTTCTTATATGCCTGCCGTTTTTCAATTTTAACTACGGAAGGTTGGCCCAGTATATGGGTGATTTGGATATTCCCATTGTGCTTTATTCGATGAATCGCGACCTGATCATGATTGACGCGAATTTCGCCGCTGAATTGCGCGCGAAGGGTGCTGATGTGAAGCTCGCCGGCTCGGAGATGGAGGTCATAGAGATGTTAAAAAAGGCCGCGTCTCCTGGAATCCTCGAGGGGGAAAAGGCCCTGATTTTCGGCAGGCCCTTCGAATCGACCAGTGTGCCGGCACATAACCTTACGGAAGAATACGTATACAATCAGACAGGACTCAGTATACGGCACCGACCGATGAATGATTTAGTCAAGCTTCTTAAAGAAACCGATGAAGCGAACGCCCGTGAGGATATGAGGAGATGGAAAAAAGAAGCCAAAAGAATAGATAAGGTTTCGGACAAGGTACTGCTGGATGAATGCAGGATGTATTCTTTGTTACGCTCCATTATCGAGGAGGAGGGATTGTCCGCGATCTCAATCGATTGCTTGAGTTTCACCTTAATGCGGTCTGATCTATTATTGCCGCTCCCATGCCTGGCGTTTGCACGACTTCGTGATGAAGGAATTACCGCAGCCTGTGAAGCGGATGTGTGCGGTATGCTCTCTTCAATGGTTTTTGAGAAGATCAGCGGCAAACCATCCTATTTTGCCAATGTCTCTTCTGTAAACAAAGAGAAATCCAGTACCGTACTCCGTCATTGTGTTGCTCCATTAAGATTTCTCGGTCCGGAACATCCCCAGTTGCCCTATGAGCTCCATGATTATCACGGATTGGGAAAAGGCGTTGTGCCGAAAGTCGAATTCCCGGTCGGTATTGAAGTGACCATGGGTTTATTCAGTAAGGACCTGAAAGATTTTGTCTTGTGGCCTGGAAGAACTTGTGAGGGAGTTGATGATGTTGACGAGCTATTTATCATGCCTGATATGCCCATGTCCAAGCCAAAAATAGATGGATCTGAATCCAAACGTATGAATCCACCTTTCCCCCCTCGCGATCCTATGGACAGGTTCTGCGCGAATCGAGCTGAAGTGGAAGTCAAGGATGTTGGCCGCTTTTACCAGAATATCGCCGGCCTCCATTATATTGTGGCCGCGGGAAATTATGTGAAGGAAATTGTTGATGTTCTGTCAACGGAGGATGTCCATATGATTGGGCCCCTTGATTCGGACGCGTCATGAGAGGACGATAGGGTGGAACCATCTCAATACATTGATTTAATCCTGCAGATCGAGTCCCCTATGATCCGCCATCGAACCGTATCAGGGCATTAAATTGATAACTGGTTGTAAATACAGAAATATTGAGTTTTTGCAAAAACTGGTAGTGCATCAAAGATTTGTGTTTTTTTTGTTGATTTTTTATTCAGTTTGTTCTAACAAATTGTTCTTAATTTTTGCGATCCGATGGTTTTTTATTTGTTTCGTCTGGCGAAAATCTAATGAAAATAGGAGTTTATATGGAATCAGATGAAGAACTTAGCAAGAAAAAACGACCCGATAGGGTCCAAAGAATACTGTTGCGAGGAGGGTGACCTGAAATTCGCTGGAGCTCATCTTCTTATTGAGCTCTGGACAGAGCATTTCCTAACTGATCCCAACCGCATCCGGAATGTCATCATAAAAGCAATCAAGGCCTGCGGTGCTACAATGCTGGGAATTGATTTGCATGTTTTCACGCCTAATGGCGGCATATCCGGAGTAGCAATCCTTCAGGAATCACACCTCAGTATCCATACCTGGCCGGAGTATCATTACGCTGCAATAGATCTTTTTGTGTGCGGAGCAGTAAATCCACATCTGGCTATCCCTGTATTTAGAGATGAGTTCATGCCTGAAAAGATCGAAATTCAGGAAATAAAGCGGGGAAGGCTCCCATGAATGAGGAACGAGCCTGGGTAGATGAACAATGGAATAACGTCCAAATACTATATAAAGTGAGATCCATCCTGTATGAGAATCGCTCTGAATTCCAGCACACCCAGATCGTTGATTCGTATCAATACGGCAGGATGCTCTTACTGGACGGCTTTGTACAGACAACCGAAAAGGATGAGTTCATCTATCATGAAATGATGGTTCATGTACCCATGCTCTCTCACCCGAATCCTGAAAAAGTACTGATTATAGGCGGTGGTGATGGCGGTATACTCAGAGAAGTCCTCAGGTATGGTTCTGTCGGCGGCGTGACCATGGTTGAAATTGATTCGAAGGTTATTGATCTTTGTCAGGAATATTTGCCCATGATCAGCGCCGGGGCATTCAATGACAAAAGGACTAACCTTGTTATCGATGATGGTGCCGAGTTTGTGAAAGAGACGAAAGATCAATTTGATGTGATTATTGTTGATTCACCTGATCCCATCGGCCCGGCGAGGGTCCTTTTTTCAAAGAGTTTTTATTTGACCCTACATGACATTATGACAAACCATGGCATTCTCGCGCGGCAGACAGGATCGCTTCATCTACAGGTTGATGAGCAGAAAGAGGCCTATGATCTATTAACCGGCATCTATTCATATACTGAACCATTCGTATTCGCCGTACCAACATATGTGGGCGGTTTCTTTTCAGCCATGTTCAGTTCCGACAGTATTAATCCTCTTGATATTGGTATTTCAGCTTTAGAGGATAGAGTAGTTGGAAATAGGCTTGAAACCAAATATTATCATCCGGGAATTCATGTAGGCGCATTTCATGTCCCGCGTTTTTTAAAGGAGCGTTTAATATGTCAGTAAAAGCCATTAAAATGGAAAGAAATATATCAGCAGCGCCAGTTCCAGGAGTCGTTTTTGGTTGGGAGCTTGTACTGGATCTTTATGAATGCGACAGGACGACTATTTCGGACGAAGCCGCTATTAAGAGATTTGCGCGCGAACTATGTGAAGTCATAGATATGAAGCCCTATGGAGAACCTCTTACACCCTATTTTGGCGAAAATCAGGAGCATACAAAGGGGTATTCTCTTCTTCAATTTATTGAGACAAGCTCCATTCTCGGACATTTCTCTGAAAGCACTGGGGCTGTCTATCTGAATATTTTCTCATGTAAGAAATTTGATATTGAAAAAGCAGAGAGTTTTTCCAAAGAGTATTTTGGCACGGAACGGGTTCATTCCAGATTTATTGTCAGAGATTAGTCCAACCCATTACCTATCCCCGACATATAAAATCACTTGCCGGAGTAGAAGAGTTCAGATACTCAACCGAGAAATATTGTCAACACGATATCATAGATGTAAACGAAGGTCCCAAGATTCACTCAAATGGCCCTTAGTCAGCTATTTTCTGATGGCAAATAGTATGGGATAGCCCAATTCCCAGTGCCTATTTTGATTCACACACAAAATGAGCGGCATCATCCGTACTTCCTGAGCCTTTATAGACCGGGACCTGTGGATATGGACAAATCGGCCGCGTCATGGGTTCTTGATTTGGAAGTCTGCTTGCCATAATGCTGTCCGGCGCTTTCCCTTCGGACGCCCATATATCTATCACGGAGAGCATATCAACTGCACTGGGACCATTGCCTCCGGCACAGTGACTGACACCGGGGAGCATGAAGAGTCTGACAGAATCCGCGGCTTTTTGGGAATCCATTGTTTCAATCATTGATTTATAAAATTCTACAGTATTGGTTGCGGGGATGAGTCCATCAGCCCAGCCATGGGAGAGAAGGAGTTTTCCGCCACGCTGAAAAAACCTGGAAAGACCGTCGCTCGGGACATCGAGGATATCACTTCCGGCCTTATATGCCGCCGTGAGATCTTTGTCATAGTCAAAGGATTTAAAATCCCATTCAGGATCATTGAACACAATATCCCGGAAATAGGAAGTCGCCACCAGGAAGGGTTCGGGACCACTGGTCAGGGCCGTTAATAGCTGTTCACTTCCTGGCGGAAAACCGGGAAAAATCAGTTCCCCGGTGCGTGGGTTTTTCGTCCCCCCATAGATGTCCCGCAACGTTTCAACCTGGGGGGTTGTCAGACAATCATCCTGATCTCCTTCTTTACATTGAATGATGCCGGGATCATAGGCACACGGCACCGGATCAGAGACAATTCCATCTTTCACACCGTCCGTTTCATCACATTTTTCGATATACGCCTTGTTTGACGCCATGAGCTTGGGTGGAGGGAGTCTGTGCGCCTCATCTTTCATTGCCGCGTAGCCTGTCCACAATGAACCGATCATGAGTCCCACCATGGGATTGGCCGGGGCCATTGAAGAAATTCCGTCAAAGTCTTCAGGATACCGATAAGCCGCCATGAGACCCTGCCGTCCGCCGGTAGAACAACTCACCCAGAGTGATAAATCCTCTTTCTTACCATAATAGGCCTTGAGAATGGTCTTGGCTTTTACCGTCATTTCATGAACCGCGCGATGACCAAAATCAATGAGCTTTTCTTTATGCCCCACAGCCCATTTCGCGTCCATGCCGCTCCCCACATGACCCGTATCGGTCGCCACTGTCGCGTAGCCTCTCGACAACGGTTCCGCCATGGCGGAATAGCTGATAGTGCCTGCCCATACGCCATTACCGATTCCGACAAGTCTGCCATTCCAGTTTTCGGAAGGCATCCATACCTCAACTTTGATATCGGAATCAATAGTTGGAGTCAGTGTGGCGGTTACACGACAGAATGACGGGGCGTTTTTAAAAACCGCGAGTGCGTCGGGTCCGCCTATCATAGGCCCGCCACCCATAGGCGGCGTGAACTGACCGGTCTCAACAAGAGATGCGGAAGTGATCTTTCCATCCGCTAATGCAAGCGATATGAGACCCTCACAAGTGTCTGCCGCAGCAGGAAAAGCAAACAGGACAAGGCTAAAAGCTGTTATCGAGATAATCCCCATTTTTTTTATAAGCATATCTGCCTCCTTATAAGGAATGAGAACTCCCGGTACCTCCGCACGATTGCCGCACAACCAGAGTGGGTTGAACGAGAATGTCTCGCGGAGGAAATGCCGGGTTACTGATGCGTTCAAACATGACCTGCATGGCGATGGTTCCGATATCTGTGCATGGCTGGTGAATAGTCGTCAGAGAAGGACGCAGCAGTTCTGCATACCGGACATCGTCGAAACCGGCCACCCGGATTTGTTCCGGAACAGGGCATTCAAGCAGGTCGAGCGTCCGCATTAGATTCGCAGCAGTCAGATCGTTGGCACAAATGACGGCTGTGGCCCCGCCGTCCACAATGCTTTGAACAAATTGTCTGTTAGAAGGGTCGCCGCTGTGTATCCATTTCTGATCAGGTAGAATGCCACTGTTTAGCAGGGCCTCACGATATCCGGCGATGCGGAGCATCACTGTTGGAGCGGAGTCCGGTCTTGACAGAAAATCGATCCGCCTGCACCCAAGCCCTATAAAATGCTCCGTAATAAGGAAGCCCGCTCGGCGATTATCAATGCCAACGAGATCAAAGCCGCTTCGCTGAGGAAAATGTACGATATCTCTGTCCAGCAGGACAATCGGAATACTTGCAGCAGTCATGGCTGCTATGACCGATCGGTTGACCCGATCTTTATCTTCTGTTAACTCAAGAGGCGCGAAAAAGACTCCGGCCACATTCTGCCGGATATAGCTTTCGCATACCTGCTCAATCAAACTCGGTTCCGGATCACTCTGCTTATCACCGAAATCGCCCCATAATAGGGTATGATGATGTTTCTGAACGAGACGAGCCAACTGGCCGCAAATAGGCTCAAAAATCTCAGTACTCCCGAGCCCGGGAATTAACAACCCAAAATGCCATGATTCATTAGGCTTCTGAGTCTTGCGAACATAAGTACCCGAACCGACCCTGCGTTCAACCAGACCAAAATTCTGGAGATCGTGCAATGCATGGGCGATTGTGGGACGTGACAAACCGAATTGCTTGACCAATTCGGCTTCAGAAGGAAGACGATCCCCGCCCTTGAGCTTTCCTGACTCAATATCCGCAAAAACATACTCAAAAACCTGGCGATGTTTGGTTTTTCGGGGTCCCGAGTTTTTTCTTATCATGGGTTGTTTGTCTCTGCGTTCGGTCATCGATCCCCCTTTATATCGTCCGATACTACAAGTGTATGGGCGAAAATGTCAATACAACTTTTCATGTGTGTTTACAGCAAGTAAAAACATGGTCTAATCTACGTGAGCTGATATATATAACTGACTGTATATTAAAGGGATTCATGGTTAAATCATCAGGAAAAACAGAGCATAAAATGCAGGGTTAGGTAGGAAATCAGCAGAAATGTCCGGCTCTTTCTATTGACATTAATCTGCCATTTAAGGAAAAATGATCTGACATTATAAAGAGGCAAGATAAAACGATTCTGGATACTATATGGAATCAGGATTAAGTATCCAGTATCCATTTCATACATACAAAATGGTTTTATGATTTAGCTCAAATGTGTGGACCTCTACCAACAGCAAAACCACTCACTTTCGTGGGGATCGGTGAAGTGCTCTTCGATGTCTTCGAAGATGGAACCGAGACACTGGGAGGAGCTCCTCTGAACTTTGCCGTGCATGTACATCAGCTGGCCACACAGCTCGGAGTCGGTTATGGGATTATCGCGAGTCGTGTCAACTCTGATCCCAGAGGAAACAAGATCATTGATTCCCTTCGCAGACGCAAGATGTCGACCCATTATATCGGGCAAGACTCAAATCATCCAACCGGTCTGGTATCTGTCTTCATAAGAAACGGGGAACCAGGCTATCAGATAGAGGCAAATGCAGCATGGGACTATATGACCGATGGCCCGGAACTCAAGGAACTGGCCAGTAGATGTTCGGCCATGTGTTTTGGCAGCCTGGCTCAGCGTTGTGAAGTATCCCGAAACACAATCAGGAATTTTTTGGAGAATGCACCGCGGGCCATTCGTCTTTATGATGTCAACCTGAGGCAAAACACATTGACCGGTGAGACCGGATATTCCCCTGAAATTGTTGATTACAGTTGTCAGACGGCCACAATCATCAAGGCAAACCAGTCTGAGCTCTTCACCATTATAAAATTGTTGGGGATCGCCTGTTCTGCCGACCACACTCCTGATGGCATACAGCGCGGGATGGAATTACTCCTCACACGATTTCCCGTACAGGCTGTTGTTGTCACACGTGGAAGCGAGGGAACCATTGTCTTAAATCGCGATGGAGAATTTGACGTGACCGCGCCCATACCTATTGAGAGAAAACCTCATCCAGTGGGTGCTGGAGATGCCTGCTCTGCAGGAATACTGTTCGGAGTGACTCTTGGCTGGAATATTCAGACGACAATGGAACTAGCAAATCGAATGGGAGCGGATGTGGCAGCCTATCCCTCGGCCACTCCACCCCTTTCAACCGACACATTGGATTTCGCGCGGGAACACTTGCAACAAAGGGTTTTGGATAATCCCTAGGTGCCAGCATGATTATAAAGGTCAGGATTATGTGTCTATAACGTTTTTGCCATGCGCCCTGTGCCTTGTGCCCTGCGCCACTTTATTCTCTTCCTTTGGCTTCGTATATAAGGTCCAGGATTCCATTGACAATGGCATTTTCGGCATATCCTGGCTTGCATCGGGATGACAGCACTTCAAAGGTTTGATATCCAAAGGCCGCATCATTGGGTATATATCCTGAATTGGCCATCCCGTTTGTAAGGGTGACCATCATCGTTCTGGCAAAAGGAGATTCCTTTTTGAGTCTCTGCGCGATCAGGTTGAACACTTCGGAATTGACGGTTGCAAATGCGATATCGTCGATCAACAGAAGCCCTAGGCGAAGCTCAACCGGTTCACCGTCCTCATAGGTTCCCTCGTATCCGGCACGACCCTGATTTGTCCTGTCCCTACCGGGAAAGCTGACCATTTTATGCTTTCCGAATATTCTGCAGCTACTCGACATTCGATCCATGCCCCGTATGACGTGCATGACCTCTTCCCCTAGGAACTGTCCCATGGAAAGGATCATCTGCTTCTGCTGGCTTATCAGCTTCAGGACTTTCGGGTTTTGTTTATCTAATCCCTCTCCCCCAGGAGGCATGGCATTACTGATGTCGATTCCGCGTTTTGCGTAATCCTTGATCCGTATTTCGCGAAGATCGTAGGTCTGCTGAAAATAGATCGGATTCTGGTCTCCGCAGGCGCCTGTGGACCATAAAGCAACGATCTTTTCATCAAAAGAATCTTCAAGATATCTGGAAGCAGCTCCTGGTGCATCTCCGCTGATTCTATCCAATTGTCCCACAGTAACCGCATGCATTGCGTAATTGTAATAGACTGCGATTGGCTCGCCGGTGATCGACTCAAACTTGACTACCGCCACGGTTTTATCAGAGGGACCGTCATAGTTGGGCCCCTCCCACCAGCGCCGTGTCTTGGGATCAATGATGTTTCGATTGACGTTCAGGTAGGAAACACCTGTTCCATAGCCTATACGCGCGGGCTGGACATTTTCTTTGGCCCTTTTTACGGACTTGAATATGTTTTCTTCAAAATCAGGTTGAGCCCACATGACACCACTGTGCGTGTGAGTCGCGGTGATGAGCACATTTTGAACCGGGATGCCGAGTTCTGACTCAATTCTTTGTGACAGGTTTTTCCAGACCTGTTCAAAGATGATACCCGTATCAACTGTGACAAGGGCTGC
>JAFGFY010000167.1 GCA_016930795.1 Deltaproteobacteria bacterium
CTTACATCTAATACCTTGCTGGTGATCAGGGATAAGTCCAAACCACTTGATTTGAAAGAATATATCCATATTAGATGGTGGATTTTGTTAGGAGCCAAGCTCTTGTTTGTGAACACTGAATTCGGTATTATTTGATTCATTTGGAAAAACGATCGACAGGTAAGGAGATAAAAGGATTACGAGGAACGACATCTATGTATGAGTTGAAAATCATCTCTCAGTTCTCGGCAGCCCATCAATTGAGAGAATTTGTAGGGAAATGTGAAGAGTTGCACGGACATAACTGGAAGGTGGAAGTATATGTGACAGGGGATCGACTGGGGAAAGATGGATTGCTCATTGATTTCGCTTTAGTCAAGAGACAAACGGAGCGGGTCCTTGAAGAGATGGACCACAGGTTTTTGAACGACCTGGAGGCGTTTAGGGACATAAACCCATCCTCTGAAAACATTGCCCGCTATCTCTTCAAATCCCTTGGAGACGATCTGAACAATGAAAATGTGAGAGTCAGCAGGGTGACTGCGTGGGAGTCGGACAGCGCGTGCGCTACCTATTCAGAACCATAATCTGTCGTGAGGTCTCCCATGAGAGTCATTGCCTTTATACCATCGAGATATGATTCAAGCCGCTTTCCCGGCAAGCCCATGGCACTTATTGCTGGGATGCCCATGATTGGGCATGTATGCCGGCGTGCCATGTCCTGCCCTGAGGTGTCTGAGGTCTTTGTGGTCACCGATGACGAGAGGATTTTCCAGTGTGTCGAGGAATTGGGCGGGAAGGCCATCATGACTGAGAAAAGACACCGCACAGGGACAGATCGTATTGCGGAAGCCAGTCAAAAGATGAGTTTGAGGGAAGATGACCTGATCGTCAATATTCAGGGGGATCAGCCCCTTTTTCATCCTTCTGCCATCTCTGACATGATAGTCCCCATGAAACAAGATCCCACGATCCCCATGAGTACACTAAAATACAAGATTAGGGATGAAACGGATATCGACAATCCTAACCATGTTAAGGTAGTGACGGACAGTGAGGGATTCGCTCTCTACTTTTCACGCTCTCCTATCCCATTCATTCGGGATCCCGAGTCCAAGGTGACCTATTACAAGCATCTCGGATTTTATGCCTATAGGAACGATTTCTTGTTGGAATTTGCCACACTCCCCGTCGGAGAATTGGAGTCCTCAGAAAAGCTTGAACAGTTGAGGGTCCTTGAGTGTGGTTTCAAGATAAAAGTGGTGGAGACGGCATTCGATTCTGTTGAAGTCGATACACCGGCAGACATTATGAAAGCGGAAGCGATGATCTCCGAGTCAGGACAATCATATGAATGAAATGGGTGATGAGGCTTTGTTCTTGAAGGCCGCATAGACTAGCGGGCATATGAAAATGCACAGCGAGCGCATTCCCCGTAGCTTGCTGCGGGGTTAGCGAGCGAATTACAATAAATAGTTCCTTACATTTGTGAGATTCCATGTCCCGCTTTCAGCGGGACTGCAGGGATCTTCAATATATGACTTTAATGAATATTTATATCTATCCAAGTCTAATAAAAAAAATAGATTCTTCTCCCAAATAATTGAGAGGAAGAGACCTAGGAGTCAAGGATTCAAGGGCGTCAAGGATTTGGTTGCTGAAATCCTTGACGCCTCGAACCCTTAGCATATGGATTTATCTAGATCCCAAGGTTTCTTAATGTTACACAGCGACCTACTAATTCGGAGATAATCCACCTTTTACAATGACAATCTGGAAACTAAGCCCTCCTTCTCCTCAGACCGCAAGACTCGCCACTGAATCAAATATCACCCCTTTACAGGCCCAACTACTCATCAATCGTGGAATCACAGATTCCTCATCCGCCGCTTCCTTCTTGGCCCCCAAACTCTCCCAACTATTGGATCCCATGCTCCTACAGGACATGGACACGGCTGTTGAAAGGATTGTGGAGGTCATTGAGAGACAAGAGAAGATTACGGTCTATGGCGATTATGACGCTGACGGGATTACTGCCACGGCCCTGTTGCTGAACTTCTTTTCGAGCCTCGGAATATCCGCGTCTTTCTATGTCCCTAACAGGTTTACAGAGGGTTACGGCCTGAATGCTGGGGCCGTTGGGAAAATCGTCGAAGACGGGACGGCATTAATTATCACCGTGGATTGCGGCACGTCCAACCAAAAAGAAATTGATCTGGCCGGGCAGTGCGGGGTAAGCGTGGTGGTTACGGATCACCACCAGATCCCAGAGGATTTTGGACCTAAGTGTCCGGTACTCAATCCGCATCGCTCGGATTCCTCGTTTTGCTTCAAAAGCCTTGCGGGAGTGGGTGTAGCCTTTTTCCTCGTCATTGCCGTCAGGGCCGCACTGCGGGATAAGGGGTGGTTCGAGAACAGGGAAGAGCCGGACCTTAAAGACTACCTCGACCTGGTGGCCCTGGGTACCGTGGCGGACATGGTCCCTCTACTTAACCAAAACAGGATATTAGTGAAATGGGGAATCGAGAGGATGAAAAGCCCATCTTGGCCCGGCATAGAGGCCATGAAAGAGATCGCCGCCCTAAATACCTCCAGGATCACGCCCTATGATCTGGCCTATAAATTGGCTCCGCGTCTGAATGCCCCGGGACGGTTGAGGAGCGCGGAAATAGGCGTACAGCTTCTAACCACGGAGGATCAGTCTCTTGCCCGGCACTTAGCCCATCAACTCAATAGCCTAAACAGCGAGCGTCAAGGTATTGAACAAGCAATCCTCGAACAAATTGAGGAAAAGATCATTTCCATGCAGGATTTGGAAGAGCGAAGGACCCTAGTCCTTTCAGGAAATAATTGGCATCGCGGTGTTCTGGGGATTGCGGCATCTAGATTGGTGAGTAAATACCATCGGCCTACCCTGTTGTTGGATGTCCGGAACGGAGTGGCCGTCGGTTCAGGCAGGAGTATAGACGGCTTCAATCTTCACCAGGCCCTAGAGAGACTTTCACACCTTTTTGAGAAATTCGGAGGGCACTACCACGCGGCCGGTTTTACTCTGAAGGCTTCTCATATCCAGGCCTTGAACGACGAACTGGAAGATCTTGCCCAGGAGGTGTTGAGCAAGGATGACCTGATTCCAAGAATCGAGGTTGACGGGAGCATACCGATTTCGGCTTTGAATGAAGACATAATCAGGGACATTCAACTCCTGGCCCCATTCGGATCTGGAAACCCGGAACCCTTATTTCATTCTCAAAAACTGGATGTCATCCACTCCAGGGTTGTGGGAGAAAGACACCTGAAACTCCAGGTCGGGCAGGGGGAGTGTCTCATGGAGGCCATCGGCTTTGGTTTCTCCGATTGGCATCCTCTTCAAGGAGAGACTATTGATATGGTCTTTACGCCTGAGATCAACGATTGGCGGGGTTATGAAAAGGTACAACTTAAGATTGTGGATTTACAGATAACGGGTGGAAAGTCACGGTTGATAACCTCGTAGAACGTCAAAGATCCGTCACTCCCGCGCCCGTCCTCCGCAATAGCTTGCTATGGAGGATGGAAAAGCGGGAGTCCGCAACCGCTCAAAATACATGGATTCCCGCTTTAGCTTCTTATCCCTACTCCTTTCCTTTATACCCCTTGAAATACTTCAGAAATTCCGAATCGGTCGACAGGATCAGGGAACTCTCTTTATCCATGGTCTCTTTGTAGATATCCAGGGTCTGGATGAATGAATAGAACTCCGGGTCTTTTCCAAATGCCTCAGCATAGATCTGTGTCGCCTCTGCGTCCGCCTTTCCCTTAATTTCCTGAGCCGTCTTGTAGGCCTCCGAGGTGATCTTTTTCATCTCCTTTTCCATATCCCCTTCAATCTTTCGGGCCTCTCCTTTTCCTTCGGAGCGGTATTTTTCAGCGATTTTCTTTCTTTCAGCGATCATCCTTTCGAATACCGATCTTTGCACTTCTGCTTCATAGTTCAGCCTCTTGATCTTAATATCCACAAGCTGAATGCCAAATTTCTCCAGCTTAGGCTGGGCCTCGTCAAGGATATTCCTGGCGATCTGTCGACGCCCTATGGCAATGTTCAGATCACTCTGCTCTTTCGCGTCTTCCAGTCCGGCCTCTATGGTATCCAGCTCCCGGTTTGTGTTCCGGACCGTCTCAATCAGGGGATTTGAGGTTATGGCGTTTCGAACCGTGGAGTTCAGGATACCGTCCAGAATAGCGTGGGCTTCAACCTCATATTTCACGGTTTCGAAAAACTTGAGGGGATCCACAATCTTCCATCTGGAAAAGGCATCCACCCAGATAAACCTCTTGTCCTTGGTCTGAATCTGATCCGGGTCCCCATCCCATTCCATGAGGTTCTTAGGAAAAATATTGGCTTTTTGCCAAGGGAATTTAAACTCAATACCGGGCTCCTTGATAGGTTCGCCGATGGGCCTTCCGAATTGGGTAATGACCGCCTGTTCTCTTTCATCCACCGTGTAGAGACAGAAATACAGGCCCACCAGAATAGCGGCAATCAGTACGATGATGATCTTCAGTTTCACTTTTCTCCTCCTATGGGCTGACCGAGGTTAAGTAACGGCAGAAGGTTTTTTTGCTCGGCATCCACAATATATTTATCACCTAATTTCGGGAGGATCTCGCGAAGGGCTTCAAGGTAAAGTCTTCTTTTTGTTACATCTTTGGCCTTGGAATATTCTTCGTAGAGGGCGAGAAACCTGGCCGCATCTCCCTGGGCGCGATTGACACGATCCAGGGCATATCCTTCAGCCTCTTTGATGGTCTTTTCAGCCTGGCCCCTGGCCTGGGGAATTCGGGAGTTGTATTGTGCATTGGCCTGCTCAATCATTTTCTCTTTTTCTTGCTCTGCCTGGTTCACTTCATTCCATGACGGCTGGACGGGTTCAGGCACATTGGTCTTCTGCATTTCGATGGTGGTGACGTTAATGCCGGTTTCCGCCTCATCCAACTCCTGCTGCAACAGCTCCTTGGCGCGATTGGCGATCTCCCCTCTTTTATTAATGACTTCGGTGATGCTCCTGTCCCCTACAACGAGGCGCATGGTGGATTCAGACAGATCCCTTAAGGTCGCGGTTACATCCCGGACCTTGAAAAGGTATTTTTCAGGGTTTTTGATGTTATATTGAACGACCCAGGGGACCACAGCCACATTGAGATCACCGGTGAGCATTAGTGATTCACTCTGATAAGCTGATTCAGAGGCATATCGGGTCTGGACTCCGGCCTGGAGGGTTCGAAAGCCAAACTCCTCCTTCTGTACCTTTCGTATAGGGACTTTGGATAATGTTTCTATGGGAGCGGGGAGTTTTGCGTGAAGCCCGGGCATGGTGGTTCGGACATGCTTCCCAAACTGTTGAATGACCCCGGCACCGTTTGGTTCGATTTTATAGATCATATTCCAGGCAAGGATAAAAGCAATAAATATGATGATAATGATCCAGCCCCCTGGGAAGCCTCTTTTAATGTTCTTGATCTTTTCGAGCACCTCATCCATTTGAGGCGGTGACCCTCCTTGCCGCCCCTGTCTCTGTTGTTGTAGTTTATCCCAATCCCAAGCCATGAGAATCTCCTACTTGAAAAATAGTTGATTTCTGATAACATACCGGCAAATATCTGTGCCGTCAAGGAATAAAGGCCCCTTGGAGCCTCTCCCGGCACAATGAGTCCTGAGGTCTGAACAGGTCAATGACCAATAGAAAAGAGAACCTGCTTTCTTTAAGAGAGATTATCACCTCTCTTCTCAACGATCCGAAACTCCCCTTCAATCCGGATGACGGGCGCATCTGGATCGTATGGGAAGAGACAGTGGGTTCCGTCATTGCACGACATGCCCAACCCGAGTGGATCAAGAGCGGAAAACTTCGGGTCAGGGTTTCAGATCCCATCTGGCTTCAGGAACTGGGATTCGTCAAAGAGACCATAAAAGAGAAACTTAACAAGAGACTCGGCCGGAAAGCGGTGGGGACTATAGAGTTTAGGCTCGGGCCTAGGTAATTCACTTCATGATGGAGAAGTCTCCCTGATCCAACAGTGGAGGCAATATCTTCAGGCCCGCTTGACCTCCCAATGACGCCTCAATCAAGGCCAGTTTGGCGTCGGATCGCATACTCGGATAGACGATCCTGAGCCTCTTCGGCTCCAGATTGAAACCTCTCATTTTGATGAAGAGATCTGCGAGACGGGCAGTCGGATAGATAATGACAAACCTTCCCTTGGCTCGTAATGTCTTTGCGGCGGTGTCAAGGATGTCATTTAGGGATGAAAGCACTTCATGACGAGCAATGGCCTTTTGCTGATCAGGATTGATACGTCCGCTATTCTTCGGGCGGTACGGAGGATTGCATATGACGACATCGACTGATGAAGGGTCCAAAGGTGGGTGTTTGAGATCTCCTAGGATGATATCCACTTTGTGCTCAAACCCGTTCAGCCGGACATTTTTCGCGGCCTGCTCTGCAAGTTCCGGTTGTATTTCCAGGGCAAAAACATGTCCCACGGGTTCTGTCAAGAGCAAAACAATGGGAATGATCCCACAACCTGTTCCGAGATCAACCACCACATCATGACGCTTGATGGATACAAATTGCGCGAGTAGGACCGCATCAACGGAGAATCTATAACCTTTCCTAAATTGGATAAGCTTTATCCGTCCATCCAAGAACGTATCCACGCGTTCGTCAGGCATAGGTTCTAATTCAGGGTAGTTTGATGATCTCATGAGGATCAATCCTATTGAATACCAGACCCGTTATGACCTTAGGGTAAAAATAGGTTGATTTTCTAGGCATGATCAGGGCATTGGCGGTGACATTTTGGACATGCTCCATTTTCGTGGGATTGACCAGAAATGTCATCTGATAATCACCCGTATCAACCCCCGAAAGGGCCTTTTCCATATCATTTTGATAGTGAAAGAGCTCCTCATTGTCCATGTCTTCTTCGCTGAAACCCAGGGCTTTTTGAAAGATCAACCGGGAGAGGACTAGGACATCGAGTTCTTTGAGAGAATCATGGAGGTCTTCTCCCATGTCATGCCGAGCCCCTTGTTTCAAGGTAAAAATGTAATCTGAATGATGCCCGTGGTGATGAAACCCAATGGCAGAGGTAATATGCCCTTTTTCTTCAAGGAATTTTTTTAACACCAGGTGCCGGGGTGACAGGTCGGAACTCGAGGAGGGCAGGGTGGTCACTTCAAACCATTCTCTGAGCTTTTCGAGAAAGGTCTCAAGTCTGAAGGACTGACATTTCTTGATCAAACGATGTGAAGGTAAGATAGTCAGTCCTTCATCATTCATGTTAGTCAGGTACATCATGACGTATTCGAACGACCTGTTCGGAGGACGCCGGCCGTATCTTGCCCTCATGATGTTTCTGAAGTTCCGTGCCGTTTCATATCGGTGATGGCCGTCGGCAACAATAATGGGCTTTTCACGCATACTAGATGCCACCTGCTTAAAGATCCCCGGATCCTCTACGGTCCACATCCTATGCCTTGTGCCATCATCGAGTTCAAAAGAAATCCGTGGCGATGTGAGGGTGGGCCCTTTCAGTGCCTCGAAAACGGTGTTCTCAGGATCTTCGTAGACGCCAAAAACCTGACTGAACTGGGCGTTGCTGGCCCTCATCAATTTCAACCGATCATCTTTGTGGGCTGAAAAGGTCTTTTCATGGGGAAGGATGATTTCCGAGTCCTTCTCTTCTATGCGTACGAGGGCAATGAGACCCCATCTGGTCCTTGGCCCACTGCCGTCGCCGGGATCATATGTAAGAGAGGTAACGTACATGGAAGGGGACTTGCTTGGAATCAGTACTCCCTCTGATTGCCATCTCTCCCAGAGTTCGGCAGATCGCGTATATCGGTTATCCCAGTCCGAGTCTCCGGTCTTCCTCTTCCCTAGGATTAACCGGATGACGTTATAGGGGTTGAGCTGGTAATATTTCTCCTGTTCCTCCTCAGAGATGACATCGTACGGAGGGGCGAACAGCTTCGGTAAATCGTCAAATGCTTCAAAATGGTATGACATACCCTTAAAAGGGGCTATAATCGCCATGATTCGGTTCAACAACCTCCGAAACACAAAATTCGTAAGGGTTTCCTATCAGATCGTGTGGACATGTCAAGCATATTTGATTATGTTAAGCTCTCCGTCACCAGCATTGAGCTGTCACAAAGACTGTTGTGGAGACTCTGTTTCCGCGATAAGAAACCTGGCCTTGCGTCACAGACCAGGCGGTTCCCCCAAGCGTTCTGAATGATGACCCATTTGGATATCACTACAAAACCTCTCAGCGATTCAGTTCACGAAGAGCCGGATATCGTCATTGAGGGTGGTATTTTGATTACCATGGTGGACGGGGAGGGCCCGATCGACCCGGCCAGAGTATGTGTGAATAAGAACAGAATCATTGATATTCAAGTGATGGATGAGGCCTTTTCATTCCCCGCGAGCGCGGAAATAATAGATGCCTCAGGCTGTATCATCATGCCCGGCCTCATCAACAGCCATTGTCACACCCCTATGACCCTCTTCAGGGGGGCGGCAGATGATTTGCCCCTTAGAGAATGGCTCGATGATAAGATCTTTCCGATGGAATCAGAACACCTGCGACCTGAAACCGTCTATTGGGGTTCGCTATTGGGTTGCCTTGAGATGATTGCTTCAGGCACGACAAGTTTCATGGATGGGTACTTTTTCGAAGATGATACGGTTCAGGCTGTTCACAGGTCGGGTCTAAGGGCCCACTTGGCGCAAGGGGTAATAGATTTTCCTGCTCCCGGCATCCCCGATCCGGCGGAAAATCTGATCAAAGGTACGGAGTTCATCGAAAAATGGGCCGGCTTTTCAGATCTCATCTCTCCCGGTCTATTCTGCCACAGCCCATCCACCTGTTCGGCAAAGACCCTTAGAGGAGCCGCGGAGATATCAAAGGATTTTTCTCTCCCCTTACAGATTCATCTCTCTGAGACATCTGATGAAGTTGATGAGATCATCAAAAAGACGGGGCAACGGCCAGTTCATTTTTTGAATAAGTTGGGTATCTTAGATGAAGGGCTGGTTGCCGCCCATGCGGTACATCTGACCCGGGATGAGATAGAGCTTCTTGCAGAGAGGGGTGTGAAGATTGTACATGTGCCTGAAAGTAATATGAAATTGTCCTCGGGTGCGGCTAGAATAGCTGAGATGATAAGCCTAGGGATGAAGGTCGGTCTTGGAACGGATGGCTGTGCATCGAATAACGATTTGGATCTTTTTCAGGAGATGGATACGGCTGCAAAACTGGGCAAGGTTTCTACCGGCAATCCTGTGAGTATGGAGGCGCGGACGGTCTTGAAAATGGCCACTTCATGGGGAGGAGCAGTTCTTGGGATTGAACAGGAAGTAGGGACCATTGAGAAAGGGAAAAAGGCCGATATTATCGTAGTCGATCTTCAGGGCCCCCATCTCGTTCCCCTTTACAATCCGTTTTCGTCCTTGGTCTATTCAGCCACTGGCGCTGATGTCAGAGACGTCATCGTCGACGGACGAATTCTCTTGAGAAACCGGGGATTTCAGACTCTGGACCCTGATGAGATTATGAAGAAGGTAAGGGCTCTGACTTCAACCTTCGCCCTGAAGGCCTAATCGAACTTCATGATCTTCTCAATCACTTCATCAGGGGTTGAGACGTATTGTATGCCCTGAATGTGCTCCCATGTTTCAAGTCCGATGACCGGTTTTCCAGCCTTTAGGGCCAGGGCGATTTCCGATAGGGTGCCATAACCTCCCGAGATAGCGACCAGGACATCCGATGCCCTAACCACGAGGAGATTTCTCCCCTCTCCCAAACCGGTGGGAAGGGCTATCCTGATGTAAGGATTAGCAGAATTCCTTTTTGAACCGGGCAATATTCCTAGGGTCATTCCTCCAGCTTCAACACAACCCTTTGCTGCCGCCTCCATAACCCCTCCCAGGCCGCCGCAGACCAGAATCCAACCCCTTTTGCCGATTTCAAACCCAAGGTTTTGAGCCGTTTTATACGTTAAATCAGTACATTCTCCTGCCCCAATGACTCCCACATATGTAGCACTATCCATTGGATCTCCCTTTCAGGCACAAAATGATTTGCCTTCCTCAAGATTAATTGATATCTATATGGGAGTTGCCCCGAGAACATTCCGGGGCAAATCCGTTTATGAGCCGAAAGCCAAACCCCTCTGGCGGAGTGGGAATGGCTTCGTCAGAAAGAAAATGACTTTGGGAAAGCCATGGGAAAAAAGAAAACAAGGTTTTATCTCCTCGCTATTATACCTCTTATCATAATTGCAGGCTTCCTTGGATGGTTTATTACCCAAATTTTTGAGGGTGGAAGACCTGTCGTAAGCATCGAACCGCTTCCGGAATTCCTCTCTGGAGAAGTAACATTCACATTAAAGATCAGCGATGTGAAGAGGGGCCTAAAAAAGCTGAAAGTCAACCTTGAGAAAGAAGGCAGGGAAATCATCCTTCTTGAAAAGAAATTTCCCTTTGAAGGGTTTTTAAATCAAGGGGGAATTCAAATCCATGAGCAGGAAATTGTTGTGGATCCCTCAGGGCTTAATCTGACCCAGGGTCAAATCGATCTCAGGGTCAGTGTATGGGATTACTCCAGAAGAGGCGGTGGAGACGGGAACATGGCTGTGGTGGCGCATAGGATGATCGTGGATACTATTCCTCCGGCCATCAGAGCCATTAGCCGAATGCACAACGTAAACCGTGGAGGGGCCTGTTTGACTGTCTACCAGGCTTCTTCCGATGTGATACAAAGTGGCGTGTTCGTTGACGAAGTCTTCTTTCCCGGCTACCCAATCGATGAAGAATCACAGAAGGGCATACATATCTGCTATTTTTCTCTTCCCTATAATGCTGGGCTTGATCCCTCCATATTTCTTTGGGCCAAAGACAGGGCCGAGAATTCCTCGAAGACCAGCTTCTACTACCACATCCGCGAAAAACGCTTCGACTTTGAGAAACTGAACATCACGGACGAGTTCCTAAAACGGGTCCTGGGATATTTCACTTTTTATCCAATGGATGCCGGGATGAGCGAAATTGAAAAATATATTGAAATAAACAATGACTTGAGAAAAGAAAGCCATGAGGTTTTCTACCAGTTGAGGGAGGAAACGGCCCCGGAAAAACTATGGGAGGGGACCTGGGTGAGGCAGAAGAATGCCGCGACTATGGCCAGGTTTGCCGACCACCGCGATTACTACTATCAGGGTGAGAAGGTGGATGAGCAGGTGCATCTTGGGGTTGATCTGGCGTCTCTGGCCAATTCTCCTGTTCAGGCGACGAATAGCGGGAGAGTCGTTTTTGCGGAGAGAAACGGCATTTATGGGTTGGCCGTCGTGGTGGACCATGGACAAGGATTGTCCTCCCTATATGGACACCTCAGTATGATATCAGTGAAACCCGGGCAGGAAGTGAAAAAAGGGGACATTGTCGGTCATACGGGCCAGACAGGACTTGCGGGAGGAGATCACCTCCATTTTGGGATCATGGTCAGTGGAATCCCTGTCGATCCGGTAGAGTGGTGGGATAGCCATTGGATTGAAGACAATATCACCAAGAAACTGGATCTGCTCAAGGAATTGGAAAAATCTCTATAGCTTTTTTCATTCATCCGGTCAAAAACTCATCACTACCGACGAGATTTCCTTGGTTTGTTCGATCAAATAAACTTGGCCTTTTGGGGCTATCGAAGGGACTGGACTCTGATCTTTCTTTATGATGGCCCAGCTCCTTTTTATGTCTAGCCTGAAAAGTCTGTGAGAATTGAACAGATGGCGAATGTTCGGCTAAAGAGAATCACAAAGAAATTTGACCAAACCGTTGCCGTGAGGAATGTCAACCTGGAGATCTTTGATCAAGAGTTTGTGGTCCTTGTGGGACCTTCGGGTTGTGGCAAGACCACTACCCTACGAATGATCGCGGGGCTTGAGACGATCAGCGAGGGAGAGATCTATATCAATGATCGATTGGTCAATCAGCTTCCACCTCGAGATAGAAATATCGCCATGGTCTTTCAGAGCTATGCCCTGTATCCCCATATGAAGGTTTTTGACAATATGGCATTCGGCCTGAAGATGCGAAAAGTTCCCAAAAAGGAGATCAAGAAAAGGGTACAGAAGACGGCTGAGATCTTAGGCATTGAGGACCTGTTGGAGCGGAAACCTAAGCAGCTGTCCGGTGGCCAGAAGCAGAGAGTCGCATTGGGCAGGGCCATCGTGAGGGATCCGGAGGTCTTTCTATTCGATGAACCTCTGAGTAATCTGGATGCAAAATTCCGGGCTCAGATGAGGACAGAAATCAAGAAAATACACGATAGCTTAAAAACGACAGTCATCTATGTGACCCATGATCAGGTGGAGGCTATGACCATGGGCGATCGGATTGTGATCATGAAAGAGGGTCTTATTCAACAAGTAGGGCGTCCCCTTGTTCTATACAACACGCCGGTCAATCTCTTTGTCGCGGGGTTTATTGGAAGTCCGGCCATGAATCTTATTCCCTGCCGCCTTTTTGAAGAGAGTTCACGATTTCATTTAGGTATGGGAGGCTTTCAGATTCCTCTCCCGGACTCGATGGCACACGATTTGACCTCAGCAAAGGGGAAGGATTTGATCTTTGGTATTCGGCCGGAACATATATGTGAAAAAGGCGCCGATTATCACCATTCTCTGGACAAGCCGGCCGTCCGTGCGGAGGTCAATGCGGTAGAACCGCTAGGCAGGGAAATTTCGTTAAATGTGAATATCGGCGAGAATTCTATGACGGCTCTGCTCAGCGCTGACACGGAGGTAAGACCCCATCAAAACATCGATCTGATCTTGAACCTGGAAAAAGCGCATTTTTTCAGAAACGTGGAGGAGGGGGGCGAGGCAATCATTTAAGCCTTAGCGTTTAAGCACGTCAACTCCATCCGGCGTCCCTATAATGACTTCATTCGCAGAGCCCAGGAACAGTCCGTGTCCCAGCGCTCCCGGAAATGAATCGAGTTGTCGTCCCAATTCCCGAGGATTCCCAATCGCTCCAAAATGACAATCCAAGATATGGTTCCCCTGGTCCGTCTTGTATGGAGAGCCGTTTATTGTTCGAAGCACGGGTTTGCCGCCGATCACTTTGATCTGCTCCGCTGTAATGTTCCAACCGAATGGGAGGATCTCGACCGGAACAGGGCAATCCTCTCCCAGCTTCTTTACGAGCTTTGCCCTATCGACAATGACAATGAAGAATCGGCTAGCTGATGCCACAATCTTTTCTCGTAAAAGGGCGCCGCCAAGACCCTTAATCAGATTCAGTTGAGGATCTACCTCGTCCGCGCCGTCCACGCAAAGGTCTAGCATAGGCGCTTCTTCTAGGGTGGTCAATGGAATGTGGAGAGAGCGCGCTAGCGTCTCTGTCCTCTCCGAGGTGGGGACCCCCACAATGTCGGATAGGTCTCCTTCAGCCAGCCGACGGCCAAGGGCTTTCAGAAAGTACCTTACGGTTGAGCCGGTTCCGAGACCGATTCGTTGACCATTGACAACGCGCTTAGCGGCTTCTTCTCCGGCTTTTTGCTTGAGTTGCTCCATGTGCAGACCTCCAATATGTGTTTTTCCCGCTTTCTGAA
>JAFGFY010000168.1 GCA_016930795.1 Deltaproteobacteria bacterium
CTAAAAACTACGAGTTCATGACATATACACAAACGTGTGCAATCTATTGTAATAATGCTTTAAATGGATCAATTATATCTATTGCAACGATCAGTCCTAACCGGTTCAGAGTGCCTCCAGAGGGAAGACAAGAATATCTTGACAATGCATGCCCAACTATCCTAAATTAACATTAAATATCAACAATTTTTATTGCTAACCTTTAAAATGTCAGTGGAAGCTATGAAAAGAGCTTTCGAGAAAGTCCCCACGTTTGCCCCTAAAGGAATGCTGTACTCCCCTTGGGGGCTTTGGTTTCCAAGGTGCAGAACATCTAACCCTTTCTTATATCAAAGGGGGTGAAAATATGCCTCCCCAAGGATTTGAGCGCAAACTTTCTGCCCATCTAGGTACTCATGCTGTTAACTATAGCCGACTGACGGGCGAAGATAATGATCCAACAGTCCGCACGTTATCCGGTCATAGTGAAAGAGAATGAAATGATGAAAAAGATCACAAATTCTATTCTGTTTATCTTTTTGGCAGTTGTATTCCTTTTTTCCTTCTGCCAATGTGCCGTGGAGTCTCCCAAGCCTGTTTATGTCAAAGACGGCAGAGTCTATGGTGAAGTCAAGGGAGCTTTTCGGCATCGATGGTGGAACTACTACGAGAGGGGCCTCTCCTACGCTGAAGGGGAATTTTATGTGGAGGCCACAGAGGATCTAAAGGAGGCCATCAGACAACGTAGCAGTGATCGAAGAATGGCTCGTACCTATGGCATGCACTTCATGGATTACTTTCCCCACCGGGAGTTGGGTATCGTCTACTATTATGCGGACAACATGGAGGCAGCCGAAATGGAATTGGAGCTCTCCCTAAGCCATTTTCCTTCTGATAAAGCCCGTTTTTACCTTGACCGAGTCCGGAGGGCATTGATTGAGAGAGAAGGGGAGGCGGTTTCTCCTCCTTTTCTTACCCTGGATTTCGAAGATGAAGAGATCTGGTCAAAAGGAGATTCCGTGGTGATCTCCGGTGTTGCTGAAGACGATCATTACATATCCCAGATCACGATAAACGGAACGCCCCTGTTTCTGGAGGGATCACAAAAACATGTTCCCTTCAAAGAGACTCTTTCACTTCCCCAGGGAAGACATGCTATAGAGGTGGAGGCAAATAATCTTCTAGGAAAACTCACTAAACACCAGGTCATGATCCATGTGGACAGGGAAGGGCCAATCATTACCTTGGAGGACCTACGGGTTGACCAGGTTGCCACGGGAAAGGGCGTGACGATTCATGGGGCCATTTTTGATGAAGCGGGTGTATCTGATCTGAGTATTAATGGTGAATCAATTCCTGTTCACAAAGGCGTGAATGTCTCATTTACTAAAAGCCTTCCGATAAGAGAAGGCCATCTGGAACTGGTGGCACAAGATCGATTAGGAAACCGGACATCCGCCACGATTCCCATTACTGCTGGGTCCGTCAATCGGGCGCCCTTTAGGCTGGCCTGGGCGGATTCAAATGACACTCCTCTCGTGGCGGGTCAACTCTTCGGCTCAAAAGATGCGACCCCCCCTATCATTAAGCTGAAGGATTGGACAACTTCCCAGAAAGTCTTTCTTGAAAAGGTATTCATTGAAGGAGAAATCAGTGATGAAAACCCGATTGATGGCTTGACCATTAATCATCATTCAATCCTCCGCCATAAAGGGAAACGCATTTTTTTTAACCACATGGCAGATCTTGAGGAAGGGGAGAATAATATTTTGATTGAGGCCAGGGATGAGGCAGGAAATACGGCAGAAAAGAAAATCTCAATCATAAGAGGAGTTCCTAAGGCCCTTCAGTTGGATGAGCGTTTGAGCTTAACGGTCCTCCCTTTTGAGCAGAAAGGTGCCGTATCAGAGGCAAGCCTCTCCTTTCAGGATAACCTGATTGACGGCTTGGTCGATCAGAACCGTTTCCAGGTCGTGGAGCGGGAGAGACTTGATATTGTTCTTGAAGAGCAAAAACTCAGCCGCACAGAGCTTATTGATAGGAGCACAGCCTTGAGACTGGGCAGATTAGCCGCTGCCCAATCCGTCATAACCGGTAGCATGATTGAGACAAGAACAGGGATCGAAATAGTGGGACGGATAATAGACACAGAAACCTCCGAGATTCTAGCCACCGAGGACGTTTACGGTGAGGTGAAGGATCTTCCGGCGCTGAGGGACTTGGCACAAGGGATGGCCGTTAAGTTCCATCGGGAGTTTCCCTTGTTGGATGGCCATGTTATCCAGAAAAAAGGGGAGCATCTGTTTACTGATCTTGGGCAAGACAGAATCAAGCTGCATAGGAGGTTCATTGTCTACCGTGAAGACCCCATAGAAGACCCACTCACCGGTAAGGCAGTTGGTGCAGATAACGTCATTATCGGGCGAGCCCGCGTCATCCAGGTAATGCAGGAGATGTCAAAGGCGGAAATCATTGACGGTGAGAATAGCTCTATAAGCCGCCAGGATAAGGTCATAACGGAATGAACCCTTCTCTTGAGGAAGATCGACGGCTGCTGTCCAAATGTATCACAGGAGACAGAAATGCATCTGAGATTCTGGTTCGGCGCTTTTCAAACCTGGTCTATCATAGTGTCCAGCACACCCTAGTGGAAAAAAACATTTCTTTTACTCCTCAGGATCTGGAAGATCTTCATAACACGATTTTCCTTCAGCTCTTTGAACATGGATGCCGAAAACTCAAACAATATCGAGGCAAAAACGGATGCAGTCTTGCCTCGTGGATCAGGGTTGTTGCAGTTCGAGTTGTTTTGAATCATATCAGGAAAAAAGGGATGGATGCCATAGCTTGGCAAATGAAACGAACTCCCCTCGAGGATCTGTCTAAGCTGATTGGAGAAGAGATGGATCCTCTGACTCTCATGCAGAACGAGGAACAAGATCGATTAGTGGAGAATGGAATACAGAGCCTCCCACCGCGAGACCGCCTCTTTATAAGGCTCTATTTTGACCAAGGAACCCCAATAGAAGATGTAGCTGAAACCATGCAGATTTCGGTGCCGAATGCCTATACGATCAAACACAGGGCTGTTCGGAAGCTGAAGTCTTACGTGTCCTCAATGTCAAAATAAACGATTTACAACTGTAGGAAACCCGAGATTCTTGTGTCTATATGAATAGAGGAGTGAATAAGAGGCTTGGTCCTTATAGCGAATAGAGGATCACTGTTGAATAAATGGATAGGGATTGCCATGACCAAAATATGTCCTAGTGAAGAAATGATTGCCGACTATGTGGAGGGCCGTCTTTCGGGTAGTGATCGGTCTGAAACAGAGGCGCACCTTTCAGACTGTGAGACGTGTCTGGAAGGATTCTTGGTTGTAAAAAGCCTTCTCAGGGATAGCGACGGCGTTCAATTGAATCCGGCTCCGAACCACGTGACTCAGGCTGCCGTGCGACTCGTGCAAAGTCAGATTTCACTGTCAAACAGACCCTCGGTAGAAAGGTTAAGGGTTTCTATTAGGCGCTTGTACGCACGGGTATTGGATCTTCTCAGACCTCTGTTATGGGGACGAATGGCCTTTGCCCCAATCAGAGGCTCCAAAATAGTTGTATCCAATGGTCTTGTTCATCTCAGAAAGATCTTTAGAGAAATTGAGACAGAAATCGAGGTTGAAAAAACAACGAAGGGCAAAGCCCACATAAGAGTGAGGCTGTCAGAGGCGAGCAAATATAAGAAGGGGGTCAGGGTCAGCCTGAAAAAGGGGGAAAGGGTGATTTCTTCATACCTTATAGACCGTGAATATGTGCTTTTTGAGGACATTCCTTTTGAGCATTATGCGTTCGACTTTTCAAAAGACGGGGTAAAGCTCGGAACTTACTTTTTCGAGATCAAGGAGTCTCATCATGGCAGAAAATGATACCCAAAGGACCAAACCCCAATTTGGTAAGATAGAGCAGATTCTTCGAGAGAGGGAACGTCTTGATGAAATTCTACAAGAGAAGTTTCAGAAAAAAATGACTGTATTCTTCAGCGACGTTTGCGGCTTTACCCAATACTTGGACAAGTGGGGGGATATTAAAGGCCGTGCCTGGATTCAGAAATACCATGACATTGTCCTGCCTACCGTTGAAAAGAACGGGGGCACAGTTTTGGACTTGATAGGGGACGGCGTTATGGCCTCTTTTTCAACAACCCTGTCCGCTGTCAAAGCCTCCGTTGCCGTTCAGAAAAGTCTTGAAGAATACAATCGTAAGGCATCCCAAGCGGACGAGATTCACGTGAGAATTGGAATCAACACGGGTGAAATGCTTGTCGACGAGGATCGTACTAGCGGCAACGCGGTCAACGTCGCGTCCCGTATCCAAGACCAGGCGGGTCCCGATCAAATATTGATAGAGAAGAGCGTATATGAGGAAATCTGCGACAGTGAGGATATCCTCTGCAGGCTTCACGGGACCGCCCAGGTTAAGGGAAAGCCTGAACTCCTGGAACTTTACCGAGTGGTCTGGCAAGAAAAGGATATCGTTCGGAGTATAGAGGTTAGGGGGCAAGTCAGAAATATCCCCGATAGAAAAAAGATCAGGCCCCCTTCTAAGGTGCTCCAGCTTGAGATCACCCGGGAAGGAGACCATCTGAATATTGGTGCCCACGAGCAGAGAGCCGGTGAGGTGAGCACTATCAGGCACTATGAGGAAATTTCCGTATCCATGGACAGGGTCGGGGCCCGTTGCCGAGAAATCGTGGAGACTCTGAACAATACAAATCGAAAGGGCTGTCTTAGCCGTGAGGTGCTCACAAAACTTAGAGATTTGGGACAGGTTCTCCGTGATGAGCTGTTTACGCTTGATGTGAAGGAAAAGATCAAAGAGGCCAAAGGCGACCATCTCATACTGAACCTTGACGATCAATTGGTTCACATCCCGTGGGAATTACTCCATGATGGGCGAAAGTTTCTGTGCCAGCGATTCAGCATGGGCCGATTGGTCAAGACGAGGCAGACCCTACCTGGAACCAGAGCACGTTCTTTGGGACGGCCCTTCAAGATGCTGATTCTCGCCGATCCCAAAGGCGACTTGAAGGGTGCTTATCAGGAAGGAATCCGCCTACGGGATTTTATGGATAGGTATAAGGAATTCGTAAGCGTTTCATTGCGATCAGATGGCGTTACCGCGGATCTCATCAAAGAAAAGATAAGGAACTTTGACTTGGTCCATTTTGCAGGTCATGCGGAACATGACCCGCAGAACCCAGCAGAGGGCGGGTGGCGCTTGAGCGATGGCATCTTAAGGGCACAAGATATCGTAAGTCTGGCCGGTACCGGTGCAATGCCTGCTCTAATCTTCTCAAATGCATGTCAGTCTGCCCGAACCGAGGCATGGCGCATAAAGGAGGATTTTGAGAATGAAATCTTCGGATTGGCCAACGCCTTTATCCTGACTGGAGTTAAACACTATGTGGGAACCTTCTGGGAAATACAGGATGAGGCAAGCATGCTCTTCGCCATGGAAAGCTACAAAGGAGCTCTTTCGGGGATGACTGTAGGGGGAGCTGTACGCGAGGCCAGACGAGCACTGATCAGAAAATATGGTGAGGAGACCATCGTTTGGGCAAGCTATGTCTTGTATGGAGATCCCACAATTAACTATGCGGATCAGGTGATGCGGTCTGAAGAAAGAGAGAAACCAGAGCCTGCCTCCCTCCGGAGGGTCCCGGTTGAGGTCAGGGCAAAGGAAGAGATAATCGATTTTGGTGAGGTTGGCTCCAAGAAGAAGAAATGGCGGTGGCTGGGCCTGGCCGGAGGGATGGCCGTGCTGCTCTACATGCTGCTTTTCGGCTATCCGGGATTGTTAAACAAGGATACTGTTGAATATGAAAATGCGGCCATCAGCTATTATAATAAAGGTGATTACGATCAGGCGCTGAAGACCTGCGAGATCTTGGAAGAGACGGGCCCCAAAGTTCGTTTGGCCTACTTGATTCAGGGAAATATTCATTTGAGAAGGGGAAAACTGGATGCGGCCGAGGCTTCTTACCAAAAAGGGCTAAAGGCTCCAAAGGGAACTGACGTGCAAGAGTCTGAGATATTTATGGGATTAGGCCGTGTCGCTTCCCTTAGAAAAGACCAGCAGGGCGCCTTAGAATATTACCGCCGGGCCACGAATGCGGCCCCGGGGAGCGAACTGGGATACCTTTCGCAGGCCCTAATTCTCGATGACAAAGGAGATTACGATAAAGCGTTTAGCCTTCTGACAAAGGCCCATAGCATCGCGCCGCAGGATCAGGTCCTTGCTGCTATAAAAAACGAGATAAACAAGAGAGTTACCCTTGGCCGGGAACGGGAGAAGAGGGAACAAATCGACCGACTGGTCAAGGAGTTGCTCGAAAGCCCGGAATCTGCCCCCTTAACCTTGCCGACCGACGGCTGGACGTCCACCCCTCTGACCCTGTTGATCATGGATTTTGAAGTGCAAGGAAATTCTCTTCGAGAAGGGGAAGAACGACTCCTTGCCTCAGGCATTTCCGAGCATTTACTCGCGCACAGTCGTGTCCAGGTGGTGGAGCGTGCCGTTCTGGATAAGTTGCTTGAAGAACTCAGGTTGAGCACCTCTAAACTCGCGGATCGCGATGCAGCCCTCTCTTTAGGTAGACTTCTGGCTGCTAGGATCATTCTTGCAGGAAGTTTGGTCTACTCGGGTCCGCAGACACAGGTATCCATCCGTCTTATTGAAACGGAGACAGGACGTATCCTTTCAGCGATGAATGAATCCCTTGGTGCTGCTGTACCGGTTTCTGTTCTCACCGAAAAATTATCTGAGGGGCTCTTGGAAAGACTTGAGAAGTCTTACCCTCTTCGCGGAAAAATATCAGAAGTTAAAGAGAACGAGGTCATCCTGAATATAGGCCAAGAAGAGGGTGCGACAATTGGAACAAGATTTAGAGTCATAGATACGGATTTGGTCTTGGAGGTCGTCTCTATTCAGCCCGATGGATGTGGCGCCCGAGTCGTTAAAGGGCAGGAGAAACCAGAACCAGACATGCGTCTGGAAGGCATAACAGCCTCACGTCCGAATTCAACGCCTGGAAAATTCCGGATTACTCTGGAATAAATGGATTCATTCGAAAGCAGGATTTGTGCCTCGCATATAGAATACTATAATGGTGGAATCATGGAATGTCGAAGATCCATCCTCCCAAAACCCATTACTTCACATTCCCGTTATTCCAACATGAGAATCTAAAAATGAAAAATGACTGATGCAAGAAAAGTGTGTTGGGAAACATCGGCCTCGGAAGCGGCAATCAGATTACCGGCATTCTCGCCGTCCGCCCACCTGAACTGATATGCCACGTCAAAGACGAACCGCTTATAGGCGACACCTGTTCCAACGGTTATTCCATAATATTCCTTATCACTTCCTGCTGATGGTTCTGGATCGTAAAAGAGCCCTGCCCGCACCGGCACAACCATGTTCTTTTCCTGAAAGATAAAGAGATATTCCCCTCCGATGCGAGCCTGGGTCGTATCATCAACACGGGATTCGCTTTCAGGTCGACCGTCAATGGGGCTAAATCTGTTTCCTTGAGAGTCGGCTAAGATGTAATCGCTCCAGTGTGTCCTGTAAATATCCAAGTCGATGGAGAGGGCATCTGAGAGTCGCCAAGCCAAACCGATTCCGTAGGACAAGGGCATATCCAAATATACTTCCTCCAGATCATGCTGTCCGCTTGTTACGGTAGTATCTACAGGAGGAGCAAATATGCTTTCCTGTGAGATCCTGAATTCGTGGTCGATGGTTGCCTCGAAAGGCGTTTTGAGAACAGCACCCAAGGTGAAGTCTCTGTAGAAATTCCAAGTGATTCCAAGGTTTGCATTGATTCCCCTGAAATCCGAATATTCCTCATAGATCTGTGTATCAATCGTCACAGGAACGCCTCCCAGGGTCCCCAACGAATGTTCAATATAGGTTTCAGTCCAACCATTGTCCC
This sequence comes from Deltaproteobacteria bacterium, assembly GCA_016930795.1. Taxonomy (GTDB): domain Bacteria; phylum Desulfobacterota; class DSM-4660; order Desulfatiglandales; family HGW-15; genus JAFGFY01. The sequence goes on from JAFGFY010000168.1 coordinate 7,969, forward strand.
AGAGCAATTTGTCAGACCAGATATTCAAAGTCGCCCCAAGGGAAATTGAGGGGCTGATTTCAACGGCAGCCGCCAATCCCAAGGCCCCAAACGATCCATCCTGATCAAAGCGTTTCATTTGTGAAAGATCCAATCCTTCAGAAGAAAAATCGAGACGATGGGCAAAATGACGTTCAAACTCATATAGTCTTTGATAGTTAAGTGAGACTACCATGTTTCGATAAAAATGAAAGGGATAGATAAAGCTGAAATAATTGACATTGGTGCCATCTGCCTCTCCCACATTGTTGATCTCGGGATGACTGTTTGAAGTGAACTGTTCACGACGATGGAAATAGGCACCCACAAGGGACAGTTCAGGCTTTTCCAGCTGGATGAGGCCAGCAGGGTTCCATGAAGCAGCTGTTGCATCATCGGCAATTCCTATGAAGGCGCCGCCCATTCCCGTCGCCCTTGCCCCGGAGCCCACGGGATTCGGTGAAGAGGCCACTCCCACCTGTTGGAAGACCGTGGCGGGCCAACACCAGTTCGCCTGAAGATTCATCAGGATAAGAACAGCAATCCCAATGTAAAAGACGTTCCGTTTACTCATTATTGCCGGCCTCCTTTTGACTGACTGAAAATGACGTCATTCAAGTGCATCCTGTAACATGAATCAGAGAGTTGCTCTTTTCCCGATAGTCTCACTCGGTTTCTTTTGCCATCCAAGACTCTTGGGCTGCGGTTGCTATGAAGCACCCGCTTCCACCACTGCCACTCCCCCCAGTCTGTTCTATGCGTGCCGTAGATGCACCCTGCTCCATCTCAAAATTTACCCAACTCACATCACCCCCATAAACCGTGACGTTTATGAGGGTCTCATTTGCGTAGTTATCTTTGATGGCGGTCAATTCATAAACCCCGGCCGGGTTGACCATCATGTATTCGCCGTTCACACAGTTGGTTTTGATACCCAGATCGCTAAAGATTGTCGCATGATCAATAGGCATTCCTGTCTCTGCATCGATCACCTGTCCGGCGATAACACCGGTTCCCGTGCATTGTAATAGTCCGGCTTGGGTGGCCGCATAGAGTGATGAGGTCGAAATCGCGTGCACTGACAAGACAGGTTTTCCGAGATTCAGCCAATTCGAGCCTCGATTGGGAGAGACGTAAACTCCCGCCTGAGTCGTGGCGGCATAGATGATATTCGTGTTTTTCGTATGAAACTCCAGGTCCGTTACGGCATTCCAGGTAGCCCCAGGTTCTTTGAGTGTGCTCCAGGAATGGCCGTCATAGTGAAAGATGCCTCCATAATCTCCTCCCATAAAGATGTTCTCTTCGGAAGTCCCCCAGATGCACTGGAATGACTCTTTGGTCCCAAGGATCGTTTGGTTCCATACGCTGCCATTGTAGTTGAGAATTATACCGTTGACCCCGACAGCAACAATATGGGTCTCCGAAGTCCCCCAGACATCATGCAGCCATCTTGTCGTATCACTGATCATAGCAGACCAGTCACTGCCATCATAGTGGAGAATGGTGCCGTTCCCGCCTGCAGTAAAGATGTTGGTTCCTGAAGTTCCCCATATTCCATCCAGTTCTTCTGTTGTACCGCTCGCCATGGGAGACCAGTCATTGCCTTCATAGTGGAGAATGGTGCCGTTTTCGCCCACGGCGAAGATGTTGGTTCCCGAAGATCCCCATATTCCCCATAGATTTTCTGTTGTATTGCTCGCCATGGGAGACCAGTCATTACCGTCATAATGAAGAATCGTGCCGTTATATCCCACGGCAAAAATATTAGTCCGTGAATCACCCCATATATTGAGCAAGTGTTCTGTTGTATTGCTCGCCATGGAAGACCAGTCATTACCGTCATAACGAAGAATCCTACCATTAAAGCCCACGGCAAAGATATTGGTTCCATTGACACCCCAAACGCCGCGAAGGATATCTTCTGTTCCACTGGGCATTTGGGTCCAACGATCACCATTATACTGATGGATCCTGCCATCAGAGCCTACAGCAAAGACATCCGTTGCGGAAGACCCCCAAATCGAGTACAGTGCCCTCCTCAACTCTGGGATACCTCTGAAGGAAGTATCCCATGTGATCCCACCATCCGTGCTTCTGTATACCGGATTTTCCGTACCACCGCTGTACCCGCAACCGGCATACATGATGTCCGGATCTGCGGGATCGATGAGCAGATCATTGACAATCACATTCTGGGCACTCAGTGAGTTTCTGGTCCATGTCATTCCCCTATCCTCGCTCTCCCAGAGATCTCCATCTATCTTTGGTGCCCAATAATTCCCGCCCCCTGCAAAAACATGTTGAGGGTTGGAAGGATCGATGGCTATTGTGTTAAAACCATATGCCTCCCCGTTTTGATTTTCGCCGGTCAGCACTTCGGACAGAGAGACCCCACCATCTTCGGTCAGATAGACAACTCCTCCGTAGCTGGCCAGGTATATGGTTTCTGTATTCAAAGGATCGATTTCTATGTCCTCTATGTATCCACCGGAAGGCAGTTGTGTATAAGACCAACTCTGACCTCCGTCCGTTGTCTTCGCCAGGTAGCCTGAACGGAGGCCTGCATAGGAGGTAAGGCTATCCGTGGGGTGAAATCGGATGGACCTTGTTTCATATGCTGTAAGCCGCGACCAGTCCGCTCCTTCCTGTTTTTCGTACGTGCCGGAACCGGTCCCGACGAGGAAGTGAGACGAATCATTGGGATCGATGTCCACATCATATACAATGATCGCATTAATGCCGTTGTTCATAGGAGCCCAGTTTTGGCCATGGTCTTGACTCCTGAATAGACCGAGGCTAGCGTCACCACCGAATAGGCGTTCACGATCTGTTGGATGAACGGCAAGTGCACGGAAATCGTGGTCCACAATATACGTCTCCCAGTCAGTACCGCCATTCACACTTCTTGAAATCCTTGGAAGCAAATCCCCAAAATAGGTGTTTCTCCAAGCAGCGTAAAGAACATCAGGATCTTGTGGATCAAAGGTGATGTCCCAGGCCGAATAGCAGTCATCTGAAATTACCGGCCATTGGTATTGCCAAAATGCTCCATCAAATTCGTGCCTTATCACCCCATAGCCACTTCCGGTGAAAACAACATTGGAATCATTCGGCTTCACAGCAATGGTTAGAAAGGCCCCACCCATAGGTGTCAGGGAGAAAATCTCCTCCCAGGTTTCCCCTTCGTCCTCACTCCGATAAAGTGTTCCGCCCCATACACCAACTCCATAGGAGTTTGTAACAGCCCATATGATGCGGCTTTCTTGCGGATCAATGGCCAAGGACACCACCGCGAAATCAAAATTATTTCCTTGATTCATTTTTGTCCACGAGACACCACCATCGTCCGTCCTGTAAATGCCGCCTGATTCATAGGTATTCCAAGGGCCTCCTGTCCCCACATACGCTTTTCCGTCATCATTCGGGTCCACAGCGAGAGACATGCAGTACCGAAAATTGTCAGTCGTGCCCCCACAGCCCGTGCAATCCCTCTGCATACTGCTGTTCCGGATATGAAGCCAGGTCTGTCCACCATCTGTGCTTTTCCCAACCCAGAAATTATGAGCGACCCAGACCGCATTAGGGTTGCTTGGTGCAATCTCTATACTCCACACGGCGTGATCCTTAAATGTGTCTTCTCCTTCAAAGACATTCTCCGTCTCTACGGCTTGCCAGTGGGCCCCTCCGTCTGTGGTCACAAAAAGTCCATCCCCCATGTGGGTTCCGGCAAACATCTTGTCAGGATTGGAACGATCGATGGCGATGTCATATATGTAGCCTCCGTAAAGACTGAGGTTCTCCCAGGCTTGGACGTCTTGGGCCATGACGGATGATGGATTTGTCAATGGCACGGAAAAAGTGAGTAATGCCAAATATATAACTCGAAAAATAGGTTTCATGTTACACTCCTTTTACAGACAGAACACCTTACAGCAGAAATTCCCAAGCGCAAATTGAACCGCAAGAGTTGCTTTCATGTTGATTTTGAAAGATCATTCTTGCTCCCAAGTAATAGCTCTTTTTGGAGATCTCATAGATTTGAAGGAAAAAACAAAAATGTGGCATGCAAACTCTTTCTTCCGCTCCCGCAAAGAATGAGATAAATCCTCTTTACTGGTGAAAGAAATTGAAGATTTGGTTTCAAGTTACTTGGTTAATGAGCACATTCGCCCAAAAAAACCTCGCATAGATGGAAAAAATAACTGAATAGATTTTCCTGATGAACAGAAAAGATACAACAAACTGACGCTCCCCGCGGCAAGCCGCGGGGAATCTTCCAAATGTAAGGATCTTTCTATTATTGTAATTCGCCCGCTAACCCCGTAGAAAGCTACAAGGAATGCGCTCGCTGTGCATTTTCAATATAAAAACAACTAGATATAATAAGATATGAACAAAAATCTCATATACTGTAAAGCATGTCAAGAATAACCAGACCTTGCGATTGTCATTTCTTGGCTTAATTTATTCGTACTTGTCCTGGTTATATCTTTACTAACATAATTACAAAAATTGGTTTTCATTCTTTTGACTCAAAAAGAATCTAAACCTCATGGGAGAAAAAGGGACTACCTATATATCCCCTTTCCCTATTCTTTGATATTGTTTATGATGGTTTCGTTGTGTGAAATCAGCGGAATACGCCTTATTGGATGGTTGGGTGATTCCTCGTGGCCCGCACGGGGAAGGCGATGATCAGGAAGATCATCATGCTCTGTTGATTCTCTTGATGGTTTATTAGAAGGGACTGAACGTGAATAAAGCATTCCTTATGTTTGTTGTGATCATCACCGCATTCCCCCATGTTGGATGCCAACAAAGACTCCGACCGGAAGAAAGAGCCATCAGACTGGTTGAAGATTCACTGGCTCTGGGAGGCGAGTTATCAGTGAAACATAGTATTGATAAGTGGCTTATAGAAAAGGGGGAGGAAGTCCGGCCCATGGGTTGGAGGGTAAACAAAAAAGACGACCAGGTGTATCTCGTTGGTTACGAATATAGAATTTTTAGCTTCCAAGAAGGCTCAGGAGAAAGCGGGTTTTTCTTTGAAGTCAATCTCGCCACTGGAGCGGTCCAAAATGTCACCCAAAGAGTGGTACGGGAAATGGGCTCTCTCGCCCCTCCACTGAGAAATGATAAAGACATCCCGGAGGAACTTCTGGATGAATGGGAGGATACCCAAAGAAGGCTTTCCGGAGGCGACCTTTAACACTCCGAAATAATTTTAAAAGTCCTGCTTGCACCCCCTAGCGCAATCATGGATCGGCCTTCGGTTCTTGAGATGTGGCCTCCTAAACAATCACTCATGTCTCAGGGCGATAATGGGATCCACTTCGGCGGCGCGTGCGGCGGGATACAGACCGAAAACGATGCCGATGGCGATACTGATAAATAGGGGCAGCATCACACTGAGGGGGGTCACCACCGTGGGCATACCTGCTGTAAGGGTAATCACCAGCGGGATAAAGATCCCGAGACCAAGCCCGACGATCCCTCCGAGGGTAGAGAGGACCACCGTCTCGATAAGGAACTGGGTGATGATCTGCTTTCTCTTGGCGCCGATGGCGCGTCTGATTCCAATCTCACGGGTCCTTTCCGTCACCGAGGCCAGCATGATATTCATGATGCCAATTCCGCCGACCAGAAGGCTGATACAGGCGATGGATCCCAGAACGATGTTGAATGTCCTCTTTGTGGCCTCCGCCTGCTTTAAAAGGGCCAGGGGAACGCTCATGGCATAGTCCTTCTTTGTATGAAACCGATCCAGCATGACCTCTATACCCTTGGCAACAGCCTCCACGTGTTCCAGATCCTCCACTTCCAGGATTACCTGGTCCAACTCCACCTGCTTCATCTCTCTGCTATCCGTACCGTCGCGGGTGGTGTCACCATAGTAGGTCTTGGCGATATTGATCGGGATATAGGCATCCACTTCCTGGTCCGGCAGCTGTAAATCCGCAGCCTTTCCCCCTTCGCTCTTGACAATTCCGACAATCATGAAGTTATCGGTGCCGATACGAAGATTCTCTCCGATGGTATTCTTTGTCGCCAAAAGCCTCCGAGCCCCATACTCGGTCAAAACCACCACTGCGGAATGCCCTTCAAAATCTGAAGGGGAAAGGATGCGCCCGGCAAGGAGAGGTCTTCTGACAATATCAAACCATGCCAGGGTCGTCCCCACAACGCGAATCTCCATGGATCTCTCCCCGATATGCGCCTCCTCCCTGATCAGCTTGACCGGAACCGTCTGCTTTACGGCCGGAAAAGTCCGGGCTATTCTTTCACGATCTTCGTACGTGAGGCCGTATATGCTCATCCGGGGCCCTCGCTGATTGGTCTCTGTCTCCTCTTCCACGGATTTCATGGAGGTGATGATGATATTGTTGCTCCCCACCTTTTTGATCTGTTCAAGGGCCTCCTTGCTGGCGCCCTCTCCCACAGAGAGCATGGCTACCACACTGCCAACGCCGAATACCACCCCAAGCATGGTGAGAAAGGACCGCAGTTTATGGAGGAGCAGGTTCTCGACACCCAGAAGCACATCCCGCCAGAACTTATTATACTTCATTCAAATTCCCCCTCTAATCTCTCAATCACTCCGTCCTTCATATGAAGACGGCTCTTGGCATGTGCAGCGATGTGGTCTTCGTGGGTCACCATGATAATCGTTTTTCCCTGGTTATTGAGATCCACCAGCATTTCCAAGATCTGATCGCCTGTCGCCGTGTCGAGATTTCCCGTGGGCTCATCCGCCAGAAGGACCTGGGGATCATTAGCCAAGGCCCGAGCAATAGCGACGCGCTGCATCTGACCGCCCGAAAGCTCGGTGGGCCTGTGGTCTAACCGTTTTTCAAGACCCACACGCCGGGCAAGCTCAATGGCCCTTTCCTCGCTCTCTTTGGCCTCCCATCCCAGATAGTAGAGGGGCAGTTCGATGTTCCTTTGAACCGTCAACTGGGGAATCAGGTTGAAACTCTGAAAAATAAAGCCCAGATGCTTGAGTCGAAACTCGCTCAACGCATCGTCGTCAAGGGTCTTGACATCATGGCCCTCCAGCAGATAGCGACCCTCTGTCAAGCGATCCAGGCAGCCAATGATGTTCATCATGGTGCTCTTTCCCGAACCGCTGGGCCCCATAATAGCCCAGAAGCTTCCTTCCCTGAAGGACATACTCACACCGTCCAGGGCCCGAACCTCCTGCCCCCCCATGGGATAGATCTTCTTCGCCTGGTCAAGTTCCACCATAATGTGATTGGAGCGAGGATTGAGATCATTGTTCATTATTGATCCCCTCCCGGGAAATCCGAAGGGGGTTCGCCCCCTTGCCGGCCGCCGCCGGGGAATCCACCTCCCTGCTGACCACTCCTTTGCTGCCAGGCCGCGGAGAATTCGCTCTCGGTGATATAACCATCGCCATCTTTATCGATGCCGGAGAACCTGTCCGGCATGGGGAACTCCTCCTTTGACACCTTCCCGTCCTTGTCTGTATCCAACATCTCCATGGGATTTCCAAATGGCTGACCACCGGCAGGGAATCCTCTACCTTGTGGACTACCCCCCTGCTGTTCGCCAGCAGGGAATCTCATACCTTGCTGAACGCCCCCAGGTAACCCGCTACTTCGTTGACTGCTCCCCTGTTGGTCGCCAGCAGGGAATCCCCTTCCTTGCTCATCGCCGCCGGAGAATCCACCACTGGGAGAGTCGTCGATCTGGCCAGGCATGTTCATACCCGTAGGCGTGCCCGTGCCGCCCTCAGGCGCCTCCGGTATCTCCAAATCTTCATCGTACTTGGCCGCCTCTACAGCCCCCTCTGTCAAAGGCGGGGTCAGGGAAACACGCTCCCCGACCTCAAGACCACTCACAATCCGTATCATGCTATTGTTGTCGAGACCGATCTCCACGTTTTTGGGTTCCAGCTCATCCCCGTCGACGACATAAACCGTCGGCTGTCCTCCCACACGGATGACGGCCTGAATGGGAACATAGAGGGTCTCTTTATACTGGTCCACTATGATCTCCACCGTACAGTTCATGCCCGCACGAAGAAGGTTCATATCTCCACCATTGTCCAGTTCAATGGTGGTGTTATAGATCTTCAGGTCCGGATTCATAAAGGAACTCTGGGCATCCGGAAGGGGAGAGATCGTGACGACACGACCCGTAAAAGTCACACCAGGTAAAGCGTCAACAGTGATCTTGGCCGGAAGGCCGACTCTGACCTTATCCAGGCTGGCCTCATGGACACCGATCTCAGCATTAAATCCCGTAGAAGTGGGAAGATGGATCAGATCCTGACGTTCCCTGACCTGTTGTCCTTCATCCAGCGGTTCATCCCGATCCCAAGGTCTATGTCCGGAGGAGCTGGTGGCATAGAGGACCTGCCCGTCTGCGGGCGCATAGATCTTGGCCTTCTCAATCTGGGTTTTGATTTTTTCCAGCTTATCCTGCTGGCGTTTGTATTCGGCCTCCTTGGCCTTGAGGTTCGATTCTGCCTGGACGATATCCGCCTTGACCTTTCGCATTACGCGCTCAAGGGCCATCTTGTTCTGGTCGACATCACTTTCAAGCTGCGCCAGCTTTCTCTTCCGGGTGTAGTTCTTCAGAAGATCCAGAGCGTTTTCCGCCAGTTCAAGATCAAGCACGGTCCTCTTCTCCGAAAGCTCATCCGCCTGAAGCTCTGTCTGGGAGATGTAGGCTTCTTCATAGAGTTTTCGTGACCATTGCACCTTCTCCCTGGCACGCTCCACCTCTTCTTTTGAAATGGTGATCTTGTTTTCCGCGTCCTTAAGCTCATTGGGGTAGTCTCCCTCGAGATACTTCTTAAGGTCCTGAATCGCGAAATCATAGTCCAACTGGGCCTTGTCCACGTCACTCTCTGCCTGGTTCTTGACCACTTCCAGGTTCTCCCGGGCGCTGATAAAAGAGGCCTCCGCATTCTGGACCTGAATCTCCTGATCGACCTTCTGATCGATGAGCTGACTGGCATCGAGTTCCACCAGGAGATCTCCCTTCTTGACCCTTGTTCCTTCATCAATGAGGAATATGATAGATGTCGTCCCTTCGACTTCGTTCTTCAGGACGATTTTTTCCCGGGCCTCTATACTCCCGGACTCTGTCACACTGATTCTCAATGGGCCTTTCTGTACTCGATAGGTAGGAATCCCGCTGAGGGCCTCATCAGAGGAAAAGATACTGGCGCCCAAGATCACGAGAAGGATGAGACCGACGATACCTATCCCCAGTCTCAAGGGGTCCCTAAAAAATTTGAGCACCTTGTCTTTGTCCAACATTTCTATGATGACATCCTTATTGATCATTCTCTTTTCCTCCCTGATGATATTCCACGAACAAGCCTTTTTCGTCGATCCTAAGAGTACCCGTGTCCCGTTGAAACTCCAGTTCGGCCATGCGATAATCCACCATGGCGGCGGTGAGTGAATTCTTGGTGGTCAGCCACGAATCCTGGGCATCCTGGACCTCACGGAGCTGAGTTCTTCCGGCATCATAAAACATCTCAGTACTCTTCACCCTCTCCTCCGCGACGGCCACCGCGTTCGTCTGTATGGAGAGCGCTTCGCGGGCTTCAATCATTCCCCGAATGGCCGTGAGGATCGAGAGCTTGATGTCATCTTCCGTCATCTGAAAATCACGAACCGCCTGCTCAAGATCGATCAGGCTGTTGCGGTAGACATTGCGTTCGGCCGTCCTCTCAAAAGGAAGATCAAGGGTCAATAGCCCTGTATAGATTCCTTTATCCCCTCTAAGGCTCGCATCCTCCAGACCAGCTGACATAAGAGAACGAGACTCTCCAAAGCTCGCTTTCCCCAAGATGGTCAGCTCGGCGCCAAGGGCATCGGCCTTCACCACCACTGATCTCTGCGCATCATAGACCTTTCCTTCCGATACACGAAGATCAAGGCGATGATCAAACCCCAGGGCTACGGCCGATGGCTCATTCATCTCCAGAGGACCGGCATTCTCTCTATCTGGTTTTTTCAACACGATTTCAGCATCTGCCGAGTCTTCTCCCTCTTTTGCAAATGAAACCGCTCCTTGATCGATATTCGGGATGATCTCCGTCACGTAGACCTTGAGACGTTCCAGTTCCCCTCTGTCAAGCTCCATGTCCGTATCAGGCGGAAGACCTATAGCCATTTTGAAACTGTCAAGGCTGTTTTCGTATCGCATCATGGCGCTGATCCAGCGCTCCCTGGCCCTTAACTCGTCTTGTTCAGCTCGGCCCACATCAACCGCGTCCGCCCTTCCGGCGTCAGCGAGCCTTCGTGTGCGGCGAGCGGATGTAATGAGGCTTTTATAGCTCTCTGCATTGTTATCCACCTGGTCCAGCTGTCGCAGCACATCCAAATAATTGCGAGCGATGTCAACGGCAAATGTCTTTTTGTATCTTTCAAATTCATAGATTGCATACACGACATTGCGCTCGGCCTGTGTGAGGGGTTCTGTGACGATATGTTTTCCAGCACCTCTGAGCAAAGGAATAGAAATGGATGCATCCCCGGTAATTCCGGATGAGGAGGTCTCCCCTTGGGTGAGGAGTTTGACAAAATCGAGTGCCAGGGCCGTTGTGATTTTTGCTCCGTTATAAAGGGCTTTACTCAAACTGAACGAACCGCTGTTCTCAATCCCCTTGACCGCTTCTCCTCCCGATTCGTCGGCAGTATACTGACTCTGGACATCTCCTCCCCCAATGAGGCCGAAATGATTGGCCTCCAGATCCAGATCCAGGGCCTTTCTGAAAAGGGCCTCCTTCCTCTTCTGGTAATCCTGGCTATTCTGGGCAGCCACCTGAAGCGCCTGAACCAGCGAGAGTTGAAAGGGCTTACCCGACTCCATGGACACAATCCTCTCGGAAGATGTCTCGAACTTGGGATAGTCCTTCTCAGGCCAATGAGGAATGGGCTCCAATGCGTCGCTTCCCAAAGAAGCCTCACCGTAACGTGGAAGCTCCTGCTCAATCAAAAGGCGACGACGAAGGATGTCGCTGGGACGCTCGATACTAAAGTCTCCCGTTTCACCGAATATCTGTTCCTGCTTCTTTTCAATGATGGTCTCCGCCACCCTGTCCGCCTCCATACGGTATTTTGACGTGGTTTTACACCCCACCACCAGGACAAACAGGGGGAATAAGACTCCAAAGACCATGAGTCGGGAATAGAAATATCGACTCATACCATATTGTCTGAATAAAGCAGACGTGCAGTAAACCACTTTGCGAATTACACCCATGCAATCTCTCCGAGCAAACTCCTTACCCAAATGATTGGCCATTTTCCGATAATATTGAGCAAGGGATATGCCAAGCCAACTTGAAGATGGAGTATTTACCTTAATTCACAGTATAATTCCAGGAATTTGAGATCAAAATAAGCGATTTTTTCCTGCGGTAAAACCCCTGAGAATGGATACTTAATACCCGCCCACCAAAAATGCCCGTATACAATGTATCCAGAAAATGGAAAATTGGGGGTGGACCCTTAAAACAGGTTCCCAAACACCCTATACAGTCGTCTATAGAATAGCGACTCAATCCCTAAAAAAGCACCATTCACTGGTTCGCAGGCTATTCCAAAGCATCATATGCAAGACAGGCCTTCTTCATGCAACGGGGACAATAGCCCTTCTGAGGAGAAAAGGGAGAGAAAAAGGATATTGTGGTACATTAGGGGCTTTAGACCAAGGAGGAAGGTGTAATGGAAAAGGACGCCATTCACATGAAGTCGAATCACCCTATTCCAAGAGTTCCACATTCCAATAGAGATAATCCCGCCAATCCTGTGGTATTTCCCTAAAGCCTATGGTAATCCTGACGGCTGGAATCCAGGTAGGAGATTTCGGCTTACGGATAAGCTGCATAGAGGCTTCTGAGGGGATACGCCCTCCCTTCTTTCGATTACAATCGATACAGCATGTTACAATGTTCTCCCATTCTGTAGCCCCTCCACGAGACTTGGGTATGACATGGTCATAGGTAAGTTCTTCCGTTGGACACTGATTTCCGCAATACTGACACCTATACCGGTCTCTCGCGTAGATATTCTGCCTTGAGAATTTGACAGGTGTCTTGGGTCTTTTGACCATCTTGAGCAGACGGACCACAGAAGGCAACTTGAGGGTAAAGCTCACAGAGCGTATTTCGCGGCTATACTCCTCGATCACCTCTACCTTCCCGAGACAAAGCAGAGTAATCGCCTTTTTCCAGTTGATGATCTTCAAGGGCTCATAAGTAATGTTGAGTAGGAGTACGTGTTCCATAATACTAAAGCTTAATCAAAGGGCGTTTAAGGGAAAACAACCGCACGAAGCTGATTTAAGTTACTTGCTTTAATCGAAATTTTGCAAGAATACAAGAAAAAAACGAAAGGACAACAGGGCGGGAGTTTTGAGTCAATCACCTCCGGCTGAAGCCGAAGGCTTGAGGGGCCAAGGAGTCAAGGGGCCAAGTGAAAAAACGATAATGCCTTCCCTTGAATCCTGACTTTCTAAATAAGATCGAACTGAAGTCTTCGCCTAAAGGCGAGGGATTTTCTCCCATTCACAGAATGAGACATTAAAGGAGTTACAGGGTTGTTTTAAGATAATATCGCAGGTTCATTGCACTTTGAGGGGTTTTAACGGTTATCGGGCCCTGCGTCCGGTCCCCGCTGTTCTCATCTGTTCGGCCATCTTTTGCTGCATGGAAGCTGCTTTCCGCATCTGTTCGAGGTTCTCCTCAATCTCTCTTTTTATCCCCGGGTCATCAATCAAAGCCAAGGCCTTTTCCATTTGAAAAACTGCATTGATAAAATCTCTCTTATCCTTGTAATAGAGGCCCAGATAGTAATGCGATTTACCAGGATTTCCATGCTTGTAGTAGGATTCGCCCAAGGAATAAAGGGTCTTCGTGTAAAAGGATTCTTGCTGGGGCATCATTTTAATGCCCATAGAACCAGGCCCTTTTTCATCAGGTTTTGGTCTATCAGGTGGTTTCTTTTTATCAGGGCCATCGCCTTTTCCCTCAGGCTGCTCCTCATGGTCAGGGGGTCTTTTTCTCTCGGCATGGGATAATATGGCGTGCCTTTTGATAATTTCTTCAAAGGTCCTTTCCGCATCTTCCAGTCTTCCGGATTTAAGCTGTGCAAGCCCAAAATAGTAATGCCCCTCAAGGCTATACGGTCCTGCTTTGAGCCCGGGCTCTAAGACCGCGAGGGCCTCTTTGTACTGACCATTGAGACAATAGACTCGACCCAGATCCTTCTGGATAGAAGGGTTGGACGTATTTTGTGTCCAGGCCTTCTCAATATAACGGACCGCCTCTTTACTGTGTCCCGTCCTTGCTAAAACAAGGCCGTATCCATAAAGGGCTTTTGGGTCTTCGGGGTCTGTTTTGAGGGCCTTCTCGAAACGTTCTAAAGCAAATTTCGGGTCTCCGTAAAGGGCGATAAACCGCGCTTGGATAGAATCAAAATCTATGCTCCATGCTTCATGCTCGGCGGCACCTACGTTTGGGTGGGCATCAAGCCAGGCACTGATATAAGCCACGCGATCTCTCGTAGGTGGGTGGGTATAGAGATATGCGGGAATCGTCGTTCCACGCCAATCCATGTTCTGCATCCTCTTGAGACTCGCCAGCATACACTCCGGGGCATAACCGCATCTGGAAAGATGTTCCAGGGCTACCCGATCCGCCTGCGTCTCAAATTCTCTGCTATAGACAAGGGAGGTGGACTCTAGTGTGGCCATGGTTCCGGCCATGACGGCAGTCGCGGCCTCTTCCCCCCCTGCCGTCATTCCAAGGAGGATCGACGCGGCAAGTCCTGCGACGGACATCAATCTCATCTTACCTGATCGCTCAACTTGCGCGGAGATGTGACGGCACGACACATGGGCGATTTCATGGGCCAATATCCCGGCAAGCTGTTCTTCAGACTCTATTTGCTCAATAAGACCGCTATGAACAAAGATATGCCCGCTGGGTGATGCAAAGGCATTGAAACTGTCGTCTTGAACCACATAGAAATGGTAATTAAAAAGCTTTCCCGGGACACTGTCGGCAATCCTGTGCCCAATGGCGTTGACCAGATCGACGATTTCCGGGTCTTCGATAAAGGTGTAGTGGGCCTTGACCTGCATCAAGAATTCCCTGGACAGGTCATCTTCCTGGGCGGGTGTTATGGCATAGGCAGGGGTCAAGAGTGGAGCCCAAACCAGGACGACAAATATCCACAGAAATCCTTTTTTTGTGAGTAAGCTCATGACAAACCCTTTTTTCCCTTCACTGAACCTGAGGATCAAGCCCTATGCTCGGCCGTCAGAGACAAGTAGAACGCTAAGACGAAGCGCATGTCATTCTCAAAGGAGTGACGAATCAATCACTCGAAGGCCGGGTCGGTTCGCGATACCCCCTAGCCATCCTCCATATCATACATGATAATCAAGAAATTACCACATGCCATACGTAAGTGCAAATTTGATTTTCCAGTTTTCCAAAATGATGCTAATTTAATTCATTTATAGATAAAATAATTTAATATACCATGTAATACTCTAGTGCTTTTCTCTGAAGAAATCAATATCGAAAACAAGCTCTTGTTTGCCATGAATTGATAACAAAATCGGCCAACACATCCTGTTCATTACTAATGCAGTAGACTTTGAGGGAGCCTTGGGCACCAGCAAGGTGTTAGATTTAAGGCACCGCATCGCAGATCCCGCTGTTTTATGCGGGAGGAGCGACAAGGTGTATAAGTCATACGCTACAAGGAGAAACGACCGAAGTAACGTGGCGGATGACATCTTGATGGTGGATCAGGGTGCTTTGCTTGTCATTGACATATCAACACAAACACTCTAGAATTCTTAAAAAATTAGTGTGACTTTTCAGGTGGATAACTGAATTCATCATTTTGGATCTTCCTCCCAACCAAGCTCCTCACTCCCCTCGAAGCGCGTGAAGGGTGGTTGAAAAATCTGCGAGACGCAAACTCATGTCAGCCAACGGAGAAAAGCCCATAAGAACAATCTGTGGATTCTGTCACACCAATTGCGGCTTGATCACCTATGTAAAGGACGGAGTAATCACTCGAATCAAGGGAGATCCGGATCATCCCGTCAATGGCGGCGCGGACTGTCCAAAAGGCCGGGCCGGAAAAGCGATTGTCTATTCCCCTGATCGCCTTCAATATCCTTTGCGTAGGGTCAAAAGCGGATTCAAGCGCATTTCCTGGGACGAGGCACTTGATACCATCTCCGACAAGCTTTTAAGAATAAGAGATCAATACGGCGGGAAAACCATCATACGGGGTGTGGGCGCTCCGATCACAGAAGAAAACCGGGATGGATTTGGCCAGATTGTGGCCATGTTGGGCTCCAATGACTATATTGGTGTCGGCCATATTTGCCACCAACCGCGGTCCATCGGATTTCGAACGGTCTTTGGTCAAATGCCTCAGCCGGATTATGAAAACACGAAGCTCATCCTCATCTGGGGCTCCAATCCATTTGTCTCCAACAGATACGGAGAGGTCGGTATCGGATTCGCGTGCGCCTACGGCGGTCTTTCCAGTACGTTTTCATCGGCTAGGAAACGGGGTGTCAAAGTGATTGTCATTGATCCTTGGCACAATCATATGGTTCGTCTCGCGGATAAGTGGCTGCAGTTGGAGCCGGGCAGGGACGACGCCCTGGCCCTAGCCATGCTGAATGTCATCATCAATGATGAACTCTACGACAGGGCATTTGTAGAAGACTGGACCACCGGCTTTGACGAATTGGCTGCCCACGTTAAACCATTTACACCCGCATGGGCCGAAGGTGTGACCCGGCTGCAAGCCTCTGATATCCAGGAAGTCGCCAGATTATACGCAACCACCAAGCCCGCGCTGATCCGAGAAGGCAACGCCCTGGATCAGTATCCCAATGCGGTCCAAACAACGCGGGCCATAGCCATGCTCGAGGCCATCACCGGCAACCTGGATAGGAAAGGGGGAAATGTCTTTTTCCCATTCCCAAGACTGACTCCTCTAATACCCGCGCCCGCTGTCAAACGTCTGAGTTCCGATGCCTATCCCATGTATCCCAGCGTACCTTTCCCGGCCTTTGCCGACGCAGTCTTGACGGGAAAGCCCTATCGTCCCCGGGCATTGCTCGTTAATCATTCCAACACGTTGTTGATACAGGCCAACACTAACAGAACGAGGCAGGTCCTGGATAAGCTGGAGTTTCTTGTGGTCTGTGATATCTTTAGGACGGCGACAACAGAACTCGCCGATATTGTCCTTCCCGAAGCATCCCCCTTTGAGCGTTATGGATACAGGGGTTATGCCGGCCCCGCAGGTGGTTTTGTGGCACTCAGGCGAAAGGTCATAGAACCTGTGGGTGAGTCCCGCACCGTTTTTGAGATGGAATATGATTTAGCGAAAAGGATGGGACTGGCCGCTGGTTTTCCCTTTAGAAACAATAAGGAATGGATTAGCTACAGATTGACAGCAAGTCATATGACCTTTCATGATTTGGAAGAAAAACAGATTATCCAAGTTACGGCCCCAATGAAGTACGAGAAGTATCTCGAAAACGGATTCAAAACTCCTTCGGGAAGAGTGGAACTCTATTCTCAACGTCTGAAAGACTCCGGGTATGCGCCTTTGCCTGAATACGAGGAACTTGACAGAAGGATTATAGAGCGACCTTCTCTCAGACAGGAATATCCTTTGATCGGCACTACACGTAGGTCTGGCAGCTATACCCATACGCAATTCCGAAATATTCCCATTCTCCGCAAACTGGACAAAGACTGCCTTTTGAGGATACATCCTGAAGATGCGACAATACGTAACATTTCTGATGGAGATAGGGTACGCGTGGAATCGCCTGACGGGAAGATGGAGGTCAAAGCCATACTAGCGGATGGAGTGGCTCCTGGGATCGTCCTGATCGATTTTGGCTGGGGAAATCCTGGAGATGGCGGGCAGAATGTCAATCTGTTGACCAGCGATGAAGATCGTGATCCTATTTCTTGCTCCACTTCGAACCATCGCTTCCGGTGCCAGGTGACCAAACACTAACGTTGTATAGAAAACATGACAAGGGGTTCAAGAGATCGAAACCTATGGCCTTTATCTGGAGCATGCAGGTTCTTTCTATTTGAACAGCGAATGAAAAGCGAGTTACGGGTGTTTGAAATCAATAAAGGACTTGACCTTCCGCCACATGCGGGGTATCAATAGCGTTGCCCAATTGTCTGATAGAAATAAGGACCGCAGATAATGAAAAGAATGGAAAGGGAAAAATTTACTGAGCGAAGAAAGCTTAAGAGATTTCAAGTCCAAGACGGCGCATTTGCCGTACTTAGACCTGAATTCACAAGATTAGGGCAAATCATAAATATCAGCTACGAGGGGCTCGCCTTTCAGTACGCTGTGATCGCCAAACAAAAAAACGGAGCATCTGAACTCGATATCTTTCTGACGGGCGATGCTTTCTATTTGGAGAATATGTCCTTTGAGACGGTTTCCGATCGTAGGGCGACGAGAAAATCTTCTAAGGGCTTCTTACCCTTGAGACGCTGTAGTGTCCGTTTCAAGGACCTCACGGGCACTCAAATGGCCCAATTGGAATATTTCATTCAGAACCACACCATAAATTGAAGAGTGGAGTTCGAACGTCTCATCCTCTCGCCTTTTTATTCCCTACAAACTGGGGGGTCTTGCTGCTGGTATGACTGGGGGATACTCCCGTTTTCATCAAGACTCCGGGCTTGATCCCGTCAAATCCGGTCTAGTCTGGAAAAAGATCAGGTCCCAGCCCTCATGTTGAGGATATTTGGTGTTTTTTTTGATGGGACATACAACATACAGTCTGATATGATGAGTTAGATCATATGAAAAAGCTACCTCCTTCTTTTATTCCATATTTTCTCTTAGACCCTATTCTACTACAGGGCCCCATAGGAGGTAGCTTTTTCATAGATGTCAGAATTTGACGAAAGGGAGGCTGGAGAATGACACAACAAGTTAAGATGGCCCCGGAAGATATCAATATGATCCTCGATACTATATCCAAACTGGAAAGGGATCGGCTCTCATTGGAGAGCAAGCTGGAGATGGATAAGTCCGGGGATTTCCCCATAGAACTCATTCGTTTCATGTTAGGCCCCGATATGGCCCTTCATCTGGTCTTTGTTCCCGAGGAGTATGGAGGCCTCGGCGCCGGGGCGACTGAAATCGCCATTGTATCGGAAAGAATGGCCAAAATGGATTTGGCGATCGCCACATCTTTTCTGGCGATCTGCCTGGGTATGGACCCCATCAGAGTCGGAGCGACAGAAGAACAGAAAAAGAAGTATATAGGCAGAATCGCCGAGGAAGGTCTTATCGTGGCCTATGGCGTGACTGAACCCGAAGCAGGATCCAATGTCCAGGCCCTCAAAACTAGGGCTGAGCGGGTACTGGACGAGGAAGGAAACATCAAAGGCTACAAGATCAATGGGCAGAAACAATTCATCAGCAACGGCGGTGTGGCGGACTTCTACACGATCCTTGCCGATACACCCGAAGGCCCCTCCTTTTTTGCAGTAGAGGCGGGAACAGAAGGCTTGGTCCCCGGAAAGCATGAAGACAAGCATGGCATCAGGGCCTCTAATACATCTTCTTTGGTCCTGGAGGACCTCTACCTGCCGGCTGAGAACCTAATCGGGGGTGTAGAAGGACAGGGTTTAAAGCAGGCGAACGAAGTATTCGGCTACACAAGACTCATGGTGGCTGCATTTGGTCTTGGAGGCGGTATGGCTTCCCTGGAAAGGGCTATCAAATACTCCAAAGAAAGGGTTCAGTTCGGGACGCCGCTTTCCGAGAAGCAAGGATATACCCACACACTCTTGGTTCCACATGCCGTCCAATTGGAGGCTGCACGGGCCTTTATCGAAGAAACCGCCCGGAGACTCGACACGGTGGAGGATAATTTACAGGTGGAAGGGTCTATTGCCAAATATTTCGCCACAGAGGCGGGAGATGCCATGGCCAATGACGGCATTCAGGCCTTTGGCGGATACGGTTACACTCGAGAATATGAAGTGGAGAAGATCAAACGTGACGTCAAGGTCCTGACTATCTATGAAGGTACAAGCGAGATCCAGAAGAATATTATCTCTGTGTTTCGCCTTAGGGAGACGGTTCGATCAAAGGGTCGGTACTATCTGGATATGGCCGAAGCACTGGAAAACTTTCCGGAGGACTGCGGAGCGAGGGCTTTATCTGTAGCGATCCGAATTCTCAACCAGGTGGTTTTGAGCGTTAGAGCAGCCAAATTAACCAAATCCCAGCATGTCATGTTCCTGTTGGCCGACATGATGGTGTGGTGTGAGATAGGGAAAGCCCTTTGCGAAAAAGCCGTCGACCATGACGGAACGGGAAAAACATTGGAGTATATGAAGGCAGCTGCCCGGCTTTTTGCTAGGGATGCGTCGGAAAAAGTCTATGTCAACGGGCTCAAAATCGCCTGCGGATGCGACAAAGATATGCCCGACGTCCTAGAGAGCCTCCATGCCATGAATCTTGATGAGGTCATGAGCGCCCGTCTGAGTGATATGAATTTGATCGCTGAGGAGTTGGTCAAATAATACCCGTAAGGTTCCTCCCTTAGAGAGGGAGATCTCAGGAAGTTCCCTCCAAAATGGGCATTAAGAGAAGAAAGAAAAACCTTTGAAAAATACTCCATTTTGTTCAAGGTCAAGGAAGGTAAAAATTATAACCCTCCCGATCACCATCGGGACAGTCAGGAATACCTCCGTAGTATTTCGCGGATTAGAATTTGAGTCTGACGCCGAGATTGGGCAAAAGGGGTGTTTTTCAAAGGTCTCAAAGACTCAATGGTTGAAAGTCACTGCACGTTCACAATGAGTGTCTGCATGCACCGGCGACCGAGAAGAGCGACGACGCTGGGAGTCTCTGGACGGTCAATGATGTATAAGCTTTCGAGGTCATGGTAAATCAGAGGAAGTATCACCGGCGATCAGGAGAAGCATGGCCTAGACGCAGGCCTAGCCCCACACAGGAGGAACCCTATAAATCCCCCAGAGCAGACCCCCATCTCAAACCTTTCTTTAAGAAGATCGGTGTTCCAAAACCCAGACCCTTTAAACCAGACCCTTTTCAAGTGGAGGCCCTTGAACAGATTAAGACATCTGATGTTCTGGTCAGCGCGCCTACGGGCGCCGGGAAGACATGGATTGCCTCTCAGACCATCAGGCAATATCTCTCCAACGGATTGAGAGCCTGGTATGCGTCGCCGCTTAAAGCCCTTTCCAATTCGATCTATCAGGAATTGAGCCGGGAATTTGGATCCGAATCCTGCGGTATCCTGACAGGGGATCGAAAAGAGAATGCCGACGCGCCGATTATCGTGGGAACCACGGAAATTTTACGTAATCAGCTCTATGATGCAATGCACACGGGGAAAACCATCCGGTCCGACCTGGTGATATTGGATGAGGCGCACTATCTCAGTGATCCGGATCGAGGGGTGGTCTGGGAAGAAGTCCTCATCTATCTTCCCCCCAGAGTAAGGCTTTTACTACTCTCAGCGACCGTGTCCAATGCTGAAGAGATCGCGTCATGGCTGGAGGAGAATCGCGGAACACAGACCCGAGTCGTGCGCTCTGACGATCGGCCCGTGCCGTTGGAAATGCTTTTCCTTTTCCCGGACGGATATGTCTCTCCCCTTGGCGGGAAAAGAGGACTTGCCCCCAGGGTCAAAAAGTATATCTCCTCCCGAGAAGGTAAGAGAAGAGGATCGAGACAAATCCAATTCGGGGAGATCATCTACTGTCTGAGAGCGTTTGATCTCCTTCCGGCCATCTTCTTTCTTAAATCGAGAAAAGACTGTAATCATGCCCTCCTTACCTGTCCGTCCGTGGAAAGACCTTCTGAACTCAGAGGGCGGGCTGAACGGGAAGTCAAGGAATTTATGCAGGAGTACCCTCACCTGAGGGGGCATCCTCAACTCAGCCGGTTGTTGGACGCCGCAGTGGGCTCCCATCATGCGGGCCAGCTTCCCTACTGGAAGATGCTCATTGAGAGGATGATGAATAAAGGGTATCTGGAGGTCATCTTCTCCACATCCACGGTGGCGGCGGGCGTGAATTTTCCCGCAAGGACCGTGGTTTTGGTCCAGAGTGACCGTTATGACGGTCATGAATTCACCAACCTCACGGCGACAGATCTTCACCAGATGATTGGTCGAGCCGGACGAAGGGGAAAGGACCATATCGGTTTTGCCCTCATCGTGCCCGGACTTCACCAGGACCCTGAACTGATACATGAACTACGGGACTCTCCTCCTGAGCCTCTAATGAGTCAGATCCACATCAATTTCTCCATGACCCTGAACC
This sequence comes from Deltaproteobacteria bacterium, assembly GCA_016930795.1. Lineage (GTDB taxonomy): Bacteria > Desulfobacterota > DSM-4660 > Desulfatiglandales > HGW-15 > JAFGFY01. The sequence continues at coordinate 29,369 of JAFGFY010000168.1, forward strand.
TGCTCTTATCCCATACCCCCATGGAGGTGAAGGATCTGCTGGACCGTTCATTTGCCGCATTCCAAGAGAAAAAGGCTGGATCTCCTGCGCAGAGGCGCTGGGGGGAGATGCTTAAAGTCTTAAATAACGCACTCCCACGCGGTGTGTGCAATACGGGTGACCCCTACGAGATTCTGGAAAACATCGAGAAAAGGCTGGAGACAAAGAAAGAAAAAAGAGTGATGACAAGAGAGATTCGGAACGAAAGGCGACTCAAAACATACACCCCCTTCCTGCGACCCGGGCGATTGTTTCTTCATAAGAATAAGGGCGTCTATGTCATCTTTCATACCTACAAGGATGAAGGAAGATTGATCTGTGCGGCCCAGAATATTCAAGAGACCGTTCGAGCCAGGAAACGCAAAATCCGGTTGAGAAAAGTCTCTTTCGACAAAATCCGAGCCCTCTACGATTATCGAGTCGATCTGCCGGAGGGGTATTCTTTGGAAAGATTGCAGGCACTTTTCGATGCCATCAGGCGAGAAGACCTGGAGTTATTGCATGTCGACGCCTACGAAGAAACAGCCGAAGAAGAGCTGGATCTCATTCAGAAAAGGCTGAGCGATCTTCCATGTGAGAGGTGTGAACACCTCAATGAATGCCACACGGCAAAGAACAAGAAACTGAAAAGGATCTTAAAAGAATTTCGGTCCCTTGCTTATAAGATGGAGGGAGACAAGGGTGGGTTGTGGGCCAGTTTCAAAAGACATCTCAGGTTTCTCAAAGAGATGGGTTTTGTGGACGAGATGGATCGATTAACCCCTGACGGGGACTGGGCATCTAAATTGAGACTGGACCAGCCCCTTCTTATTGCCGAAGCCATCAGAAAAAAGGCCCTAACCGGTATTTCCCCTGAGGTCATGGCAGGGTGCATAGCGCCTTTTGTCTGGGATCGGGTCCAGGAGGTAGAGTTTCAGACTCGAAGTCCCATGGACCTTACGGATTGTGAGGATGCCTTTCACAACGTGATCGAATCGATTCAGGAGATCAGGAGGCTGAAAGTAAAGCGGGGATTTGAAAGCCCGCCCATCCTTTTTTGGCCCGCGGCAGCCCTGTTTTTATGGGCCAAAGGAGTGCCGTGGGAATCGCTTTTATCCTATATTCCTGTAGATGAAGGGGATATGGCCTCTCTGATTCTAAGGACGGCAGACCACTTGCGACAGGCGACAGACCTGAAAAAATCCCACCCCGAACTCGTCTCCGTAGCCCACACGGCCATAGTGCGTATCCTGCGTGAACCTGTCCTTATCTCCTAGCATCGTGTCCCGATAGAAACTTGCATAAAATAGTACCTGAAGACAGATCCATAAGGAGGTACGACGGTCTCTTTTTAGTTCCGTCGCCCAAAAGACGCTCAAACCTGTAACCGCCCAAAAAGAGGACAGGGCCGCGAATTCTTCTTCATTTTTGCCTTAACTCATTTCCAGAAGCATCTGGCTGTACGCGATTTATAACGGTTACGGGTTCAGGAGGAATCTCGTCACAGTTCCCTTTACCGTCCTGCTCTATATAGTGATGATGTACAAGCATAGTTGAGAGGATGGCGGTTATGCGCATGTTATCCGTGTTGCTCATCTTGAGTCCTTTTACCTTTCGGCATTTGGATACAAGTCCTAATGCCTGTTTGGGTAAAAAGATATTCGCTTTCTTCAATTTGGCTTCACTTGTCAGATCATCTACCCAGTCCAGACTATTTCCATGAAAAAAGCTCGCCGCATCCGGTGCCCTATAGGGCTTTTTAGGACGATTCAATATGGGATCAGGGATGATATCCTTAAAGGCGATCTTTAAAAGATGCTTTTCATCAAGACCGAGGAGTTTATGTCTTGGAGGAAGCTGGTTGGCAAAATCAACCAGTTCACAGTCAAGAAAGGGAAATCGACCTTCCACTGAATTGGCCATCAACATCCTGTCCCCCTGAGCCGAAAGAATGTATCCTGACAACAATGAGACCATCTCCAGCCACTGGGCTCTGCATAAAGGATCCCACATTTCATGAGCATCCGGCAGCAGGGATATGAGGTCCTTTTCCACGTTCTTCTTTTCTGTTTCCGCGTGTAGATCTGGATTGAGCATGAGTTTGATCGATGATGTCGTATCCCATCGTGGGCGGTGTGAAAGCGCAGGGTCCGCAGGATCAAGGCTTTTTCCGAAAAAGGCTCGGGCAAATGCCGGGGCCTCGCCGGGAGTTCGAGCCATCCATGGATAAAGCCGTAATACGATATTTCCTCTTTTTGCGGACTGTGGATTTCTGGCAAGGAATAGACGAACCCTGGCCTCACGAAAAATATCGTATCCTGCGAGCACTTCATCCGCTCCTTCTCCTGTGACCACAACCTTGTATCCAGATTCACGTACGAGCTTTGAAAGAAGGAACAATGGGGCCGGGGCTGTCCTCAGGATCGGACGTTCCGTATGCCATATCACATGGGGAAATACTTCTCCGATATCTTCTTGTGAAATACGGACATCCCTGTGTTCAGCGCCAAGCCTATTCACCATCTCCCTTTGATAACTCCCTTCATCAAATTCAGGATCAGCGAAACGAATGGAAAAGGTTCTTAGAGGAGCTTGGGTGTATTTCGCGACAATGGAAGATGTGATTGATGAATCGATTCCGCCAGACAGATAGGCCCCAACAGGTACATCGCTTCTTGTGAAACGCAACTGGGAGGCTTTTATTAAATACTTTCCGAGAAGATCAGCATTCTCTTGCTCACTCAATGCTTCGGAATCATCCGACAACGGAAAGCGAATGGACCAGTAGGGCTCTGACCTTAAGCTTCCATTGGTCACTATCGCAAAGTGGCCGGGCTTCAGTTCCTCTATGCCTTTAAACGATGTTCTTGGGGCTACGGGACTCCAAAAAGTAAAGATCTCGGAGAGACCCGCGGGATCAAGCTCCCGTTTGACGTCTCTGCAGGCAAATAGAGATTTGACCTCTGAAGCAAAGAGGAGTCTGTTGTCACATTGCGTATAGTAGAGAGGCCGAATTCCGAGACGGTCACGGGAGAGTATTACGCTGTTTCTTGCTTTGTCCCATAGGGCAATTGCCCATTGGCCGTTAAATCGCTCAAAGCATGAGGTTCCCCATTCTTCATAGGCATGTACGATGACCTCAGTATCACTTTTTGTTTTGAATTGATGTCCCAGGCCATGCAATTCTGTAGCGAGTTCAAGATAGTTGAATATCTCACCATTAAAAGTAATCCAGATGGCTTCATCTTCATTAGACAAAGGCTGGGCACCGGTCTCAAGGTCTATGATGGCGAGACGCGTGTGTCCCAGCGCGACCTGGGAATCACGATAATAGCCGCTGGAGTCAGGCCCGCGGTGTTTAAGTCTTCCCATCATACGAACAAGGAGGTCCAAATCAGGTGGAGGACTGTCACCGATATTGACTATTCCACAGATTCCACACATGCTTCCTCCATATTCAACTTTTTGAGCACGAATTTTTCAGTCTTCTCGTGTGTGCCAAGATTATACTCAGAGATCTCTTCATCTGTCAGGACAAATCCAAAGGTCTCTTCAACAAAAAGAGCTACCTCCAAAAGCGCTGCTTCGTCTTTTCCCGCGTCTTTCCTTATTCCTGCAAACTCTTTGATGATTTTTTTTACTTCAAGCGCATTCATTATGCTTTCTTTTCTTCTCTCCTCCGAGGTGTTTTCTCTGAGCACAATTCGGAAACCTTTTGTAATATACGCCTGTGACAGTGTATTAGTTTTCGGTTTCAGGTGTCAATCCCAAGGTTTCAGGTATCAAGGATTTTCGGATCATAGACCCTGAATCGTCTTCCGCTAAGAGTTTATTTGAAATCCTCCTTGACCTTTTTCCAGGTCTCATCAATATGAATGAAATCATAAGGCCTGGTTACCAAGAAAAATTCACGACTGTTCCATCGCGCCATGTACAAATATTTGATGAAAATTCAATATTATTTTATAATGGAATGAATTTAAAAGGAGAATCATATGGAATATTCAATCAGTCCCTCGGGTGAAAAATTCAAACTACCTGATGACGATGAATACAAGAAAGAATTCCTCAAACTTGAAAAACTTGTCGAGGAGCAGAGGAAAGCCGGCAAAGAGATCGTTGTTGTGATGGGTCTAGGATTCGTCGGTGCGGTGATGGCTGGCGTTGTGGCAGATTCTGTGGATAAGTCCACCGGGAAACCTGGAAAATATGTTATCGGCATGCAGCGTCCCAGCAATCGTAGTTACTGGAAGATTCCTCTGTTTAACCGCGGAATTTCTCCTGTAAAAGCAGAAGACCCTGAGGTCGCTCCTATGATCGAGCGCTGTGTGAAAGAGAAAAAGAGTATGAGTGCCACATTTACCTATGATGCTCTAAAGCTTGCTGATGTATTGGTCGTGGATGTCCAATGCGATTTTCTCAAAGAGGATTTAGGAAACCTTAGGACAGGTCATGCTGAAATCAGCGCGTTGGAAGAGAGCTTCAAGATTATCGGAGAGAAGATCGACCCCAAGTGTCTTGTTTTGATTGAAACGACCGTCCCACCAGGTACGACTGAATACATAGCCTACCCTCATATCAAAAAGGCATTTCAAAAGAGGGGCATCAAAGAAGAGCCGCTGCTCGCGCATAGCTATGAGAGAGTGATGCCGGGTAAAGAATATGTTAGATCGGTTCGAGACTTCTGGCGTGTCTGTAGCGGTATTAATGATGAGAGCAAAGAAAGGGTAACCAAGTTCCTTTCAGAGGTCTTAAACGTGGAGGAATACCCTCTTACAGTCCTTGAGAAACCGGTTGAAAGCGAGACATGCAAGATCGTGGAAAACAGCTACCGGGCCACAATCCTTGCCTTCTTACATGAGTGGAGTTTGTTTGCTGAGACCAACGGTGTAGACCTCCTCAAGGTCATTCAAGCCATCAAGGTCAGGCCCACGCATAACAATATTATCTTTCCCGGTCCGGGCATAGGAGGATACTGCCTACCAAAAGACGGCGGACTAGGACTCTGGGCCTATAAACACCTGATGGGCTTTGAAAATGATATCTTCAAGATAACTCCAGAGGCCATCAATATCAATGACACACGTGGTCTTCATGTAGCGCAACTTGTTAGAGATGCTCTCAGGAATATGGGCCAGATGGTCGCTGCATCACAGATCACAATACTCGGGGTCTCGTACCGTGAAGATGTTGGTGATACCCGTTACAGCGGCTCAGAAGTCATAATTCGCAAGTTGACCGAGATGGGCGCTGAAGTAAAGGCCCATGACCCCTATGTAGAGCACTGGTGGGAGCTTGAAAGCCAGGAGACTTACCCTGCAGTAGGAACCAGTTGGGCACGCTTTTTTCGAAATCAGGATCATTTGAGCGAGTTCAAGATGTCAAAAGACCTGAAGGAGGCATTGGAGGGTTGCGATGCCGTTGTCATGGCAGTGCGCCATGCACCATACTTGGATCTGGACCCTGATGAAGTCGTTAAAATGGCGGAAGGCCCCATAGCCATCGTGGACTGTTTTGGAATTCTTGATGACGTCAAGATCGAGAGGTACTTCGAGCTGGGATGCGAGGTCAAAGGCTTAGGTCGTGGGCACATCAATAGGATTAAGGGGAAAGTGAGGGAGAGGAGATAGGAAGCAAGTGGCCCCTATCCGGATTATGATGTGGTCAGGTCCATGGATGATTCTCTCAGCCGTTCACAACTCATTGAACAAGAATCTCGGCAACCATAGAAAAACCTTGTAGAAAAAATCAACCGGCCCTAAAACAAAATAGGACAATCCTCCTGACACGAGGAGGACGATCAGGATGATCATTCCGTAACGTTCAAGCCGTAGGTAGAGATTGTAGTGTTCTGTCGGAAGAAATCTCATGACGACTTTGCTGCCGTCCAAAGGGGGAATAGGGATAAGATTCAGAAATGCAAGGAACAGGTTTAGGTAGATAACCGCTTTCGACAATTCAGAAAGCGAGACATGGACAAATACAAGGGATGAGGGCACAAACTTGTTCACCAGCACTAAAATAAATGAGAAGATAAAGGCGAGCAGAAGATTCGATCCGGGGCCTGCCAACGCGACCCACATGGTTCCTTTTCTTATGTCAATATGGCGGTGAAAATTGTGAGGATTAAAAGGAACCGGCTTGGCCCATCCAAAAACAGGCCCTCCGAGAAAGAGCATCACAAGGGGTAAAATGACCGTCCCTATCATATCGATGTGGGGAAGAGGGTTGAGAGTGAGTCTTCCCATGTTCTTGGCTGTAGGGTCGCCAAGTCTGTTGGCCATCCAACCGTGTGCCCATTCATGGAGGACGATTGAAAAGACAATAGGCACCACCCAGATGATGATCCTCAGTATGAGATCATGATTCATTCCTGTCTGCTCTCCTTCTTGTTTTGCAAGACGTTAGTTCCGGTGCAGCATCCTCGATGGGCTGATCGGTCGGCTTTACGGAAATGGACACCGTACATAAATTTCCTGATTGATAATGAAAAAAACTTTTGTATAGTACCAAAAGAACCTTTTTTCCACAAGTCACTGTGGGTTGTTCCCAGTTGTAGATTTCGGAGATTTATGAACTTCACCCGTTCACCTATAACCTATTGGACCAAGCAAGAAGGGAGGTGGATTGAATGGATGTAAGGAGATCAGATTTTGCGGGGAGTTGGTATCCCGGGAATAAGTCGGACTGCAAAAGGGAAATTGAGGCATTCATGGAGCAACCTAGCCCCTGTCCGAGTGCAGAAAAAGGAGCGATAGGAGGTATTGTCCCCCATGCCGGATGGTACTTTTCAGGGAAAATCGCCTGTCATGTGATTCAATGCCTCAGGAATGATAATACGCCTGATACCATTGTCATCTTTGGAAGGCACCTCCATCCAGGCAGCAAAAACTACATCATGCGTGAAGGCTCATGGGCGACACCCCTCGGGGACCTGGAGATTGATCATGAGTTAGCTGATGAACTGATCTTAGAATTTCCCTTTGTCGTGGAGACTTCTTCCTATCACGAACAGGACAACACCGTTGAAGTGCAATTGCCCTTCATCAAATACTTTTTCCCAAACACAAGAATACTGCCCATCGGCGCGCCACCAGCCCTCCCTTCTCTCAAGATTGGCTGGAGAGTGGCCGAGATTTCAAAGAGCATGGGCCGAAAGATCTTGATTTTGGGATCCACCGATCTAACGCACTATGGATACAACTACGGGAACACCCCCAAAGGCGTGGGCCGGGAGGCGGTTGACTGGGTCAAGAACGAGAACGATAAACGGGTAGTGGATCTCATGATGGCCATGGACGCTGAAGGGGTTGTAGAGGAGTCATTAAAGAATCACAATGCATGCTGCTCAGGAGCCGTGGCTGCGGCCATTTCCGCCGCTAAAAGCCTGGGCGCCCAAGAGGGGAAGAAGCTGATCTATTCTACGAGCTATGATATCAGACCCGATGACAGTTTTGTTGGATACGTGGGGATTCTGTTTTTGTAATAAAGTCTTTTGAATCGTCCGGTCAATGAGTACGAACTATTTAGAGATATTCCCGCATCTGAAGAGAATGGTGATAAGGTCTTTTCGGAGTGACTGTTGGGAGGCCTACGTTATTTCAAACAGTTACGGAATGGGGGACCCCCTGGATTCCCGCTTCGGAGAAGCGGGAAGAACAGCGGAGGGGGGAGGCATCACCCGTCAGTAACTGTTTGAAATGACCAGGCCGGGAGACTCGGAACCGAAGAAAAGACTTCATCACCATTCGCTTGATGTTCAACCGAAGTGAAACCTCATATTATTTGTACTCACAAACCGGATGTACCAGTTATTTTTTCCGGTACCCGGTAGGGTCAATTCAGTTGATCAGCCACGTATTCAATACCGAGTTCAGCAAGCTTTTCTCTGCTTGGCGCGCCTGTCGCCACGTCCCAGCCCCTTGCAGTATAATACTCATCTAACATCAGATCGAGTTCATCCCTGCTAATATAATTCCCTTTAGAAGCCCCGCCTTTAAGCGGTTCCGTTAATATTCTCTCCGGCAAGGTGTCGTCGGCACGGGTGAAGCCTTCGCGCACATTGAACGCACGCGCGAGATTATTGATACGCTCCCCGGCCACCAGAATATCATCCGGGGTGAAGGTGAGTCCGGTAACCGCCTCCAACAAAGACGCCGTATTCTGGGCTGCAATCCCGACAACAGCCATGTCGAAAAGAAAGGCGCACATACCGGGAGCGTCGGTGGTGGCCGTACGTATATCCTGGTTCCACTTGGTCAATTTGCCTTTCCCTTCAGCCGAGAACCGGTCCACTTCATAGGGAACCGGAATGCCGAAGATTTCCTGAAAGGCATAGCCCCGGCAGTGGTCTGCTCCGGTATAGGACGTGGCATAGTTGAGGCCATGAGCCTTGGCCCCTCGCACATCATAGGCAGGAAGCTCCAGTCCTTTGACATGCATGGCGTACTTTTCAGAACCTTTGCCGATCTTCTCAGCTGCGGCCTTGGTCCCGTCGGCAAGCAAACCCCCGATTCCCTGGCGATAGGCCATCTGTTTCAGAATAGTGATCATCGCCTGATCGTTGCCGAAGTTGAGTTCTATGCCACCCGTATCTTCTTTGGTCAGGATGCCTTTCTCATAAAGCTCCATGGCAAATGCGATGGATACACCGGAAGAAATGGTGTCCAACCCCAGTTCATCGGCCAGGCGGTCCGCGGCGATCACCGCATCGATATTGTCAACCCCTGTGACACCGCCATATGAATACATGGTCTCAAACTCGGGCCCTTCAGTGAGTATCCCTTCATAGGCACCTGTCTTGGCCAGCTTCAACTGGCTGCATCCCACCGGGCATCCATAACAGGGCTCTGATCCCACATTTCGGGTCATCTGCACCTCGACACCCAATGTCTCCGCCGCGTTATATTCCCCCGTCGTCATGTAATTCCGGGTAGGAAAAATTCCGATGGCGCTGGTCGCATCCACCACCATTGGGGTCCCTGTGTTTGCAAAGACAGGATAGAGAACCTCGCTTTCCTTCATGGCTTCAGTGAACACCTTTCTAGCGGCCTTGAGCTTCTCCTTGTCTGCCACGGCGACTTTTCCTGTTCCCCGAATGGCAATTGCCTTAAGATTCTTGGATCCCATCACCGCACCCAGCCCTTTGCGTCCCACCGCCCTCCATTCGTTGATGATGGAAGCGATCTTGATCTTGTTTTCTCCGGCCGGACCAATGCAAGCCACTCTGACATTTTGATCATGGAGATCGTTCTTGATGATCTGCTGGGTGTCCGTAGTCTTCATCCCCCATAACTTCTTTGCGCTCCGAAACTTGACATCCCCGTCCTTGATCGAGACATAGACCGGTTCTTCAGACTTCCCCTCTATGATCATGGCGTCATACCCCGCCCATTTGAGTTCAACGGGGAAATAACCTCCTGACAATGCCATACCCACTGCTCCTGTCAGGGGAGATCTGCTGGTCACCGACATTCGGCTGGTGCAGGGAACGTTGGTCCCCGAAAGAGGGCCGGAAGCGAAAATCAGTTTGTTGTCAGGACCCAGAGGATCTGTGTTGGCTTTTACTTCATCAAATAGGAGTTTTATTCCGAATCCCGCGCCGCCTATGAAATCATTTGCCATCGGCTCAGGCGTTTCCTCAACCTTTGCGGTTTGACTCCCCAGATTAATCCGCAGAATTTTTCCCGTATACCCTCCTTGATACATGGCATCCCTCCATCTTTGGTGTGATTTGATTTCAGAGTATGTCTCAGTCTCATGTCATCTTGTTTCGGCCCCCATCCCTAAATTTGGTGTAGGGATTCTTCAATTCGAGTTTCTTCTGAATCACGACACCAGCCTTTTCCGCCGATGGCCGGAAATGTTCAAAGTGCAAGGAGCTAATGCATTGACATGCCACCGTCATGGACAATGAGTTGTCCGGATATGAAGTCACTCATATGACTAGCCAAAAATACGGCCGTTCCTACAAGGTCTTCCGGAACAGCCGCCCTCTTTATGCATCTCTGCTCAAGTTGAAGTTCTTCAAGTGGCGGGATCGGGACCGCTTTGTTGTGGTCGAATCTATCGCCACCTTCCGAATGGGTAAAACCAGGTGCAATGGAATTGACGTTGATTTTATGATCCCCCAACTCTCTTGCCAGAGCGCGGGTAAAGGCCATGATCGCGCCTTTGGAGGCCACATAATGGGGCATGAATGGAACACCCTCCATAATGGAGGCCGAGGAGATGTTGATGATCTTGCCGCCCTTGTTCTTCATGTAGGAAAAAACAGACTTGCAGCAGTGAAAGGGGCCCTTGACATTAACCGCCATCAATCGATCCCACTCTTCATCACTCACATCGGTAAAGGGCTTCATCACTATATCACCGAATATCGCGGCGTTGTTCACAAGGATATCGATGTTCCCGAACCGGGCAACGGCTGCCTTGGCCAGAGCATCACACTCTTCCTGCTTGGTCACGTCCGTTTTCACGAATATGGCCTCACTTCCCGCCTTTTCCACGTCTGCTACGGCCCGTTTTCCATCCAGAATATCGGCGATGACCAATTTTGCCCCCTCCTGTGCAAAACCGACGGCCAATGCCGCGCCGATCCCTTGGGCCGCGCCCGTAATAATGGCCACTTTATCTTCCAGTTTCACATCTAACCTCCTCCGCATTAATCATTTTTGTATTCTCCTTCAATTCGACCCAAGCCAGCGCCCTTCTCGTCTGATCACGTTTTATGTCCCATAGGGATTTATCGCCTCTCCCCATCGTTAGCGCGAATAGCAATACCCTGTATCGTATATTCGCGGATCAAGTAAAAGATGAGGCATGGGCTGTTCACTCAAGACGATATCTCAGAAAGAACTTCCATTGAATTTCACAATGGACTGAAACCGCTTCATCCCCCGCCCACAGGAGGAAGGATCAGGACCTCGTCACCTTCTTGGAGCGCAGTCTCCATCTTTTTTTCAAGGAATACGATATCACGGCCATTCACCATCAGGCGAATATAGGGCAAAAGACCGCCCTCCGAGTCAAACAGCTGGTCAGTCAAAGAATCACCATAGGTCTCAACCATGGTCATGAGTACGTCCTTTACGGTGCTTCCTTCCTTCATGGTAAGATCGATGTCCCCTCGCCCGAGAATCTTTTTCAAGTTTAGGATTGTGTGGACTTTTACTTGAATCAATCTTCAACCTCGCAAGAGTCCTCCATATATGGATGTTCTGCTTAAAAACGGGTACTATTTTGGAGGGAAGCCCGTTAACCCAAAAAGATAAGAGTGATTATTAGCTGAGTAGAAGCAGGATCTTTTATGAAGCCGTTTCAGGAAACCCAACTATACAAAAATCCTTCTTGGGTGTCAAAGGAAAAGGCGTATGAGAAAGGTGATCACGAGAAGAGACTTTACATTTCATCTTTTAAGGAGACCAAGAGTCTTCGGCCTGGTTGAATATCGCCGACGTCATCCGGAGATATATCATTGAGACGACACAGTTCATCCACCGAGAAACCGTATATTTTAGCAATCCGGTAGAGCGTCTCACCAGGCCTTACCTCGTGATAGCGCCCTTTATCCTGGGTCACCGAGCTAGGCTGAACGGTATTCCGAACTCCCACACCTCCAGCGGCTGAACTCACCTGATTTTCCAGTTGACTGACCTGTACGGAAAGTGCATTCAGCCGTTGTGTAAGAAAATCCTGAGGTTCCTGTCCCTTCGTCACAGATGCTTGGAGTTCAGGGATTTCCTTTTCGAGATGACTCAGCCTCCCCTCCAGCATATTGATCTTCAGTTTCAGGGTATTTAGCTCTACGTTTGTGCTCTTTTTATCGGAGTTGACCCACGCCACAATGAGAATAACAGCCAGTATGAAAACCCCGGCACTCGCGAAAATGGTTGGCAGATGCAAAGACCTGCTACCATTTCGGCCTCTTCGGGATTCCGAGCCCTCATCTGACTCTGAAACTTTCAGCATATCTTCGGTTAGTTCCAAAGAAATCTGACCGGATTCTGTGGCTGAATTTCGGTTCATGGGTGGCTCCTTTCCATGAGCGGATTGATCAAAGGCGGCCTTATACTGGACCGATACGGCTTTTCACTTTGCGAAAAATGGGTTGCCCAATTCCTTAGAACAACCCACAGCCTTTTCAGGTGTCCTCAGGCGGTTTAGCGCGCCTTAGACTTCTGTAGTACTTCGCTATGACATTGATGTATTCGCTCGTCAGTTTCAAAAACTCGATCCCTACGCCTCTTTCCGTAACTCGCCTGATTCGACCTTTCACCAACATGGCCTCATCCTCTGTGGGGAACTTCAATACGAGGTCAACTTCATCATCAGGTTTGAATCGAGAAGAGGTATCAGTATAAATGAAGGCCCCGGTCACACTAAGGTCTGTAATCTCGTTTTCTCCTGAGGAACCCCATACTTCTACCTCCAGGCGAGAGGGCGCTCTCGGTGCATCCCTTCGTTCCTCTTCTTTCGTCATGGCATATATCTTTCCCTCTTGACACGGTAAACAGGCATCCCCAACCTTTTCCCTGTCAGAGTATCTCATAACCTTGCTTCTTCTCCCATTGAGCCCGCTCTTCACCCGTTTCAGCGAGACTACGAAGCCGAGTCAGGAGATTCATCATCTTGACCTTAAAAGCTTAAGGATTGTATTAAATAGGCACCGCTCTGTCAATGCTTTTATCCTTTATTTAAAGTATGAATGGATTCAAACGAAATGACTCTACACCCCTTGATACCTTTTGAAGATCCCGGAAGCCCACCCTCCGCATCACTATGAAACGAATCCTCTCTTATGACACTCGGGCAGGTCCTGCGCATCAGGGCAGGAGCTGGAGTTTAAAAAACCTTGGTATCAATGGTCAAGGGCGATAGGAGCGGAAAGGTCAAAGGGATGGGTTTGTAATAATCACTCTTCCCTAAATCCCCAGAACGGGTATTCCAAAACGTAATCGGCAACTTTCCCCGGGCTGTTTTCCCGACTCGCGACTAGCCACAGGACACTTCTCTTCTCTTCCGAAGAGATTGGAGCCAAAGGATCCCAGTGAGGTGCAAGGATCATGGCGTTGTCCGCGCTGTATTCAATGTCCCCTGACTCTTTGAAGGAGCCCAGACTCGGTTTCTCACTATAGCTCCCTCCTTCGCTTCGAGACAGCTCGGAAATGACTAGAAAGGAGACATTGTGTTCATCCCTGATAGCCTCCATGTGACGAAGCCATTCATCGATGCCAGCCCTACGCTCCGAAAGGTTCTTAAAGGGAAGCTTATGGAGACTGTCCACTACGACAAGCGTATGATCTGTGTGGGTTTCATTCTGCAGAAATTCGATCTGCCTCCTCATGATATCCGGGCCGAGCTTTCTGTCTGTCACCACTCGAAAATAGGGAAGTATATCTTTGAGTTCCCGGTGCGCTGTATCCAGTCTCTCCGCCGACTCCCCTTTCAGGTCTGCCTGCCTGATCTCTTTCTCAGAAAGCTTGCTCAAACGACATAGAGTTCTTGTATAGATTTTCTGGCGACCATTCTCGAAATCATAGTAAATGACAGGTATCTTCCGTCTGGCCATCTCTGTAGAAACTTGGATAAAAAAACAGGATTTCCCCGCCTTGGGCTGCCCACCCATGATGTTAATACCGCGAAGGCCGCTGAGAGCTTCATCCATCTTATTGAATCCACAGCTCAATCCAAGAAGGGCTTTCCCCTTTTCTCTCTCGATTGAATCTGCAAATCGATGATGTTCCTTCTCAGGGGAGGAGAACGGGGAAAAGGCCTTTGAGATCTTTAACATGGAAGTCACGGTGGACCTGAATCCTTCTCCCTTGTCTCTTGCCAAGTCACAGAGGGTGTAACCGCGTTTTAGCAATGACGGCCATTTCAGAATCCTGGATTTAAATCCCAATCTGGTGGCCAAAGATCGCGCAGCAAGCTGGGCTTCCGGGGTATGAGTTACTACAAGAAGGACATGCTTGACAAAGGCCAGCCTCTCATGGCTGATAAATTCCAGGTCAGCCGCCGATGGGAGACAAATGCCGGGGAAACCCAACTCCTTCAGGGTCAGAAGATTATTCTCTCCATCTGCTATAAAGAGGGCCCCGTCTTCACACCGGTCAATCTCTTGCACATTGAATATTCTAAACTCTCCTGAAAAAAACGCCTCATCTCCGTGCCAGAAACTATCCTCCTCCCTCTCAGGTAACACGCAGCGCACGGCATAACAGTTCCCATCATCTAATACATAAGGATACACCAGATACCGGCCGTTGTACCCTATCTTCATTTCATCAACCGTAGCCTTTGATACGCCAAACGCCTTGAAACGGGCATATTCAGACTCGCTCATAAGAGATCTAAACTTTCTGATTTCCAGATTTAGATTCTTGGTTGGGAGGATAGTCTGCTGCACATAAGGCTCTCGATCTGGATCGTGTCCTGGGACAAGCCGTGGTTCAATTCCCATCATCCTGGCCAAATAGGGTGCGAACCCTCCCTGTATGCATCTGTTCAGGCATCGGAAGTAGCCCATAAAGAAACTACCCGGATCAAGATAGGCGACCATCGTTTCCGGAACTTTCGTTTCATCGGTTGAGCAAAACGGGCATGGAGCTTTGAGCAGATTTCCCTCGATCTTTGCTCCGGGAAGGTGTTCCAGATAGAAAGCCTTTATCTCTTCAGCACGATCCATGTGTCGATCACTCCTTAACCATAATGCCGCAAAAGGCGAGGTTATTGTTACAGAGCCCGCTCATCGGGGAGATCCCAGCGGCGTCAAGGGTGGGCAACAATTCAGCTCAGCCGAAATAAAGCCCCGGTAACCTGCTGCAAACCGTCCCCCGTAGTGTATTCTGGGTCTATTTTAGCATACGTCTTGAAATTAAACAAAGTCCCTCAGTAGTTTTAACCAATCATTCAGCGAGTTGACAACCATAGGCAATGGAAAAACCTGGGAATATCGAATTGTCATCTTATGCGGTATTGTATAAGATCTCATAGATTCACATGAGAAGCCGGTACCGTGACCCATAACCCGGACCTTTGAACGGTAAAAGGAGAAGACCCATGAAACTAGAACCGGATCCCTTTATCTATCTGGATCACAATGCGACCACACCCATAGCCCCAGAAGCAGCTGAGGCCATGATACCTATCCTGGAAAACGAATTCGGCAATCCTTCCAGCCCCTATTCCCTGGGAACAAGGGCGAGGGAAAGGCTTGAGAAATCTCGGAACCAGGTGGCCCGGCTTCTGGGTTGTGCAGACCATGAGGTGATATTCACGTCTGGGGGAACAGAGTCCAATAATGCAGTCCTCAAGGGGATCATCGACTTCAAACGCCCTAAAAATTTTCATTTGATCACCTCCACCATAGAGCATCCCGCCATTCTGAACCCCGCCTTGTTTCTGGAGGAACTGGGTGTTCAGGTCACAGTCCTTTCGGTGGACCGATTTGGCCGTGTAAACCCGGATGACGTTCTCCAGGCTATAAAGTCCAACACGTGCTTAATATCCGTCATGTTGGCCAACAATGAGACCGGGACTCTGCAGCCTGTTCAGGAAATTTCACAAATAGCTAAGGAACATGGTATTCTCCTTCACACGGATGCGGCCCAGGCGGTGGGCAAGATTCCTGTGAATGTCTATGAACTGGGAGTGGATTTTTTGAGTGTCGCGGGTCACAAACTCTACGGACCCAAAGGCATAGGCGCCCTATTCATCAGAGAGGGAAGAGACTTGTGCCCGTTGATCCATGGGGCAGGGCAGGAAATGGGAAGGAGGCCGGGCACAGAAAATGTCGTGCTTTCCGTAGGCCTGGCCGTGGCTTGTCGGTTGGCAAAAGAACGGCTTTGCGAAGAAATGGAGCAAATGAGAGCCTTGAGGGGCCAATTGGAGAAGCGGCTATTTGGTGAGATAGATGGTCTTGTGCTAAATGGGCATCCCACTGAAAGGCTCCCAAATACACTCAACATTTCCATTCCACGTATTGAGGGGAAAAAGATCCTTGATGGTTTGCCAACCGTTATGGCATCCACAGGCGCAGCGTGCCATGATCGGTCTGTTGCCCTTTCACACGTGCTATCTGCTATGGGCGTGCCACCTGAGGTAGGGATGGGGGCCCTTCGACTGACCGTCGGAAGGAGCAATACCCATGAACAGATTGAAGAGGCGGCCGATTTGATTATCAACCGAGTCAATGAATTGAAAAATATCTAGCGTCGTATCATATATTCCTACCCCATATTTCAAATGGGGTATGGTCTGTTCCCGAAAGACAATATCTCACAAGAAATTCCACTGAATCCCCTGTGATCTGCCACTGGACACTATAGATATCGTCTTAAGGGAATAGATCATGACCCAATGGATCTGTTTAGTTTGTGAACATATAAACATTTGATATAACACCAGACCAGGAGGATGGTGATAAGGTCTTTTCGATGTGACTGCCGGGAGGCCTACGTCATTTCATGCAGTTACGGAATGGGGGACCCCCTGGCCCCGAGCGAAGCCGAGGGGAACAGCGGAGGGGGGAGGCATCACCCGTCCGTAACTGTTTGAAATGACTAGGCTGGGAGGCCCGGAATCAGAGAAAAGATTTCATCACCATTCTCTCGATGTGTAACTATGGTGCGCCATGATATCATCATGTTTTATCAACAATATAATCTGGAAATCCTCAGGTTTACTTCTTCTTCCGATCAGCCATTCTCTTACTGATTTCCCTCTCAAATCCTCTGTCTGTTGGACGGTAAAAGGTCCGAGTCTTCATTTGCTCCGGCAGATATTCCTGTTCTACCCATCCACCCGGATAGTTGTGTGGATAGAGGTATTTTCGACCATACCCCAGCCTCTTCATCAACCTGGTAGGAGCGTTTCTGATGTGAAGGGGAACCCCTAAGGAACCTGAGAGCGCAATCT
The DNA here is from genome assembly GCA_016930795.1 of Deltaproteobacteria bacterium. Taxonomy (GTDB): domain Bacteria; phylum Desulfobacterota; class DSM-4660; order Desulfatiglandales; family HGW-15; genus JAFGFY01. The sequence continues at coordinate 46,304 of JAFGFY010000168.1, forward strand.
CCTTTTTCACGGCCTTTTCGGCTAAATAAAGGGCATTACTCTTAGGAGCGGATGCAAGATAGACTGCGGCCTCGGCCAGGGCCAGTTCCGCTTCAGGAGGTCCCACCTTTTTCCAGGCCTCAAAGGCGGCAAGAGTGAGCTGGAGGGCGTTGGGATCAGCCAGACCCACATCTTCGGAGGCAAAACGAATCATCCTCCTCCCGATAAAAAGGGGGTCCTCTCCTGCCAAGAGCATTCTGTACAGCCAGTAGACAGATGCCTGCTCGTCCCCCCCGCGCATACTCTTGTGAAAGGCAGAGATCAGGTTGTAGTGCTCTTCCCCATCTTTATCATAGGGAAGGGCCTTCTTGTTGAGAGCCTTTTCTATGCTGCCCAAATCGAGTCTGTTCTCTCCGGCCCCATCTGCCAGGAGATAATGGACAGCCGCTTCCAGGTTATTAAGGGCCACTCGCGCATCACCTGACGACAGATCAATAATATGATCTAAGGCCTCCGACGAGATCTCCACTTTCAAGTTTCCCAGCCCCTTCTTTTCATCTTGAATCGCGCGATATAGAAGGGTTATAAGGTCTTCTCTCCCTAATGGATGAAGGATCATGACTCTAGCCCTGGAGAGCAAAGGGGGTATGATTTCAAAAGAGGGATTCTGTGTAGTGGCGCCTATCAGAATAATGAGCCCGTTTTCCACATGGGGCAAAAAGGCATCCTGCTGAGCCTTATTGAAACGGTGAATCTCATCCACAAAAAGGATAGTCGGGGTTCCATAGATCTGGCGGGTCTCCTTTGCCATCTCTATAACCTGACGGAGTTCCTTGACCCCGGAGGTCACTGCAGAAAAGGCATGAAACGGATTCTGTGAATAATCTGAAATGAGTTTAGCCAGCGTGGTCTTGCCGCAACCAGGGGGTCCCCAAAAGATAACGGAGAAGACATGCCCCGACTCCAGTGCCCTTCTCAGAGCGGACCGGGGGCCAAGCAGATGATCCTGCCCCACCAGATCCTCGATTTTCTTGGGCCTCATCCTGTCGGCGAGAGGTGCTTTAGTGGAATCCATTTCTTTGCTCGAAAA
>JAFGFY010000020.1 GCA_016930795.1 Deltaproteobacteria bacterium
GCCATAGGCCCAGTCAACTCCGGGCATGGACCAGTGATCCACGTAACCCCAGTTAGTCAGTCTGGCCAGGGTATTGAAGTCATCCGTCCGTCCCAGTATATCAGCCATGCGTGCAGTTCCCTCGGCGAGCAGGTCACCTATTCCATAACGGTTTGCCAGTGCGATTCCGTAGATCTCCATGAACTCCTGTGTGGCGAACTTTTTCATATTGAGAGGGGCCATGTCATATTTTGTGCCCGGACCAATAACTCCCTTGTCATACATTCTCTTCATATACCAGCCAAGGGCTGTATAGGCGGGTACTTCCGGCTGAATCGGGAAATCAGGATTATGATCAGTGCGAAATGTCAGGGGACCCATGAAACAGGTTTCCATACCGTTTATACCGAGTTGCTGGACGATGTCGGTCCCCTTCGCGTTAATCCTGAATTTTGTTGCATCGTCCATTCCATTTGCATCCTGGGGGGTAAGGTAGAACCATCCGGCTTCTGCACAGCCATCCGAATCATGACCATGGGCTCTATCCCGGTTATGACACTTTCTTACCTGCCCGCAGCCAATACACGCTGATGATACTCCCGGACTGGCGAAAGGGGGAGCGCCGGACGGCCAGTTCCGGTCATACCAGTCCCTGACATCCTTCAATCCTTTTGGGTCGGCTATTTTTATACCCTTTGTTCCAAGAAAAGCAATTGCCTTAAGATTCTTGGACCCGAACACTCCGCCGAATCCTCCCTGTCCTGCACCGCTGCCGCCTCCGTGGACCAGAGAAGCTACCCTGGTCATGTTTTCGCCTGCAGCACCTATAGTTACAATGGCCGGTCTCTGGAGTGTATATCTGTCTTCAATTTCCTGCCACTCCTCACCGTATCGAACGCCGGATTTCTTCCAGATCTCCTCCTGGCATTCCCATGTATTAAGGCCCCACAGGTCCTTTGCATCTTCAATGGTCACCCTGTCATCTACTACATTGATATATACCGGGGATTCCGCTCTGCCTATGACTGCCACACCGTCCCAGCCGGCCATTTTCATAAAGGCACCGAACATGCCGCCGAAATTGCTGTGCCCGAACCACTGTATGGGATAACACTGGGGTGACAATCCCGAAACACTGGTCCTTGCTGCCCATGGTACCCCTGTCCCGTTTACCGGACCGGTCACAAGAGCGACCATATTTTTCGGGTGAAAGGCATCCTGAAGATCCCAGTCTCCCGGTGCCACGCAATAATCCCAGAAAAGGGCCGTGGCTATTCCATGCCCACCGCCGAATTGTTCATATTTTTCTGTGTCTAATGCAGTTATTTCTTTATTTGTAAGATTAACTAACAGTAATTTCCCCCCAAATCCTGGTGTCGCCATAATAGTTCTCCTTTCATTTACTCTTGGTCAGCCTTGGCCTTTGGAGCCCCAAAAAAGTTTGGTATGGGTTTTTTGGGCGGCTGAAGGTTTCGGTCATATCCGTTTATATCGGTCTGATCCGGCAATTCAGTTACAACCTTCAGGGCGTTTGCAACACAGGCTTCTACACAGGCCTGTGAACCGTTTATGCCGCCTTTTTTATTATAAAAGGGGGTATCTGTGCACAGGTCGCACTTTATGGCTTTTTCTGTAACATGATTCCATATGGGTCGATGGGGAATAACCGGGCATGATTTTATGCATGTTTTGCAGCCTATACATTCATCGGAGTTAACCATTCTGACATTACCGTTTTCTTCGCTGATATGGCATGCACCTGTAGGACAGTTTATTACACATAAGGGTTCCGGACATTGCCGGCATGTGTTTATTATAATATCTGAGGGGTATTGTTTAAGAACTGCCCTGTGAACTTGAATCCTGGACAAAGAGAGGTTTACCTGACCTTCATGTACCAGAGAGCACGCTATCATGCAGCCATAGCATCCGGCGCAGTTCCTGCTGTCACACACCAGGTATTTTTTTGAAAGCGGATATTTATCTTTTCTCTTGGCTGCCGTCTTTTGGGGGGCATATGCCGCCAGGGCACCTCCCATTACAGCGGCTCCTCCATAGGTCAGGAAATCACGCCTCGAATACTTCTTTTTTTCGGATTTTTCAGGGGTGGCTTTTTTATCTTGAGCCATTGTCATATACGGTACCTCCATTACTTTAAAAGTTAATGCGGCCATTAAATAAGCCAGTCAAGAATGAATGATTTCCATAACCTTTTAATGTCGGCACAGTTCTCTAGTTTCCATCCATAAACTGAATAGGAAACTAATTCGTGCCATCATTTTGTTACTTGATGGACACTCTCTAAAAAAATCAGCGGAAATGTGATTCAATGCAATATGCTATTTTTAACATATTAAACAGATATTAATTTTTTTGTAAATAATAAAGAAAACACCCCCGGAGGGGGTGGTATTGAACTTTCATCTGGGATTGGACTGGGCTATCTTTGCGGTTGTATCTTTTTTAAATTGAAAATGCACAGCTCACCCCGTTAAATAGTGATTTGCACTCTCGAAGGGATTTAACGGGGCGAGCGAATTACAATAAATATTTCCTTACATTTGGGAGATTCCCTGCAAGCTCGTTGTAGCGAAGCGGAAATCCCGCTTGCGGGGCTGCATGGAGCTTCAATTATAGGATTATCACTTTAAGTCCCGCTAACGCCCGGCATTTTCCGTGGGGAGGTCTTCGGCGTGGAGATCCCCATAAAGGACCCGCCAGGAAGCAGAGTCCGGCATCTTATAGCGAAAGATTTCCCTTTTATCGCCTGAAGGTGGTAGTAAAACGTCACAGTCAAGGGCTGACCCCGTTTCTTCATGTGCGGGACCGATGTTAAATGCAGAAAGAAGTCAAGAATGGACTTGATCCCATTTCAGGGAGCGGCAAACCGACGAGAAGCTTCGCGTTAACAGTTGTCAGTGAAAAACTTGATTCATCTGTAAAGAAGATGGCCTTTACAGGTGTCTAGTCGCAACCGTCCGTTGGGCAAGGCGCCGGTACATACGTCGATTCGCCGTGACCTATGATAGAATAAATCGAAGCATTTTCACCCTTTGGAATCTCTTGATTGCAGTGGCTGCCGCAGCTGGCGGGGAAGCCTTCGCTGTTGGACTTTTTCTGGAACAACCTGAAGTCAGCGCGCTCATACGCCTGGTACGAGTTGTGAAAGAAGATTCCACCCGGGGATAAGGTGTACAGATAATCGGTCGTATATCCGCTTGGGTGTGTTATTCGCAGGAATGTGTTGTTGACTGTGAACCAATTGCCGTTGGCGAGCATGGTCATTTGCCCCTGATTAACGGTGAACCGGAATTCGTCAGCGTCTACGTCTTTTCTATAGTGGTGCAAACCGCCGACGCTACTGTTGTCCTGGAACCAACACTGGCCCGGCCCGTCGATCAGCCTCTGATCCTGTTCTTTAGCCGACTCGGGGATGTTCTCCATGTCGACCATCTTATAGTCATCCCCCGCCTCCGCGGCTAATTCCGCGCCGCTCTTCAAGCCGGATATAGTCGGTTTGTTGCCGCTCGCCGACACCTTCTCTATCCTCCCGGTGTAACCGCCATTGAAACCCGCGTCGGAAATAAGCGTCCCTTGTGTTTCATCAAGCCAGATATACGCGAATTTTTTGATAGAACCTGAACTCGGAACAAACACGAAGGCGATGTTATTTGAAGTGAACCACTGACCGCTGTTGCCATTTAATACTGCCGTACCGTCCTCCCAGGCCCTGAGATCAAAATTGCCTATCTTTATCGCACCCTCCTTCCAATGCGCATCACTGCCTGTGATCCACCGCGGGTCGCGGTAGGAATTCTCCGGTTCCATAGGCGTGACCGGGGGGAGGAGTTCGCACGGCGGAACATAGTCCGGCGGGAACTCCATCTCATTCGAGACAACCAAGCGCAACTGGGGGCCTATGCCGTCGATTGAACGGATGAGGCGCCCTGTTATGTTATCGATGCTTCCCGCAATATCGCGCCGTGTTTTCTGAGTGTGTTTTCCGCTATTGGGCCCTACGGGATCAGTCCCTCCCATATGCGAAAGGTCCCAAGAGTTATATGCCCATTCTTCGCCGAACATTGAGTCTCCGCCTATGTCTTCCAAACTGCTCAGGTAATTTTTTGCCGCGTACTCAAACTCAGCCTCGGTCATCATACGATACGCCCTGCCTGTCCGGTGGCTTAACTCGCAAGCGAATCTCATGGCGTCATACCAGGTTATGCTAACCATGCCACCCATACTCTCGCCCATCACGGCTTCCCACATAGCTGCCGTCACCTGCTTTTTTGCGATATGATAGCTGCTGACTGTCACGCCCTGCACGGGATTTGTATCAGCCGGGCAGCTATCACCTTCGCACCCTAAAGTAAATGTGCCGCCCTCAATGAACACCATATCAATCGTGACGCCGTTTACGGTCTCCGTATAGTCGTCGTCCGGAGGAGGGTCTCCGTATCCATCGGTACCCGCGTACGCGTCAATGACCTCTTTAAAAGGAAGGAAACCACTGCAAAACCCATAGATTGTGACCTGCCCTTTGCTATCCGCGGGAACAGTCAGGGAGTATTCCCCGGTTGGATTGCTGCAGGTGAACATGTACTGCCCATTGGCCAGCACCATGGCGCAAAGCGGGATTCCCTTCTGGTTTGAGATGGTCCCGGAGATGTCGAACCAACCAGCCCTACTCTCACTCTCCACGAAAGTATCGATGGTTACCACGGGCTGAGAAGCCTCGTTATCCGACGTCAGTTGGATTTCTAAATTAGTAACGCCCTGATCAAGAATAGTTTTATAAGGGGAAAGTCCTGAGCAGAAGGCATATAGGGTTATCCGGCCGTTTGAATTCAGGGGCACATCCGCCAGATCAAACCGGCCTTCTCCCCCACTCGTAAACATGTATTTGCCGTTTGCCAGAACCATGGCTGTCACCGCTGTGCCGTAATAGGTAACATTCCCCCCAACGGAGACCCTTTCCACTGCACAGCAGACAGAGGTCCGGAAAACTGGAGCCAGTACGAGGATTAACAGAAATGCGCTATACATCGTCCACATTCCTTTTTGAAAGCTTCTACTTCCCATAGTTTTCTCCATATAATCTCTCTGGAGTCCTAAAATCGAAACTCATAATGATAAACAATTTTCTTTTGTCTCGGCTTTCGGCTTCGGCTTGCGGTTTGGGGTCGCCACGCTATCAAATTGATATTTATAGAATTGTATCCGAAAAATAGCTGATTTCAAGCACAATATCGGTCTTTTGGGCCCCGAAAAGAAGAATATTGGATAAAGCCATATAACCCCGATTTCAAGTGTGTTTTTTTCAATATATTTAATCAATACAGCATATTAGTCTGGATTGACCTCAAGCCCCAGTCTGAGGTTTTTGGAAGCCAAATATAGGGTTTTCCCTATAGACAGATCCTGAAAAACAGGATATAAATCTTGCACGGATTCAGGATGTTGGCAGTTAATCCTTAAATTGAGAGGGTGATATGGACTGATTATCAAGATCCCATTTTTCATATAAAGAGGTGGGGTTTTGTGTTTATAAAGGGATCAAGTAATGGAGTCAACCATAACCAACAGTCAACGGCAGAATTGATCCCTTTTCATCCCCTTATTTCACAGGAGGATTCAAAGATGAAACGAATAGCACTATTTTTTCTGACGGTTTGCTTTACAGTATTCCTATGTGCTGAGGTCTTAAACTCTCAAACAACAGAAGACAGTTGCACCCGCGAAGATCTTATTAGAATAACAGACAAGTACTTTGAGTCCATTCAGGAACACAAGACATCAGGTCTGCCGCTTGCTTCCACAGCTAAATTTACTGAAAACGGCGTGCAAAAAGACGTTGGAACAGGTTTTTGGGAAACTGCGGGCAGGCCCCTGCTCCGACGAACATTGATCGATACGAAGAAATGCACTACGGCCACAATTGCGGTCATAGAAGAACCATTCAGCTCTAAAACAGTTGGAAGTGGTTTCGGAGGTCCCGGTATGTCTGGTGCCAAACCTCCTGGTGGTACCAAAACTCCCAGCGGTACACCCGGCGATGCCGGCGGTATGTTTGGTGGACCGAAAGAAATGCCCGAAGAGGGAACCGTCCGGCCGATCCTGTTCGCCATCCGGCTTAAAGTTGAAGATGGCCAAATCACCGAAATTGAAACGATCATAGCGCGGGAGAGGGATTTTGCCTTCAACGCAAAAGGTGTTTTGGAAACCAAAGACCAGGATTGGGAGACGATCTTGCCACCTAAGAAACGTATACCGCGCAAGGTGCTGGCGGATGCGGCCAATCACTATTTCGACCTTTTCGCGGAAAACTCGGGAGTCACCGTCCCCTTCGCCAAAGTATGCGACCGCTGGGAGAACGGCGTTCAGACGACAGCGACAGACCACGATTGTTCGCCCGTGACGTTCAGGAAGCGAATCGGCATGAGCATCAACCATGGACCGCGACGCGTCTGGGTTGATACTGAAAAAGGCATTTCCATCGCATTTATGGTATTTGGCGGCGGAGCGTCCGCGAATGAGCAAAATCCTACAGGCAGCGGTCTTGTCGATTGCCACATGTTTAGGATGAGAGACGGCGAAGTGGATCTGATCCAGTCAATCGTCGGGCCCAACGCGGCATCAATGGGCTGGCCCCTTGAACCGATCGAATAGCATGTAATCTGGGTGGGGACGCTCTTTCATAATGGATTATCTTTTTTCGGTTGTATTATTAAACAGCGTCCCCCTATACTATACGTGATTACATGATAAGCCATATACCATACATCGGAGAGATACTCTCACTTTCGACGGCTTTGGTATGGGCATTTTCAGTGATCATTTTTAGAAAGTGCGGTGAATCCATCCATCCGATTGGATTAAACCTGTTCAAAAACACACTGGCCGGTCTGCTGTTAGTACCTACCCTCCTTTTGTTCAATGTTCCTTTACTCCCCTCCCTCCCAGGCCCGGATTATCTCATCATTTTTGTATCAGGTATTGTCGGTATCAGCATAGGTGACACATTCTTCTTTATGAGCTTGAACCGGCTTGGGGCTGGGCTCTCCGCCATCGTAGACTGTCTCTACAGCCCTTTTGTAATTCTTTTGGCTTTTATCTTCCTGGAAGAAAACCTATCCCTCGTCCAACTGTTGGGAGTATTTCTCATCCTATCGGCGGTTTTCTTCACGAGTAAAAAAAAGACCCGCGCTAATGTCACCAAACGGGATCTTTGGATTGGTATAATCTGCGGGGTTCTGGCCATGCTTTCCATGGCTGCTGGCGTAGTGATAGTGAAACCGGCTTTGGATCGGGCCCCCTTACTCTGGAGCATCACTTTCCGGATTTATGCAGGTATTGCCGTGCTTTTTCTCATGCTGTGGCTGCATCCCAGCCGTCGGACCATCTCCCGTTTCCATTTCCCGCTTGTAACCTGGAAGTACGCCCTTATCGGATCTTTTTTCGGCGCCTACGTTGCTGTAATCCTGTGGCTGGCGGGTATGAAATACACAGATACTTCCATAGCCTCGGCCCTAAACCAAACCAGCAACGTGTTTATCTTTATTTTGGCAGCGCTCCTCCTAAAAGAGCCAATGAACCGCCAGCGGGTGATGTCGATCATCGCGGCATTTATCGGCGTACTCCTCGTAATAGGAACTTCATGATAAGTTCAGCAGGGTGAAGGAGTGCAAAGCTGTTGAATTAGCAGGAAACGGAAAAAAGGGACAGTGGTTCCAAAAAAACTTATGGCGGTTCGAACAATACAGGACATTTAATAAGGTATAGTCTGTGATATCTTCCGATCAGGTCAAGATATCATTGAGCTCAAAAACCTTAGATATGTCTTCCAAATCGTTAGAAAATGGTTCTCACAATAATTAGGGTACTCATAAACCGAATGATCCAGAGATGACTCCTATATGACGACGCCCAGTATCTTTTCCAGATTGCCGTGGAAAACAGCCTCTTTTTCCGGTGTGCTGAAACCGGCCTTTTCCAACAGAATGTCTACGAGTTCGACTTCGTTGCTCTGAATAAACCAGGGCCAGTCTGTTCCGAAGAGGATATGCCCGGGGCCGTGCGTATGAAGCATTTGGATGAACTGGTCAGTGGTGAGGGTATGAGACGCGTTTGAAGTGTCGAGATAGAGGTTCGGTAAGGGTTGAAGGTCGCGGCTCAACTCCTCAAAGGGCGCGTCAAGACCCCCCATGTGTGCGCCTATGAAGTCGATTCCCGGGAATGAGGAGACAAGCCTAAACAAACCGCGCGGAGTGGTCGTATTTTTCGGATCCGTACCAAAATGTTGATGAGCCAAAGTCAGTGTATCCAGCACCACTGAGAAGGATTTCCTGGAGTTGTTGTTAAAATCCTGTATCCGTTCGAACATATCGCGGGTCTTTGGATGATCCAGAGAGAATCCCTGAGAAAAGGAACAGAGCTTTATGACTCGAACACCTGCTCCACTTAAGTAAAACAACTCTTCTTTGATATTACCGTGATCAGGATGGAGTGTTCCTGCGGTGAACAGCTCCGGTATCCCTTTGGCCAATCCGATGCAAGTTCGATTCGTCTTTACCATACTACCGACATCCGAAGTCGGCAGCATCAGCGCGGCTGAAACACCGGCCGAAGCCATGTCATTGAGGAGGGCGGTCGAACTCAATCGATTATAGACATCTTCCGTGTGTAGACAGAGTCTTTTAACCAGCTCCGTCCTGCTGATCACATTCTCGATGATCTGAGAATTAAAGATATGAATATGACTATCTAGTATTTTCATGATTCAAGAAAAATAATATTTGGCCATAGACCCACAAAGACTGACACGGACTAGCCTTCGCCTATGTCTACGGCGAGGCAAGCCCACACAGACCAGCCGTCGCCAAGGCTGTGGCTGGCAGGCCTAAACCCCAGTGAAATCTGCCTAGTATTCCATGGGACAGGCGCGCGAGAAAAACTGATAACAAAATAAGCTCCGCTATACTCCGATTTGAGGTGTGAGTATAGGGGAGTTTGGATTTGCGTGTCAAATAGATTACCCACATATCCCTTGTATCATCCCCGATTATATGTTTTACTCGATTTTTCTCGACTCATATTTAAAACATAAAGGAGGACACATAATGGGCGTAGATGGGATATATCAAGTCACGACAAATACACCAATGGGCAAAATGGAAAGTACCTTAACCTTAATAACAGATGGTGACAGCCTTAGTGGTAGTAGTGCATCAGCAATGATGGGCACAGTGGAATTCAGCGGTGGAAAAGTTGATGGTAACAATTTTACATTTCAGATGACTCTAAATACCCCTATGGGCAAAATGGAAATGACAAACAATGGCAGTGTTGACGGTGACAACATTTCAGGTGAAGTCCGATCATCCATGGGTAATATGGCATACTCAGGTGTAAGGGTTTAATCCCTTAATACCCTTGTTATATTTGCTGAATGAACGCTTTGATTAGAACATAAGCGGCATCTTAGAGGGAGAAACAGCTTCAAATATTGATGTTTCGTAAAAGGCCGAAAAACGCCCTTTCCCGTCATCAAAGGCTTCGTTCCAGGTTGATCGTCTTTGAGGGGGTGAATTGGTTTGCGCCGAAGAAAAGCATCAATTGGGGGTTATTCCAGCTGATCAAGGCGTTTACTTTTTTAACGCCGGCTTTCTTCAGATGTTGGATAAATTCATCTATCAAGCGTTTGCCGACACCTTTACGCTGATAAGTGGGATCAACGCCGATGGTATCCAGTGTGGCCCTCTCCTGGAAGATACCGTATTGTCCCATATAGAGTTCCCCCATAATATAGCCCACCACCTTCCCATCTTCCGCCTCTGCCACAAAAGACGCGGGCAAATAGTCCTTGGTTTCAAAAAGCTTTTCAAACTTCATTTCATAGTAGGCCTGCCTGGAGACTTTGAGTATTTTCTCGTCAATTCCTAGGACGGCCTCAAAATCTTCGGTCTTCATGAGCCTTATTTTGATGCTGCTGTCGTTCATAGCGCCCCCTTTCTATACTCATTGCCAAAACCGCCGGTCGTGGTATCTTTGGTCCTGGAATAAACATGCCTATTCGGATACCGAATACTCATGTTATTGTCAATCTGAAAAAGCCAGGCCATGTATAGATCACTTTTTCTTTCTTGTTCTGGTTATCGTCCTTTCTTCTTCGGGAATAGGAGGGGGAACAGGCGCACCGGAGATCTTCCGCACCGCGCCAAAATGAGGGGGGCAGGCCTCCAGACAGGTCCCGCATTTTATGCATTTATCTTGATTAATGACATGGATCTGCCTCTTTCGACCTGAAATCGCCTTCGACGGGCAACGTTTAAGACAGATCATACAGGCCTGGCATTTTTTCGGATCAATATAGTATGAGACGACATCACGAAATAACTCGTCTATCTCTTCACGGGTAAAAAAAGCGTCATGTTCTTCTCTACTTTTTAGGCGTGTCGCCAGCTTCTCCCCCTTCACGATTTTTATATAGGGGATCAACTTACTGACCATTTCAAGCTTGGATCTTAATTCATCTTCGTCTATATCTTCCCCTTTGCCGAGTGGCCCCAGATCTTTGATCTTCCCGGTAAACTTATTGATCACCTCGGCGAGTTTGATCCCATCACCGGCGGACATGAATTCGATTCTTAGTCTCTCCGGATTCAGGCCGAAATGTTCCATTATTCTCTTACATAGAAGCGTCATGTTGAGCGCATCGTAATTTCCATGAGTGATGTAATTGCATTCATTCAGATTGCAGCCACCGATAAACACTCCATCCATGCCTTTAGAGAAGGCCCTCAGTATAAATTCGAGGTCGACTCTCCCTGAACACATGACGCGAATAAGCCTGATTTCCGGTGAATATTGTAGCCTGGAAACTCCAGCCATGTCAGCAGCACCGTATACTCACCAATGACACACGAAACCGAGTATCTTAGGTTTGAATTTGAGTGTCTCACTCATTTGTCCTTTTTCCCCTTTTCATGGATGTAACTATACATCTCCAACTGCCCTTTCAATCTGCTGCGAAACCTCCTTTTCCGAAAACGCCGCGTCAATTTGGCTCAAGATTTCTTCATCAGTAAAATGCTTCAGATAGATCGCGTGGGTCGGACACTTTGCATTACACAGACCATCTCCCTTACAAATAACCGGGTTCACCCAGGCCTTTTTGCCCCGCGGGGTTTCACGAAACTCTATGGCGCCATAGGCGCAAGCGGTAATGCACGCCCCGCACGATATGCAATGATTCTCTTTGACCTCGCAAACAGAACCCGAGACGGTGACGCTATCATGTGAAAGAAGGGTCAAGGCCCGGCCCGCGGCGCCGTAAGCCTGATTGATCGTTTCAGATATGTGCTTTGGATAGTGGGCCGTTCCGCATAGAAAAACGCCGTCCGTGGCAAAGTCAACTGGCCTTAGTTTGACATGGGCTTCTTTGAAAAAACCATCCGGTCCCAACGCGGCATTGAATAATTGAGATATTTTTTTGACTCCTCGCGAGGGAATGACAGCGGCAGCCAAAGCAAGGTAATCGGCGTCTATCTCAAGATTCTGACCCAAAATGGGATCGGGTATGGTCACCCTCAAAACAGGCCGGCCTTCTTTGTCAGTCGCCTTCACCTGGGGTTTATCATCCGGCTCATAACGGATGAATTTTACGTCTTTATCTGATGCTTCCAGATAATAGTCTTCTTTAAATCCATAGGTTCGCATATCTCTAAAGAAGATGTATATATTCATCTGGGGGTTTTTCTCTTTCAGTTTCAGGGCGTTTTTTATGGAATGGCTGCAGCATACCCTGGAGCAGTAATCTCGATCTTTATTTCTGCAACCCACACACTGGATCATGGCTACAGATTGAGCTTTGATCACTCCTTCGTCTTCCTCGGCGATCCGCTTCTCCAATTCGACTGATGTCAATACCCTATCATTCTCGCCGTAGAGATACTCTATGGGTTTGTATTCTTCAGCGCCGACGGCGATGACGGCTGCTCCATGCTTTATCTCTGTCACTCCTCTTTCTGATGTCACTTTGGTTACGTAATTCCCCACATAACCAGTGGCCTCTGTGACTATGGCCTCTGTAAGGACATGGACTAATGGGTGTTTATAAACCTCGCGAACAAGGTCTCTCAAATAGACCTGAACATTCAATCCCTCCAGAGTATAATGAATCTTTCTTGCCATTCCCCCCAGGTCTGCTTCCTTTTCTACGAGGTAAACCTCATGTCCCTGGTTGGCCATGGAGAGCGCACAAGTCATGCCGGCTATACCTCCGCCAACCACTAGAGCTGACTTGTTCACCGGGAGATCAATTTCCTGCAATGGTTCCAAATGGCGAGTCCGCGCCACTGACATCCGGATCATATCCTTTGCTTTCTGTGTGGCTTCTTCCTTTTCTTTGGCGTGGACCCAGGAGTTATGCTCCCTAATGTTGGCCATGTCGCAGTAATACTGATTGATTCCCGCCTCCCGAAGGGTGTCATGGAATAGCGGCTCGAGGGTCCTGGGGGAGCAGGCAGCCACAACCACACGGTTGAGCCCTTGTTCCTCTATCTTGTCTGTTATTTCTTTGGCGGAATTCGTGGCGCACGAAAAGAGCTGTTCCTGGGCGTAGACCACATTGGGTAAGGTCAAGGCATATTCAACCGTGGAGGGAACATCTACGATCCTTCCGATGTTCGCGCCACAACGGCACACAAAGACGCCTATTCTGGGCTCTTCTTGGGAGACATCCTTTTCGGGCGGGTATATCCTTTCTCTGGTCAGTCTCCCTCGCCGGTAGTTTAGAAACTCACCACAAAGGGATCCGGCCGCGCTGGCGGTAAAGACCGATTCAGGAATATCCATTGGTCCCTGAAAGGCGCCGCTTACATAGATCCCGGGCCTGCTGGTCTTCATAAGATTGGAAGGATCTGTTTTACAGAATCCGTGTGAATTGAGTTCGATTCCGAACCGATCAGCTAGGCCCTTCACATCATCAGGAGGATTCAGCCCTACGGACAAGACCACCAGATCGTATTCCTCTTCCTTTACGCCGTCATCGTCTGTCGCGTATTTTAAAACGACGTTGTTGGTTTCCGGAACCTCTCTAACGATGGAGGCGTAGCTCCTTATAAAACGTGTCCCGGAAAGCTGTTCTGTTCTCTGGTAGTATTGTTCAAAATCCTTGCCGAATGCCCGAATATCATTATGAAATATGGTACATTCCGCCTCCGCGTCATGATCTTTTGTTAGAATGACCTGTTTCTGAGTATAGGCGCAGCATACGGCTGAGCAGTAGCTGTTATCGCCCTCGGTGACCCGCCTGGAACCGGTACATTGAATCCAGGCAACCCTATGGGGATGCTTCAGGTCGGAAGGGCGCAATATTTCACCTTCGTATGGCCCTGTGGCGCATAGAAGCCGTTCAAAGTCCATACTGGTGACTACATTCCGCATCTTTCCATATCCATATTCATCCTTTAATGAGGGATCAAAAGGCTCGAGACCGAGAGCCAGAACGATGGCACCTACATTGATCTTGATTTCCTGTGGTGTTTGGCGAAGATCTATGGCGTTATTTTGACAGACCCTTTCACAGATACGACATTTCTTCTCCTTTATGTAAATGCAGCTTTCATCGATATATGCGACAAGGGGAATAGCTTGGGCGTAATATATATGGACGGCTTTGTTATCCGATATTTCTTGATTGAATGGATCAGGGTATTGCACTGGACAATATTCTACACAGGTGGTGCAACCCGTACATTTGTCCTCGTTGATGTATCTGGGCTTCTTCGTCAGGGTAACCCAAAAACTCCCCGCTTGCCCTTTAATTTCATCAACTTCAGTGAGGGTTAGAACCTCTATGTTTGGGTGCCGGCCGACCTCGACCAGTTTCGGTGAGAGGATTCACATGGAGCAGTCATTGGTGGGAAAGGTTTTATCAAGCTGGGCCATATGACCGCCGATGGCCGGCGATTTTTCAACCAAGTAGACC
>JAFGFY010000169.1 GCA_016930795.1 Deltaproteobacteria bacterium
GGACAGTGGAAAGCACAAAGACATTTACATACGATGGCTGGAATGTGATTCGAGAAACCACCACCGGAAGCAGCACGAGCACAGAGGATTACGTGTGGGGATTAGACCTGTCCGGTTCGTTGCAGGGCGCAGTCGGCATTGGCGGGTTATTACTGTGGAAGAAAGATACCGGAACCTTCTTGTACCTGTACGATGCGAACGGCAATGTGGGGCAGTTAGTGAATGCCGCGACCGGTGCGATTGCGGCGCGGTATGAGTATGATCCGTTTGGCAACCTGTTGGTGGCTGATGGGCCGGAATCTCAGAATAACCCCTACCGGTTCTCCACGAAGCCCTATGATGCCGAAACGGGGTGGTCATACTATGGCGGGCGGTATTACTCGGCGAAACTTGGAAGATGGCCGACACGGGACCCGATTGGGGAAGCAGGCGGGTTGAATCTGTATGGATTTGTAGGGAATAATCCTATAAATTTTATTGATATATTGGGTCTGATCAAAGTTGGGATTGCTATTCCAAATGGGAACCCATCTCAAAATAACTTATTCAAAAATATAGCTGAAACCAGATCTGATAAAAACCGTTGGAAAGCTGTAAATACAGGCCAAGAGATATTAGAATTTTTAGCAGAACAGTCTGATGAATGTCAGCCAATAGAAGTTCTCACTATCGCAGGGCATGGATGGGATTATCATCCAGAATGGCCAGATGGTGGGTTAGGTATTCCTGGGGTAGGAAGTTGGGTTGGCTTTTATCATCCCTTAGTTACCTCGCGTAATCCAGGATCTGCAACAACAGGGGATCTTTTGGGTAAAATTAAGTCAAAAGAGATTGTTTTTGATAAAAGTTGTAGCATTCAAATTCATTCATGTCGAGTTTCTCAACTCTTTAGTAAAGTGTTAGCATATGTTTCGAACTGTAATGTTATTGCCGCTGCTGGCTCTTGTCAAGAATACGTTTCTGGAGGGACATGGAGTAGTACTCCAGGATATTATGATGAGAGAGAAATCTATACTGGTTTTTATGAAATGACGCCAGAACTTTCAGAAATAGCAAAGGAGCTTGGTCCATATTATGATCCCAAATAAAAAAAATCTCATTCAAGGAATAAGTTTCCTATTATTCGGATTATGTTGTTATAATGCTTTGGCAGGAGGGACACAACTCCAACCATGGCAAAATGAATTCTGTCTTTGTCTCCGACAACTTGTTGATGGTAATACGAAAATAGCAACAGCTAAGGCGCTTGATGGAGCATTAGAAGGGCAGGCATTATCAATTGAGAGTGAAATTGCCATACCAGCTATTTTCGAACTGTGGTTCAGAAATCAGCAGAGTATTGAATTACTATGGTGGAAGCAAGAGAACAGGGCAACCCGATGTTTTGTCATGGCATTATATCTGTGTGCGACTGACGAACCAGTCTCATGGATACCTAATTTTGCTCGATATATCACTCGTTTCAACCAAAAGGAACAAGAAGAAAGGCAAGAGGAACAAAAATTTATCCTTACCTATCGTTCGTCAATAGCGGGTTTAATCGCTCAAGCCTTGGAGAAAAGAGACAGCATGAAATATAATTCAGAATTTAAAAACTTTTTTGGAAATGTGGCGGAATCAAAAATAGGAAGTGATCTTCCTGTCGAGTGCAGTGAAGAGTATATTGAGAAATAAACTTATACATATACTGATGAGCGGCATAATCTGAGCTTTTAACACCCACCCCTAACCCCTCCCAGGAGGGGAAGATGTGGCCCGATGCACAAATTCCCCTCCTGGGAGGGGTTAGGGGTGGGTTAAAGAAAAGCGCAATTTATGATGACTTTGAGTATATATACGACGCCGAAAACCGAATGTCGTCGGCCATGTCCATTACGCCAACCACCGACTCGAAAAAGGTTGAGGCCGGGTATGATTATCAAGGCAGGCGTGTGTGGAAGAAGGTGTATACGTACACTGCCGGCACTTGGGAACTTGATACGACGAAAACTTTCACCTATGATGGCTGGAACGTGATTCAGGAAACCACCACCGGCAACAGCACAAACACGAACTACTACGTGTGGGGCCTTGACCTCTCCGGTTCACTTCAGGGCGCGGGCGGTATTGGCGGGCTGCTGCTGTGGAAGAAGGACAATGGAACGTTTTTCTACCTGTACGATGCCAACGGCAATATTGAAGTGAATATGAAGGAGTAATACCTATGAACAGACAGCAGCACAAGACACGATGGGTGATGGTTGGGGTTGGGTTGGTCATTATGGGTCTGGGGCTGAACGCGCTGGGCGCGACAGTGCGGTACCAATACGACGCGTTGAACCGGGTGCAGCGCGTGGAAGATTACCGGCAGGGATTCGCGTTCGATTATCAGTATGATGCTGCCGGGAACCGAATAAGCGCGGGGCAGTTGCAGATTGCACTGTTGAGGGTGATGACCACGGGATCGGGCAGCGGGATTGTGACCAGTACGCCGGAGGGCATTACCTGTGGGAGCGATTGCGAGGAAGTCTATGCGGCCGGCACGGTGGTGACGTTGACAGCGGCGCCGAACAGCGACTCGAATTTTGCGGGCTGGTCGGGTGGGGGATGCAGTGACAGCCCCTCGTGCAGCGTCACACTGTCGAGTGCGCAAACAGTCACGGCCACGTTTTCCGCCTTGCCCGCCGCCTATCTCCTGTGGACGCAATAAGGGCGATGTCAGCGTTGGCGACGACGACACGTTCGACCGTCCGCCGCCGTCGTTGAACCCCCGCTCTTGCCCTTGTTGACCGCCCGGTTCGAACCGGACCGTCGTCAGGTTGAGATCATCGTCCTGGGACTGGCGCAGGGGGCGGAAGAGGTGCTGGCGCAGGTCAACGACGGATGCAACGCCTCTGCGCGGCATGGCGCTTGATGCGGCGGTGATGGAATGCTACACCTGCGTAGAGCGCGGCGAGCAGAGCGGCATGCTCACGCTGAACCTGCTGACCCGCAACCTGCATAAACAACAGAAAAAGGACTCTTTGTCTGAGAACATGTGGAAACGAGAGATTCGCCTCAGGGGCGGATAATGACGGTATTCCTGAATCATTTCGAGAGGCATCGTCAATGGATTATTATGCAGGAAAAAGACATTTTGCCCCTATTCAAGGCTCTGCTGAAACAGTTTTTCCATAATCACTGTTGATCCATGCCCATTGCACTTGAATTGCACGCTATCCATCAGGCTTTTCATGAAAAAGATTCCTCGTCCTGACAGTTTGAGCAGGTTTTCCGGCGCTAAGGGATCCGGCAAGTCTTCATAGTCAAACCCTTTGCCCTGATCTTGCACTTCAATGATCATGCTTTTTTGGTGCAGCTTGATGCAGACGTCGACAGTTTTACTTATATCGCCTTTATTTCCATGGGTAATCGCATTGCCTATGGCTTCGATCACTGAAGTCGTTACATTGGTCGTCGCCGGATCTTTGATCCCTTTTTCTACAAACAAGGCGTCAAAGAATTTGACGACTGGCCCAACAAATTCAGTGCTGCTTGGAATCGTGATGGTAATTGCTTTCACAGATTTCTTTCCTCTCGAACCTGAGTCTGAATACATTTCACCCCCAGGTTTAACAACATATCAACTGAAAGGGAAACCTTATCACCTGAATCGTCAATTATCGCGAAGAAAACAAATATTCCTGCACACACCCGGTATCTCGAAAAAACAACCACCGGGGTGTTCGTCAGAGAACCCACCTGCCCCCCTGCGGCTTTCTTATA
>JAFGFY010000170.1 GCA_016930795.1 Deltaproteobacteria bacterium
ACCACCTGTAAACCTCTGCCGATACATTATTCACGCCCGGTCTGATGTATTTTGTCACGTTGAACTCAGCCGGGGTCATACTTCCCTCACTGTAACCCACTTTCTGGCCGTTGATCCAGAGATAAAAAGCGCTCATCACACCTTCAAATTTCAGGTAGATTTCTTTTCCTGTCCATTCTTCGGGCAGAACAAATTCCCGGCGATATGATCCGACAGGATTTGGTTCCTTGTTCTGGGTGTAGTTTGCGGGTGGATTTCCCATTATTACCGGAGGATTTCTCTCATAGGGATATGTAACATTTGTATAGATAGGGGTACCATATCCCCTCATCTCCCAGCACGAAGGCACGTCAATTACATCCCAGGCCTTCACATTGTAATCGTACTTATAGAAGTCAACCGGCCGCAGGTTGGGATGCCTGACCCAGTTGAATTTCCAGGATCCGTTCAGGCTCAGGTAAAGTGGTGAATTAAGACCGATATCAGCCACTGCCTGTCTGATAGTTGTATAAGGTATATAGTGGCTGTGAGGACCCTCTTTATTGATCCCGATTACCTGTTCATTTTCCCAGTCGTTCTGGCTGAATAAGGGGATTACTGCCGTTAAGCAGAGAAGAAATAAAACTTTTGATTTCATAATTTAGTTTATGTTTAAATATCGTATTTAAGTAAAAAATATGACAGTTCCGTATGATTACTGCGGAAAGCCCCCTGAACCCGGGGGTCTAGGGCCTCCCGGAGCTCCTCCGAAACCTTGCCGGCCAAATGTTTGCGGAGGTTCGGGTCGTGCTCCCACATATAGTGTTGTCGAATGTCCGATACGGTCCCGCGCGTCTGAATAGCTCAATCCGATTTCAGGTTTTACGTCCTTACCTGCAGGATCTTTGTTATAGACAAGATTGAAGAGTTCATAATCGGTAAAACGTACATCTTCCTCACGGAATGAAATCGTATAGATATTAAGATCGGCTGAGCTGTCAACACTGCTCTCGTATGTAAGGCTTTCACCGTTTGCATCTATAACATCGGTTACAGGCACTGTACTGGTAACCGTGAAGTTGGCTGCAGACAAACCATTATTTCCATCGATTGTGACCGGGATGGTGATGGTGCCTGAACCGACATTTAAAGTGCCTTCTCCGACAGCGACCAGAGGATACCAGCCTATATCAGTATAACCATGCTCCTCAGGTGTAGCGGGATCAAAGTTATACCCGCCTGCTTCGAGATTGGCAATGGATGCCTGAATATCTTCTATATAGCCATTGGAATGGCTCCAGGCATTGAAAATGTGACGGGTGTTGGTACGGACCGAATTCAGGATGATATTTGAATATTCCCCTCCCCTTTTATAATAATCAATAGCAGCCAGTATGTATACCCTGGTCCAGTCGATGGTTTCTTCGAGGGAGTCATGGCCGGAAATAATACAAGTAACCCAGCTGAAATAATCCCCGTCGACGCCACGGATTGCGAAAATGTCTGAAACGATGTAGCCTTGATAGCCCCACTCATCACGTAATAAAGTGGTATTCAGCGCATAATTACAGCCGACCCATCTGTAGCCGATACTGTTGAAAGCACCCATAATGCCCATTGCACCACCAATTTTGAAGCAGTTTTCCCATGCCTCGCCATAAGCTTCACGAAAGGTTTGCTCGGTTGCATAGGTATGGACTGAACGTCGGTTGACTTCCTGGTTGTTCAGCATAAAGTGTTTAACCCCTGCGCACAGGCCGCCCGGATTCTGCATGCCGTAGCTCAACTGGGAAATCATCGTGCCTCCCAGATATGTGTCTTCGGACATATATTCGAAGTTCCTTCCGCATGACTGGTTGCGATGCAGGTTCAGTCCCGGGGCATACAATGCAGAGTGTCCGAGCAAAAAGGCTTCATGGCCCTGTGCAAAGCCCATTTTGTAAGCCGCTTCCGGATTCCATGTTGCACACATGAAGGAGCCGCTGGGGAAACCGGTTGCTGTGTAACTGGTATCACGTGCAGGATTTTGCGGCCTTCTCCCAAAGCCGCCCCCTCCAAGGGTTGGGCCAACCTGGGCCGCTCCGTCACGGCCCCAGCTCCAGTATACGCCGACCTGCTCAAGCGGGGGGAACTGGAAACCGCAACCTGCATTGAAATTTAACATCTCGTAAAAAGAAAGCTGATCGAGGAACCTGTTCCAGCATTCATCCTCGTCCATTCCATTCCCTATGTCTGCCCACATTTCCTGAATAGTATAAGGGTCGATATTGCCGTCCGCATCACGGTAGACAAGCCCCTGCGCAACATCGGCGATTAGCTGTTCGAATTTCTCCCCGCCGACGACAGCTTTCAGTTCATCCAGGTCCTCGGCCCAGAAAGTCAGGTCCGCATAGTTGTCGCAATTCTCGTTTCGAAGGATGGCAGAGGTAAAGTAATCATCTGATTCAGGAGGCTGGGGATAAGTTCCTTCCCTGACGGTCGGGATCCCATCGACATCATAACGTTCCATATAAATGGCATTGACTTCCTCCACTCCCGTGCAATCCTCAAATATATTCTGATATTTTGTACCGGTTACCTCGTCAGAGGTATAACGGATTGCATACATGCTTGTGCCATTGTATTCGATCGGATCGTACTGGATGCAGTTTGGATCAACAAAGGGATTACTGAAGTCGCCACGGCCCAGATACAGATCGCTTTCCACATCAGAGGCAACGCTCAGGGTAATGACCATATCATTTGGGGCTTCCCAGAGCTCCCTCGCATGTTTTGAATCTGATGCGACCTCTATGAAATACTGACCTCCTTCGAGGATGTAGGACCCGGAAACGGTAGAATAGGAGGCCATGTCTCGAACGTTGAGGCTAAGTGTTACAGTTTCGCTTTTGCCTGGCTCCAGCAATGAGGTTTTGGCATATGCACCCAGATTGATGAGGGATTTTTCAACTGAATAAACGCCATCATTGTAAAAGGGCTGGGTATAGTACAGCTCTACAACGTCTTTGCCTGCATAGGGCCCGTTATTAGTTATCTTGACTTTGATTTCCACGGTGTTCTCACCATATTTATTGGTGCCCAGCCTATAGTCTTTGATCTCCTGCTTAAAATCGGAATAGCTTAGTCCATGGCCAAAGCCATACATGACCTCCTGGGGTGCAAAGGTCTCGTAGTACTGGTAACCAACGTAAATACCCTCCTCGTAGGTTACAAAAGTATAAGCAGGATTGTCATCATATGTGTAATTACCAAAGTTTTCATACGTGGGATTTGTGCCAAGATCATATGCAATGATATCAATGAGCCTGCCGGAGGGATTGACCTCACCCTTCAGGACTTCGGCAACAGCCTTCATGCCCACTTCGCCGGGTGACCAGATTACCATTGCCGAATTACACTCTCCAATCTGGTACGTATG
The DNA here is from genome assembly GCA_016930795.1 of Deltaproteobacteria bacterium. GTDB lineage: Bacteria > Desulfobacterota > DSM-4660 > Desulfatiglandales > HGW-15 > JAFGFY01. The sequence goes on from JAFGFY010000170.1 coordinate 3,398, forward strand.
CGGTTCATCATAAGTAATATCGGTCCTTGGAGTGGTATTTTGGCTGATACCTCTTCCACCGCCGAATCCTCTCCTGACGCTGCCACCATAACTATAAGAACCATAAGAAATGACTTGATCGTCCCCGACACCATCGAGCCAGCCCATATTCATCAAATTGCAGGTATTGAAGATAACAATAACATTCTCGTAATTGGTTGTAACATACTCAAGCAGTGCAGCCTCGTTTTCAACGATCGTCAGATCGCTGATTCCGATATCGCCTCCTTCACTGCCGGCGCGATGAAGGAAAACTATAGCAACGTCAGAATAGGCCTCAGCGCGCTCCAGAATGCTTTCATCCATCCTGGCAATGCGCAGACTTCCATCTGCATTGTATAGATCAGTCGTGAGGTTCCATTCAGCATTCAGTGCACCTGCACTTGTAAGGTCCCATATGGTTGAACCATCATCACCAACAATACCGCCTGCATAAGGAGTTTCGTTTCTATACTGCCCATACCAGTCCGAATATGCCTGGTACAGTTCCTTATTGTAGGAAATGCCTGCTTCTGAAAGCGCCTCATAGAATCCAAGGCACGGGACGGTGACGTTCGCGCCGCCACCACCGGCGAATTCAGGATCGAGAGATGAAGCTCCGAAAACATTCACCCTGATATCACCGCCTTCTTCCATCAGAGGCAAAGATCCTCCATCGTTCTTCAGAAGGACAATCCCTTCTTCAGCTACCTCCAACGCTGTTGCAAGGCTGGTGGCCTTGATCTCAGCACTGGTAAGAGTGATGCCGGATTCTGACCATGGAATCATGTAGTACGACTCCTCAACTACCTTAAAGGTACTCTTTGCTCGGGAACAGGAAGGTGCGATGGCAAAGGCAAATAGCAGCAGAAGTCCTGCCAGACATACTAAAGATTTTTTCATATCCTTTATATTTAATAGTGTTTCTGTAAAAAATTTAAGTATGGAGTAATGTTTTAGTTTCGGTTAATGAAACTTGAATATACCGTTTTATCATTTCATAAAAAATAAAAAACTGTCTGCCTACAGTTAATAAATGTTAAAAACAAAGCAAATTAAATTAATAGTCCTTTTTATTAGTTTAAGGGCTCAATCTCCTTAGTTATTTTTGCTTTAACTTCGGTCTCAAAACCGTAGTTACCTGAAATAATTCCATCCTTTTACCTTAATCTACTTAAGCTGATGTTTTAACTCCGCCTTTCAAGGCGGAGGAAAGAAGCGAGTCTCCTCCATTAAAGGGGCTAATCAAACAGCTTGATCATAAAGCAAAAGCCCCCGACGGGATCGTCAGGGGCAGCCATGAAAAGAATGGAAAAATTGCTTTTGGACAGTAAAAGCTTCTTTTTAAAG
>JAFGFY010000171.1 GCA_016930795.1 Deltaproteobacteria bacterium
ACATTCTCAGCGGTCTGGATCATCTTAAGGCCCGCGTTGGGATCAGCGTTAAAATTGTCCATCATCCAGTTCTCCGATTCCACCTCTCCTCCCGGTCCCAGGGGATTTGCCCAGACCGTGTGAGGCCCGTTGGAGCAGCGATCAGACATGAGGGCAAAACCGGTCTCATAGGTCCCGGCTTCGATATTGAGGGCGCACAGATGGACACAGGTGGTGGACGTGGTGCAGGCCTGATGGACCATCAAGGCAGGCAATGGCTTCACATTATCCACAAGCATGGCCGCGGCCCAATTGTGGCTGTAAAAGGTGTGTTTTGCGGGCACTGTCGTCCCGAAATAAAGGTACTCCAATACGGTGGGATCCAGTTTTTTACGCAGAAACCAGTTCCGGGCCGTGTTGGCCCCCAGGACAATAGGATTGTCAAGGGCCATGCTTCCCTGCCAGCGGCAGAAGGGTGATGAATAGTAACCATTGTAAGGGATATACGCCTTTGTCAGCATCTTGTTTTTCCTCCTCCTCAATATACACAATATGGCGGCGGGTGTACCTGCCCGGAACGGATACGCCCGCCGCAATGAAAAGCTAACAAGCAAACAGCAGCCTGTTACGTTATTAGCAAGAAAACCATGAATAAATCATTCGATATAGAGAGTGTGATGATAGTTTTCCCCCATTTTTTCGTCAAGCAAAATTCCCACAGAAGAATCGCAAAAACTGTCTGAAACCACCGAAATCTGACGAAACGAGCCCCTAGTCAATGGGTTTAGCCTCATCGATCAGCATGATAGGGATGCCGTCTTTGGTGATTTCATAAAGAAGCTTGCATTTGTCGCAAATCAGCCCATCCCCCGCGTCGTTTAGGTAGATCTCTCCTTTGCATTTCGGGCACGCCAAAATATCCAACAACTCTTGACTTATGGCCATCTATCCTCTCCTTTCTATGGTCTAGGCATCAAGATCCACATAACCTTTGAAAACGCACAGCCGGCGCATTCCCCGCGGTTTGTCGCGGGGTTAGCGAGCGAATCACAATAAGAAAAACAATTCCATACAGTTGGGAGATTCCCCGTGGGTTGTCCATCCGTAGTCACGCCTTGGCGTGACGGAGGACGGGCCGCGGGGCGCTTCAATTTCAGCACCGTCTATGGACAAAAGTGACCCTGACTATGAATGAATCAAGTCGAGTCGTTGCTCAACGGCCCCAAAAACCCTGTCCACGGTGATGTCTCTCATGCACCTTAGATCCTCACATTTCTTCTTCAAGCAGGGGCTGCAGGCCATATCCTGTCTGATCACTACGTGGCCGGGCCCATAGGGTCCTGTCCGCCAGGGGGCAGTCGGCCCAAACAAGGCCACAACAGGACAACCCATGGCCGCGGCTATATGCATGGGGCCGGTGTCCGTTGAGACCATGAGTTGACACCTCGAATAGAGATAGGCCAATTCTTTCAGATTGGTCCGTCCGGTCAGGTTCAAGGGGTTTTCATCCATTCTCTGAATGATCTTGCCCACTTCCTCCTGGTCTTGCCTGCTCCCCGTGAAGACCACCCTACAGGATAATTCCTTTTGCAGCCTATTTGCCAAAGCGGAAAACTTCTCTGATTCCCAGAGCTTTGTCGTCCATTTGGCCATAGGATTGATCGCCACTAGGACCTTTCCCTCAACCTCATTGTCGCGTAGAAATGTCTCGACGGTTCTCTTGTCAGCTTCTTGAATCGGGATATCCCCCTTCCAAGAAGTCCTGTCACACCCCAAATATTCGGCCGCCTTCAGGTACTTCTCCACGGCATGGAGATCAGGCTCCACAAAGAACGGGGGTTCCGTCAGGAAGAGCCGGCTCCCTTCCTTCCCCCAGCCGGGGCCGATCTTCCTTCTTCCCCTGGACAGCCCGAGTAACAGGGCGCTCTTCAAAAGACCCTGAAGATCGACAACCCAATCGTATGTTTCTGCGCGGAGTTCTTTGAGAAATTTCCGTATTCCTATTAGGACAGCGGGGCTTTCCCGCCCCCTGAAGAGCTGTTTTTGCCATGACGTCCTGTGAGAAACCATGACGTGATCGATGGCTGGGTGGCCCTCAATAATCCGACTGGATGCTTTCTCCACGACCCAGTCGATCCTAGCGTTTGGAAAGTTCGCCCTTATCACCTCCAAGAAAGGGAGCGTATGAACCACATCCCCAATGGCACTGAGCTTGATGATCAAAATGCTTCTTGGGTCTCTTTCCACTAACGAGGATCCTCTCGTAAAATCCACTTTACCGCGTTTAACAGATCTTGGGCAATATGTTTCGGTTTTGTGGGGTGTTGAGGAAGCACATAGTCGATTTCTCCTAGTCCGTATCCAGTCTTGACCAAAACACCCTCTAAGTCCAACCGGGAGGCCAATTCCATGTCCACATATCGGTCCCCGATCATATAGGATTTCGACATATCGATGTCAAAGGCCTCAAGGGCCTGATGAACCAGTCCGGGTTTCGGTTTTCTGCAATCACACTCCTTACTGTATTCCGGCAGAATACCCGCGGGGTGATGGGGACAGTAGAAGATACCGTCAATGATCGCGCCATTGCTTTTGAGCGATCTTGTTAGGAAGTCATGTATCTCATGCATGAGCTCGATGGGGTAATAGCCGCGGGCCACCCCCCCTTGGTTGGTTAGGACGATTGCCCAGAAATCATGGGCATTCAATAATCTCACCGCTTCGACCACACAGGGAAAGATAACGAATCGGCTCATATGATTGATATATCCCATTTGCTCATTGATCGTCCCATCACGATCTATGAAAACCGCTGGCTTTTTCATGCCGACCTCTCCTCTCTCAGATGCTCAAGTTCCCGCCACACCTCGTCGGGCTCAATGCTCAACATGCAGCGATGATCAGAAGGGCACTCTGGTTTCAGGCAGGGCGAGCAATCTACTGAATGCCGGACAATCCTGGCGTTTCGGCTCCTTGGTCCGGTGGCTATGGGATCTGTAGACCCAAATACGGCGACCATCGGCACATGAAGGGACGCTCCGATATGCATGAGTCCTGAATCATTGGTGACGAAGTACTGGCATCTCTCAATCAAGGCCATGACCTCTCCAAGGGTTGTCCGGGCGCAGAGGTTTAACGGAACATGTTTCATCAGTCTATTCACCTCTGCGCAAGTGTCTTGATCCCCTTCGCTTCCCATCACAACGGTTTTTGCGCCCCACCGTTGAGCGGCCCGATCGCCGATGGCCGCGAACCGTTCGGCCGGCCATTGTTTGGCGGGGCCGAAAACGGCACCGGGACTCAGACCGATCAAGGCCTGATCCGGTCCTATTCCCGCGGCTGCAAGGACAGACTGTATCGCCTTCCTGTCCCTATCGGCCACAAACACCCTTGGATCTCTGCTCTCGGCATCCCAGCCCATGGCCCTTAACATGTGGAGATAATACTCCACCTGGTGAAGGCCCAGGACTCTATCATCCCTAATGACCGAGTGGGACAGCAGAAAACCTCTCCAATCTGTGTTGTATCCCACCCTCAAGCTGATACCCGCCAAGTAGGTCAAGAAGGCGGCCTCAAAGGCATTCTGAAGAAGAATGGCGAGGTCGAATCCCTGCCCCCGAATTTCTCGGGCAACCCGGCTGATTTCGAAGACGCGGGAAAGATGATTTCGACTCTTTTTAATGGGCAACACGTGATCCACGGCCGGGTGGTTTTCCAGCAAAGGGGTGACCCAGGACCTGGCTGCGACGGATATCGAACTCTCAGGGAAATTCTCTCTTATCGCCTCAATGGCGGGGATATTCATGACCACATCCCCGATCCAATTGCTGGGTCTAATCAATATCCGGCGAATCTTTGTCTTGTCTATGGGCCTACGGCCCCTAATCCTAATCATATCCGAGTCACATTATGGTCTTTTATTCCAGGCACAAAGACCTCAAAACCATCAAGCTCCGTGTGTTTTCTTGTTTCAACCATTCTGTGTTCAATTCCCCGTCGCTTATGGTATTTCTGTCATTCCGGTCAAGACCCGTGAAGCGTGGCGCAAGCCAGAATCCAGAAATTCTTCATATGATTCCCTTTTTCCTGGATTCCGGATCTCACTTCACTTCGCTCCGTTCGTCTGGAATGACGTCTTGATACTCCACATCTCTACGGCAGAGTAATTCATTTCGCCCGGGTGCCCGTCTGTTTCTTTCCACAGAGAAACATCCAATCCTCTCTATGAAGCGATGGGAACCATGCGGAATCCTTTCTGAACACCCGGATCTCCTTTTGAATCGAGAAGTATTTCTCAAGCATACCCCTGATGCTCTTGACCGTGTAAGAATAGGGATGGGCGTCCTCCCTGAAGATGGGCAACCATTTCTCGATCAACCTGCGGAGCATAGCGATGGGTGCGGGATGCAGGAAAATGCCTAGGACAAAAATCCCATCATCCTTCAGAACACGACGGATCTCCATGAGGGCCTTTTCCGGATGGATCATGTGATCCAGCGCATTAACACAGATGGCCACATCAAAGCTCTTCTCCGGCTTTGGGATCTCCTCGGCCGTACTGGTTATCTTTTCCCCCTCCGGAAGCCTATCCGAATGGGTCTTCAGGTAGGAAGCCATGAGGGGATCCAAATAGGTTTTCTTCCCTTTGCCGAACAGTTGAGCCGAACAGGTCGGGCCGCACCCCACGTCAAGGATTAAAGAATCTGCACTCAGACTTCTCTCAATTTCTCTGATTACCGGACCATAGCGGGAATTGACTCGCTCCATCTCGGTCCCCAACACCCCATTCCTTTGCCAAAAGGCGTCTTCCTTGGTTTGGGCCTCAGACCATCTCTTTTCCATCTCTCCCATTTTATCCTCTCTTGGTTCCATTTATTCTTTCCATGACTCCAGTGCCTTGTCTCATTTATTTGCAGATCAAGCAGATAAGGCATGGGCTGTTCCCTCAAGACGAACCGCCGCCTCCCTGACCATCCTAAAAAAGGCCTCCTTCTCATCCCGCATGTCCATCTGGATGGTCAGATAAGCCAGATCAGCAGATAGATGCACAATTCCTTCCATTCGGACCCAGTCCTTCTCTGTGGTCAGGAGACAATCCGCATGGAAATTTATTCTTTCATCCATCAAGGCCTGAATCTCACGACGCTGAAAAGGGTGATGATCTTCAAATCCCTTGAATGAAACCACATCGGCCCCCAGGTCGGTCAGCATCTTCTTCAATTCTTCGGGTCTCGCCATACCCGCGAAGGCCACAACACGTTTTCCTTTGAGAAAATCTATATTGTGGACCGCTCCGTCAGCGGGAAAAACGATCTTCTCAGGGACATGATCACTTTGAAAGACCGGCTTATCCGGCCATTTCCCTTTTAATGCATCCATCAATCCATCGGCTGATCCATCATATCCGGATCGAGTAATCAAGAAGGCGTCCGCCCGCTTAAGACCTGCTCTGGGCTCTCTTAAAGGGCCCCAGGGCAAGAGGTGTCCATTTCCGAAAGGACTGGACGCGTCCATTAAGACAAGGTCCAGGTCCCTGCGCAAATCCAGATGTTGAAACGCGTCATCCAGGACAAAGAAATTGGTCCCAAACCTTTCGTGGGCATATAGACCGGCGAAATAACGTTTCTTAGCGACCACAACAGGAATGCCCTTCAGTTTTCTTGCCAGGAGGCAGGGTTCATCCCCCGCCTCTGCTGGTCCGGCCTTCATGTCATTGCCATCAGAGACCTCAAGGACTCTCCCTTTGTATCGTCCACCATATCCCCTGGAGAGAATGGTCACCCGATACCCCTCAATCAGCGCCCACTGGGCCAACATACAGGCTGCCGGCGTTTTGCCCGTTCCTCCCGTGGTCAAGTTCCCAATGCTGATGACCACACCAGGAAGGATCTTCCTTTTCCTCTTTCGATAGGCCATAAGCCGAAACCGGACTCCCAGGCCGTATAGGAAAGAGCAAGGGGCTAAGAGAAGGGTCGCCAATGAAAATACCCTGATTTGATGAATTTTCGACCAATCAATCATGTTTATGGCTCTGAGACCTTCTTTCTAATTATGGCATAACATACTCAATTCAATTTGTTTTTTAAAGAATAAATTGAAGCTCTTCGTGGTTCAAGCTTTTCCATCCTCTTGTTATGATGTCGAAAGGGATGCTCAAGACGATAAGAATGATCTCCAGAATAAGATCTTGGAAGCAGATTGAAGCGGGTCCGCCCCTCTGATTACCGAACCCTCAAATTTGACGTAACTGTCCTGTTTTGGTAGAAAAGATAAAAAAAGGCTTTTGATCCTCTGAAGTTCGCAAAAGAAACCTTTAAT
>JAFGFY010000172.1 GCA_016930795.1 Deltaproteobacteria bacterium
AACGGCCGTTCGACCTCCTCGACAAGCTCGGGACAGGCAGGCTCACGGTCATGATCAAAGTCGAAGGACACCATGATTTTGCATATTATGAAGCAGCCCTACGAATAATGTACCCACAGCGACGGGCATTTTTTGTGCCTGTCCACAGAACGCTGTCCTCTTTTGGGGGCGGTAACAGGCTTGGGCGTTTTTTGGGTGGTGGAACTGAAAAGAGACCCCCATACCCCCTTTGAATCTGTGAAGCAGGTACTTATTATTCAAGTTAATTCTGGGACACGACATTGCTAGTTTCTATCAGACTCTTTGGCCTTTTGTCCATCCTGAGATCAAGACGCTTCGCGATTCTACGTAATGTGCTTTCCACTGAACCCAAAAGCCGAATCTTCACGATTATTTTGCAAAGAAGTTCCTTATGTGCTAGATAGTACGGAAAATGTCCTGCTTTTCCGTCCTTGTAGAATGCTACTGCGGATGATCGGAGGATCGCGGAGATCCCTTCCAGTGAGGTCGGGGCGGCTGCCGTACAGGTGAAGTCTAGGTAGAATGGCAAAAAGGAATACATGGGAAGATCATTATACTCGCCGGGCCAGGTCCGAAAAATGGCCGGCAAGATCCGTCTATAAACTTGAGGAGATCGATAAGAAATATAAGCTCATTCGGCAGGGCCATCGCGTTCTCGATCTGGGTTGCTTCCCCGGTTCATGGTCCCAGTATTGTCTGAAGAAGGTTGGGCCTCAGGGAGATGTGGCAGGTGTAGACCTTGAAAAACCTGCTCCTCTTTCAGCGCCTAATTTTCGATTTATCCAAGGAGATATTCTCGAGTTGGACCCGGAGTGGCTGGCCGATGAAATCGGTCCAAGGGATTTGGTCATCAGTGATATGGCCCCGCAAACCACCGGAATCAAGATTGCAGACGCGAGCCGTTCTTTGGAACTGGGCAACAGGGCCCTGGCATTCGCTTTGATCCTTCTTAAGAAAGAAGGGCATTTACTGTGTAAGGTATTCCAAGGAGAAGATCAAGAGACTTTCACAAAGGAGGTCGGCCGCTGTTTCGATCAAATGAGACTCATTCGACCTTCGGCGGTCCGGAAGAAAAGCAAAGAAATCTACTTGTTAGGTCTAAGGCTCAGGGTGTAAGGTTCGGGGCGTTAGAGCCCACACCTCATATTAACAAGGAATCGATGAGTCATGTCGGCCTAGAGCGCTTATATTCATATAGAAATCATGTCCAATCTTAGGAGGTGAAAATATGTCGGGTCATTCAAAATGGGCTTCAATCAAGCATAAGAAAGGCGCGGCAGATGCCAGGAGGGGGAAGGTTTTTTCAAGGCTCAACAAGGAAATCATGGTCGCAGCCCGGATGGGGGGAGGAGACCCTGGAGGTAATCCCCGCCTCCGATCGGCCATTCAGGCGGCCAAGGCAGAGAACATGCCCAAGGAGAATATTGAAAGGGCCATTAAAAAGGGAACGGGGGAGCTTGAGGGCGCCTCTTACGAAGAATGCAATTATGAGGCCTATGGCCCGGGAGGAGTGGCCATCATGATAGACTGTCTCACGGATAACAAAAACCGAACCGTGGCCGAGGTCAAGCATATTTTTGAACGTCATGGGGGAAACCTTGGGGAGCCGGGTTGTGTATCATGGATATTTGTGAAGAAGGGACTAATTGTCTTTGAAAGAGAGAGTGTTGAAGAAGAAAGACTCCTGGAACTGGCTCTGGAGGCGGGAGCGGAAGATATCAGAGAGGAGGAGACCCACTTTGAAATCCTAACGGATCCGTCGGACTTTGAATCCGTTAAAAAGGCCTTTGATGATGAAGGTCTCTCCTACACCGTTGCGGAGGTAAGCATGATTCCTCAAAACACGATCAGTCTCGAAGGCCGGGACGCGGAGCGGATGCTGAATCTGATGGAGACCCTTGAAGAACACGATGATATCAACCATGTCTACGCCAATTTCGATATTCCCGATAAGGTCATGGAGGCATTATCCTGATGCTTGTGCTGGGGGTGGATCCCGGCTCGTTGGTCACCGGATACGGTCTACTGGAGAAGAAGGGGAATCACATAACTTGTGTCCACTTTGGGGCCATCACCTCTGCAAAGCATGTCCCCTTCTATGAGAGAATCCACAAAATTTTCCGTTCCATGATAGAAATCATGGGACACTATCGGCCCCAGGAAATGGCCATAGAAGACGTATTCTTTGCCAAGAACGTGAAGAGTGCTCTGAAAATTGGTCACGCCAGGGGGGCGGTGTTGGTCGCCGCAGTTGAGAGTGGTGTCAAGATTTTTGAATATACCCCTTTGGAGATAAAGAAATCCGTAGTCGGTTATGGCAGGGCGACTAAGGAGCAGGTTCTCTCCATGGTTCAAGTCATTCTTGGCCTGAAGACTCATCCGGGCCTTGATACATCAGATGCCCTGGCCGCAGCCATATGTCACCTCAATTGGACCAGATATGATAGGAAACAAAACCCCTGACTTTTGCACCTTATTATTGAGAAGATTGACACCTAAGGCTTTTTCTTAGAAGACATGATCGCGCACTTAACCGGCATTGTGCTGAGAAAATCGACCCAGTCTCTGATTCTCGAGAACAATGGGATTGGATATGAAGTGATCGTCCCCTTCTCAACCTTTTACGCCCTTCCGAAGGAAGATGAGCGGGTGAATCTCCATATTCATACCCATGTAAGAGAGGATGCCATTATTTTGTTCGGTTTTTATACTCCTCTTGAAAAGGACATCTTCTTGATGTTGATCTCTGTTTCAGGGATCGGCCCCAAATTGGCCATCAATATTCTCTCAGGAATCGGCCCTGATGAACTGCTGGAGGCCATGGCTCAAGGGGACGCCCTACGATTGCAGGCCATCCCCGGAGTAGGGAAGAAGATTGCTGAGAGAATTGCCCTGGAGTTAAAAGAGAAGGCCTTGAAGGCGCGGGGCGACTCAAAGGAACTCCCTATAGGAGCACTCGGTGATAAAGACGAAGGGGTTTATGAAGATGCTCTTTCTGCCCTCCTGAACCTGGGTTATCCCGCGAAATCGGCCAAACGTGCGGTTGAGAAGGCCATTACACTGACAAAGGACATAACCCTGGAAGGCTTGATCAAAGAGGCCCTTAGATCTCTGACTTAGAGATGCTGTTTTTTTCCCCTTTGCCTCAGGTTTCCACAGAGAGACGGAGGAGAAGAACAGACATGGAACAATGGACGAATCATGGAAGAGAGAATAACAAATCCGGCACCCCAAGCAGATGAGATTCGAGCGGAGATAAATCTCAGACCTATGAGTCTTGACGAATATGTGGGGCAGGAGGAGATGAAGAAGAATCTCCGGGTTTTTATTGAGGCTGCCAAGGGGCGTTCGGATGCCCTAGACCATGTCCTATTTCATGGGAGTCCGGGATTGGGAAAGACCTCCCTTGCCCTTATCATCGCTCGTGAGCTGGGTGTCAACATCAAAGCAACTTCCGGTCCGGTCATAGAAAGACCGGGAGACCTTGCCGCCATTCTCACTAGTCTCGAAGCCAGAGACGTCCTCTTTATTGATGAAGTCCATCGTCTCAACCATGTTGTGGAAGAAATCCTCTATCCGGCCATGGAGGATTATGAGCTGGATATTATTATAGGACAAGGGCCCTCGGCCCGAACCATGAAAATCCCCATCCCCCCTTTTACGTTGGTGGGTGCCACAACCCGGGCAGGGCTCTTGACACCACCCCTTAGAGAACGTTTCGGGGTGATTCTCCGGGTTGATTTCTACCGACCAGAGGATCTGGAAATCATAATCCAGCGCTCAGCGTCACTGCTGGAAATCCCTATTGAGAAGGACGGAGCCTTTGAGATAGCAAAAAGGTCAAGGGGGACGCCAAGAGTAGCCAATAGGATCCTTCGAAGGGTCCGGGATTTCGCGGAAGTCGAGGCGGAGGGGGTGATTACACGGGATGTGGCCATGCATGCCCTGGACATGTTGAATGTGGATGAAGAGGGTTTGGACAAGATGGATCGCCTTATTATGTTAACCATCATGGAGAAATTCAACGGGGGCCCCATTGGACTGGATACCCTGTCGACTGCAGTGTGTGAGGAAAAGGACACCATTGAAGACGTCTATGAGCCTTTCCTGATACAAAAGGGTTTTATTAAGAGGACGCCACGGGGAAGAAAGGCCACAAAGAAGGCCTATGGCCATTTTGGCCTCGAGATGAGAGACGATATCAAATCTAACCAGAAAAAACTCTTTTGACCCGTGCCTTTTTCAAGGTTTTCTGGTATCTTTAATGCCCATGGGCACAGAGTTGCGAACCAACGGGTTTTTTACAACTTAATCCTCGGTCAGATAATCTCTTCAAAGGATTATCGGTGTGAGGCTTTGACTTCGTTTCCAGACCGAATAGAACAGAAGAGAGGAGGCGAGGACTATTACTGATTTCTCCCAAGATCGCGTTCAGCTTACCACATTCCATATCCTTAAGCAGGATCGGAAGAACCTGAAGACCCAACTCAGGCTCCACTCCAAATGGAAGAAGACCGTATTGATTATTCCATTGCTTGCCAGTGAGTACACGGATCGGAACAATCGGCCTGTGTTTGCAAACATTCTACGACAGTTGAAGGATGTGACCTATCTGTCTCAGATCATCTTCGGACTGGATGGCGCTTCTGAAACTGACGCATTCCTTTTAAGAGACATGATTAAAGAGTATGGGATCAGAAACCATCTGATCCAGTGGAACGACGGCCCCGGTTTCAGAAGCATCTATAATCAGCTACATGAGGCCGGGTTCAATATCCTGGAGCCGGGAAAGGGGAAGAATATGTTCCTCAGTTTCGGCATTGCCGTGGCCCTGGGAGCAGAGTCCATAGGGCTTATCGACGCGGATATCAAGACATTCAGACGGGTTCACCTGGATCGCCTCATGTACCCGGTGGTAGTGCTGGGTTACGATTTCTCAAAGGCTTATTATGCCCGTCTTATGGAGCGCACCCTCTACGGAAGAGTGAAACGGCTTCTTCTTGACCCTCTTCTTCTCGCCCTCAAAAGGAAGTTCTCCGAGAGTAAAGAAGAAAAGATGTTGCGTTTGGTTGACTTTCTGCTGGGATTTCGCTACCAGCTCTCAGGTGAAGTCGCCTTTCACACTGACCTGCTGAAAAGGATGCGTTTCGCCACAAACTGGGGGGTGGAGATATTTACATTGATTGAGGTCTACAGAAAGGCTTCTTCCCCTGCGCAGGTGATGTTCACCGAGCAGCCCTTTGACCACAAGCATCAGGAAGTTTCGGAGGATGATGCGGATCAAGGCCTTCACCGGATGGCCGTGGACGTTGTGACGACCCTAATGAATGCTTTGGTCATAGAGGAAGGACTTGAAATCTCCGATACATTCTTCAGAGACCTTGCGATCATGTATCATAGTGTGGCCGAAGACCAGATCAAGAAGTATTCGGATGATGCGGATTTCAGCAACCTGGATTATGATAGAGAAGGAGAGGAGAACCTAGTCAGAAAAGTTTTTAGGAATTCCATACTCCGTGCGGGAGATTTGCTGACGTCTCCCTATAGGATGACTGAAAAATTCCTGCGTCTCGTCAACTCCTATCCAGAGTTCCAACCGTTTTTGAAACAAGGGCTAGCGGAGGCCATTCTGGCCGTTGAAGAAAGATCAGAACAGAGTGTCTTCGAGATCCCTAAGACCGTGTCCTGGGAACGGGTGGCCAACAAACTTCCTCGTATTTATTATGATTTGATCGAAGCGGTTGAAAATGAAAAGAGGCGTTTCTCCAAATAGGGGAAACAAAGACAACCACAAGAAAGAAGAGCAATCAGGGGCTCATACCAGCCCCTTTATTGTTATATTTACAGATCTTGATGGGACGCTGCTGGATCACAACTCGTATGGCTGGGAAGAGGCTGAGCCTGCGCTGAGACTCTGTAGAGAAAGCCTGATCCCGCTTATCCTGGTTTCAAGCAAGACGAGAGCTGAAATCAGAGCCCTGCACCAGGAATTGGGGCTGTCTTCTCCATTTATCTCTGAGAACGGAGGAGGGATCTTCTTCCCAAAGGAGGGGAAACACCCCTATCCCTCTGATGCCGTTCTTTCCCATGGCGTTAGGAAATGGTCTATCGGTCCAGCCCACGATTTCTTGGTCAAAGCCCTCGGAGAGATCCGTGACGAACAGGGATGGAAGATTCGAGGCTTTTCAGAGATGACGCCTGAGGAGATCTCCAGTCTGACCGGGCTGGATTTGGCTTCCGCTCGTCTGGCATCTCAAAGGGAATATGACGAGCCATTTGTTTTTATGGAAAAGGGGGTCCGAAATATGGATACCCTTCATCATGCTGCCGGCCAAAAAGGGCTCCGAATCAGCAGGGGCGGGCGTTTTTATCATCTTCATGGAAAAAGTGACAAAGGAGAGGCGATGGGTAGGCTCGTCGCGTGGTACAGAACGTATCATCCATTGCTCCGGACGATTGCTCTCGGAGATAGCCCCGTTGATTTCAGTATGCTCAAGCGCGCGGATTATCCTGTTTTGATTCGCTCTTCGCATCAGTATCCTGAATTGAAGAAGGTGATCCCTCGTCTAAAGGTGACACAAGAGACGGGACCCAGAGGCTGGAACGCCGCGGTTCTGGATATTTTGAATGATGAAACATCCATAGGGATAGGGTAAAGAACTCGTTTAGCCCAACGCCCTTTGAACTTTATACTGTTGAGGCCGATGCGAATCGGGTCCAAGCCCTAATGGTTGAAAAGGAGGTTGACCCAACATGTTCGAAGCGGAAGTCAATGCTGAAAAGATTGAAAAGGCTGATTTTGTCGTCTGCATCCCTTCTTATAATGAGGCTGATTCAATTGATTTTCCCACCAAAATGACAAATGAAGGACTAACCAAGTATTTCCCGGAAAAAAATTCGGTCATTATCAACTGCGACAACAATTCTCCGGATAATACAAAGGAGGCTTTTCTGAACACCCCAACGCAGGTCCCCAAGATCTATCTTTCTACTCCCCCAGGTGTCAAAGGAAAGGGAAATAACTTTAAAAATCTGTTCAAAAAAGTGGTTGATCTAAAGGCAGAGGCAGTAGTGGTGGTAGATGCGGACCTCAAGAGCATTACACCTCAGTGGATCAAACACCTGGGGGAACCCCTTTTCAATGATTTTTCTTATGTAGCTCCTCTTTATGTGAGACACAAGTACGATGGGACTATAACAAACAGCATCGCCTATCCCTTATCCAGGGCCTTGTATGGAAGAAGGGTTCGACAGCCTATTGGAGGAGACTTTGGATTCCACGGCAGTCTTGCTCAGGTCTATCTTGAGTCTCCTCTATGGGATGAAGCCATCGCTAATTTTGGAATTGATATCTGGATGACCACCCTTGCCTTTAACCACGGTGTACAGATCTGTCAGTCTTTCATGGGAAGACCGAAAATCCATCGTCCCAAAGATCCCGGGTCAGATCTCGGCATTATGTTTAGAGAGGTGGTGGGAAGCATTTTCAATATGATGAAACATTTTGAATCATTCTGGCTCGGCATCAGATACAGCAAGCCGACTTCCATCTATGGATTTGGGTTGGGTGAAGTGGAGATGCCTCCTAAAGTTAATGTGGATATGGATCTACTTTTTCAGAAGTTTCATGACGGCTTTGGCCAATGCAAGGAGATATGGAAGAGTGTCCTGGTCGAGAATCTCTATAAAAAACTTTTAGAGATGGAGAGAATGACAGAAAGAGTATTCACGTTTCCAACCGATTTGTGGGCGAGGATACTCTATGACTTCACCGTAGCGTATAGGGATTCGGTATGCGACCCGGGACTGATGATCGATTCTATTCTTCCCCTCTATTTTGGAAGGACTTTCTCTTTTGTTAAAAGGACTAAAAGTATGTCCACGCGACAGGCGGAAGAGGCCATTGAGGAGGATTGCATGACTTTTGAAATGACCAAACCCTATCTCATCCGACGCTGGAAGAAGAACTGACGTAATCCACTTTTACCCCGGAGTCCCCTCGGCCATTTTCTAGTCCACTCCCTCCATTAACACTGTTATAGTTTGAGTTTCCGCACTTTCCCACGCGTTTACAGTGCATTTGGCTCGGTCTATCTTGGCGTTTTCGCGAGTCAAGTGGGCCTATATGGCACCCTTTTACCCGTCCAAAATCCTCCTCAGAGACTTCCTACATAAAAACACCATATATTGTATTTTTAATTGACATTAACCGCAACTTGTAGTATTAACACAAAAACATGGTGTTCGCTTTAGATGTTCATCTCTTACTGGATCAACCCCTGAAGTCGCACGGATAAACCATTTATTGGAAAGTGGAGATCACCTTGGATAGAAGGGAGTTCTTAGTGAAAAGTAGTTCTTTCCTTTTCGGGACTCTCTTTGCCTTCAGCGGCTATTCCAGAGCCTTTGCTTCTAGTCTCTCCAAAACCTTTATCCACTCACAACCCCGTATTGCTCTGATTATTGACGATATAGGCCGGACTTCCTACCAAGCCAGACAGTTTTTGGAGCTGGGCGTCCCGATCACCTATGCTATTTTGCCTCGTCTTAGAAAGACCCACACATTAGCAGAGGAGATCCATGACCAGGGCCATGAAATCATGCTCCATCAGCCTATGGAACCCTATGAATCCACCATTGACCCCGGTCCAGGAGCCCTATATGTGGGTGATGCCATGACTAGGATCGATAGAATCATGATGGAAAATATATCTGACGTGCCCTTTGCTCAGGGTGTCAATAACCATATGGGTTCCAGGTTTACATCATGTGAGAAAGAGATGAATGAAGTCCTTCAAGTAATCAAAAGTAAGGGCTTCTTTTTTGTCGACAGCCTTACGACCAACCACTCGGCCGCCTATAGCACCGCCAAAAAGCTTGAAGTATCCGCGGCCAGAAGACACATCTTCCTGGATAACTGCCTTGAAGAATCAGCCATCCTTTCTCAACTCGCTATCCTCAAGAACATTGCCTTGAAAAATGGGTACGCCGTCGGGATCGGCCACCCCTTTCCTGAAACAGCCAAGGCTGTTGAACGTTTCTTGGACACCCTGAACGATTCTCCATTCAGCCTAGTCTACATTTCCCAGGTCCTTTCCTGATCCGACAAAGACTTGATCTCCCATGAATCCGAAAGGGGATTTTTTCTTCTCCTTTATCCTTTACCGAAAATCGCGCTCTGCTACATTTTCTGCCTTTCTGATGAGGAGTTTCTCCCTTCAGCGACCTGCTTTTTTCCAGCAACGCAATCTCCTTTATGCCGCTGGATGGTCTTGCCGACGTCGGAGAATACTCGTCCAAGAAGATCCTTGAGATTATCTGACTCCTTCATTGCATGGTTGCGGGTCGGTCCTCCTTGGAGACGCATAGCTCTTCTCATATGTGGTTTTACCTGTCCCCTAAAACAGGCGTTTGGTTCATCCACCCCACGAAACACTCCATTATGGTTATAATAAGTAATTATTTGTTATTAAATATTATATATCAGGATATTACAAAAAATATTGACATAAAAAGATGATTAATCTATTTTGATTCCGCCATTTTGTCCTGAAGAGGACACGTAGTGTGAAGTTTTTTTTAACCTTGTCATGTGTCAATAATGATAGAAGTGCCATACATGAAAAGCGAGTAAAAAGCTATTTTGTATGAGGAGGAAAAAGAGATGAAAGGGAGTCTGAATCAGAAGTTACTCATGTGTTTGTTGATGCTGGCCGTTTCGCTGCCTATCGGCCCGGTCTGGGCCCAAGAGGAAGAAGAGGAAAATTATCGGGAGTATAACCTTGGTGAAGTAGTAATCAGAGGAGAGAAGTCCGCGGTCAGAGAGATCTCCATCACCACGGAGATCACCCCCGCGGATTTTGAGTCCACCAACTCTGATACCGTGTCGGAGGCCTTGACCTTTGTTCCCGGTGTACAGGTCACCATGGGGCGAAAATATCTCCCCTATATTTCTATTCACGGGTTTGATCAGAAGAGGATACTGACCCTGATTGACGGGATCCCATACTATGAAACCAAGTACGGTAGTTTGGATCTAAACCAGATCGCGGTGGACGGTGTCGCCAGGATCGATGTAGTCAAGGGCGCGGCCTCTGTTTTGTACGGCGCCAATGCCGAGGCGGGCGTCATCAACATCATCACCAAGAAACCCACAGAAACGCCCTACTTTTCCGCTAATCTGGAAGCCGGGCTGGAAGGCGTTGACGGGGGTTTTAAGGCGCGTCTATCCCATGGCATGAAGAAGAATATGTTTAGCTACTGGCTGAGCTATTCTCATAGGGAATGGGACTCCTGGGAAGTCTCTGATGATTTTGTGCCCAGGGAGGGGGTTATTCAGATCGGCAAAAATAAGATATCTACGCTGATAGAAGACGGGGGAGACCGTCTCAACTCGGACTACGGCACGGACACTTTCTGGGCCAAGTTTGGTCTTGAACCCTCTGAAGACACGGAGATTTATGCGAATTTCCACTTAATATCCACTGAAAAGGGCGACCCGCCGAACATCGACAGAGTTCGCGTATTTCCCGGCGATTTTTCCCAGTTTGACAGAATCGAATCCTATGATGACTGGGGAATAGATTTGAGCGGAAGACACCAATTCACGGACCAGGTCGGCCTTCAGGCCAGGTTGTATTACCACGATCATACGGACACCTATGCCTCCTATGATGATGAGACCTACACAAATCAGTTCGCTCTGAGCGAATACGACGACTATATTTTGGGCGGCATGGTCATGGCTGATTTCAAACCCATGGATTGGGATACCGTGAAGGCTGCCATCCATTACAGGGGAGACTCTCACAAACAACGGGATTTTGAGGACCTACCCTTTGCGGAGTCCTTTGCCTACACAGGTTCTATAGGCGTGGAGAATGAAAGTCTCCTTTTAAACGACCGACTCGCCATTGTTGCCGGGGTCAGCTACGACTGGCTTGACATGGATGAGGCGGAGGTAGACCAGGAAAACACGGGCATGATTACAAAACTCAGCGTCCCGGACAAGAAAGATGATCTCAATCCCATGCTCGGTGTGAGTTATAAGTTTAACGACGCGGGCAAGGTTTTCGCTTCCATCGCCAGAAAGACGCGATTCCCCACACTGGATCAGATTTTTACGGGTGAAGAAGAAGTTGAGGACCCAGAGGATCCAGAAGAGATCATTACCGTACCCAAACCCAACCTTGATCTCGAGGCTGAAACGAGCGTGAACTATACAGTGGGCGTTTCATGGGACTTTGATGATATGCTTGGGATCGAATTCTCATCCTTCTATCATGACATTTCCGATTGGATTACAAGGGAGAGCGCACTCAATCCCTTTGATCAGTACATCAATTATGAAAACGTGGAAATGCTTGGCGCGGAAATCGGCGCGGTCTGGACGCCTATAGAGGATCTCGTGATCAAGGCGGCCTACATGATCAACGACGCGGAGAACAAAAGTTCTGGCCGTGTCACGGAAAAGGTCGTCGAGGTCCCGGAGAACGAGTTGGATCTCATGGTTCAATATGTTGTTCCGAATCTGAAGACCAAATTCAACCTTACTCTGATGTACATGGGGAGGTCCTATTCCGAGGTGCCCACCCTGGAATATCCTGACGACCCGGTCGTTGAAAACGATAGCTACACGATTCTCAACGCTCGAATTACACAGCCGATTATGGACCGATTCGAGGCCTATTTAGCTTTCAGCAATCTGTTCGATGAAGAGTATGAACCCAACACCGGCTTTCCGGCCCAGGGGAGGCAGATCTGGCTGGGAGTCACCTATAAATACTAACTGATGACATGATCATGATCCATAGACGGGGGCTCCTATATCAGGGGCCCCTTTTTTGTACATGACCTACTAAATGGGAACAAACCTATCTTGAAGGATCTGCACAAACTGTGGTCGTTTCTAAGGAGATGAGGAGCATCAATAATAGCACCGAGAAGAAAGGTAAAATGACGACTCATATCGAGATAAATGAATCCTGTGATCAGATCCCTCAAGAGTGGTTTGACCTGAACTATAGACTCCAGGATGAGGCATTTGAGATCAACATAAACAAGGATTTTCTCGAGGAGTGGATTTCTCGCCTGATGGCCATGATTCATCCCCATTCCCACTGCTTTTGGCTCTTCCTGGCAAGGATCAACGAATTGGCCCTGTTTTGTGCGGCCGGTTATGTGGATGGCTGTGAACTGGATGCGGCCGAGGACCTGCTGTTCGATCCCGATGATCTTTCTGGGCAAACATGGGATGTGCCCCCAACCTCGTCCACATGCCGCATCATCCGTGAACAAGGAAGCCGTCTTTACAACAGGAAAGGAATATTGGGGAAGGAGGAGAATAGGGCCCTGATTTCGTATCTATTCGAATTGCTACAAGGGTCGGGTTACATATCCATAGAATACCTTAAATCCGTATCCTGGCGAATTGAGAGGATAAAGGATGTTCTGTGTGTGTTGATAGAACAGGACATCATCTGTAGTGATGATTTGTCCGAAAGACTCTCCTGTATGAACTGGGAAGAAAGGAAAGCCTTTGATTCCAAGATCTGCCGTTTTGACAGAAAAATTTTTAATGATATGGGCAGAGAACTGCATCAGTTCATGCGATTCGGAGCGATCGAAAGCAGATATATGGCAGAGCCTGTTAAAAATTCATCTTACCAAAGGCGCTTTGTATCTTTTTCGAATCAAGGCTTGCTTCTATCATGAAGACTTCATGTTGTATCGGCACTTTCTGAATGGCATTTAAGAAAGAAGAGATAGAATCATTAGGAGGGAACAAGAACCTCAGACTGGTACAACGAGCAGAAAATAACAGAGGGTGAAAAATGGAAGTCATCAAGACGGATTGTGGTTTGTGTATCAATTGCTGCGGCCTCAACGCATACGTGGAAGACGGCAAATTGGTCAAGGTGGAGGGAATTGAAGACTTTTGGCTCAACAAGGGCTCTTTGTGTCCCAAGGGTGCCCGTGCGCCCGAGTACGTCTATTCCGCCAACCGCGTGAAAACCCCGCTGAAGAAGGTTGACGGAAAATTTAAGTCCGTCTCCTGGGACCAGGCATTGCGGGAAATCGGCGATAAGCTGCTGGAACTGAAAGACAAATACGGTGCCAAGTCCCTGGCCACCTATACGGGTTCCGTCGGCGTGGAACACTTTGAAATGGCCGCCTTCAACCAGCGTTTTCGCGGCGCCTACGGCAGCCCCAACTTCTTCAACGCGGAAGGGAATTGCTTTCGCTCCCGTATTCTCGCCCGTCAGATCACCTTCGGCCGTTATCCGGTGGAAGAACCAAACAATGCCGACTGCATCATTCTTTGGGGCCGCAACCCGGATGAAAGCTACTTTCCGATGGGCCGCATCATTCGTGATCGTGTTAAGGCCGGTGCATCGCTGATTACTGTCGATGTGCGTCGCATTCCCATCTCCAAACTGGGCATTTTTATGCAGCCGCGCCCGGGTACGGACGCCGCCATTGGGCAGGCCATGGTCCACGTGATGATCAAAGAAGAGCTGTATGACAGGGAGTTTGTCGAAAAATACACCCATGGATTTGACAAACTGGCCGAATCCGTCGCCGATTGCACGCCTGAATGGGCCGCCAAGGTCACCGGTGTGGGCGCTGCTGAAATCAGGATGATCTCCCGTATGTTCGCCAATGCCGAAGCCGGTTGCATCGTCGAAGGCGTGGGTGGCATGAACCAGGGGACCAATGGTCTTCAGAACCACCGGCTCTTCTCCATCCTGCAAGCCATCACCGGTAATATCGACCGCCCTGGCGGATGGGTCACCTGCCCGATGGTTCGCCTGGCCGACATGCGACTGTCCGATAAAATCGAGGGGAATGCGCTGGGTTATGATGAATTTCCCGTATTTCATCAGTTTGGCAAAAACCCGCCCCCCTATGGGTCCTCCTCCCTGATGTGCGATACCATGATCACGGGCAGCCCCTACCCGATCAAGGCCTTTATCTATTCGGGCGGCAACCCGGCTGTGACCTTTGCCGATACCAAGCGGTTCCTCGCCGCCATGAAAACACAGGATCTGATCGTGGTCATAGATCCCATGATGACCGAAACCGCTAATCTGGCCGACTACGTCCTGCCCGCCTGCACCTGCTTTGAAGAGACCGGCATTGGCGGTTTCCCCTACGGCATCTCCTATTGCGAGCCTTACATCATGCTGCGAAAAAAAGTTGTCGAGCCGCTGTACGAAAGCAAATCGATTTGGTGGATCTGGAGTGAACTGGGCCGCAAGATGGGGTACGGCGAATACTTCCCGTGGAACTCGGACGAAGAGGTGGACGAACACTTTTTTTCCGCCTCCGGCGTGACCATTGAGCAACTGATTGAACACCCGGAAGGGCTCTATTTTGCTGAAAAGAAATACAAAGTCTATGAAAAAAAGGGCTTTTCGACAGCGAGCAAGAAAATCGAGCTCTACTCGGACCGTATGGCTGAACTGGGTGCCGATCCCATTCCCGTTCACGTCGAGCCCGAACAGAGCAAGGTCAACGATCCGGAACTGGTCAAGGAATACCCGGAAGTCCTGAACACCGGCAGCAGGACCATCGAATATATCGATGCCCAGATGCGCGACACCAGCCTTCGCGTCATCCGCCCAGAAGCAGAAGCGGAAATCAACACGGTCACCGCCGACAAGTACAATATCTTCGACGGTGAAATGATCGGTATCGAGACACCGCGCGGCAGCATCAAGATACGCGCCAAGGTTACACCGGACATTCTGCCGGGCGTCGTTGCCGTGCCACATGGCTGGGCCGATGCCAACTGCAACGTCCTGTTGGATGCCGGACTGCTGGACCCGGTATCCGGTTGCATCACCATGCGTGGAGTTGCGTGCCGTGTCGTCAAACTAACTTAGACTTATATGGCCAAGATCGATTGGATTATCCGGTGTAAGCGCCTCAAGAACAGCGGAATAATGATACACGGATGGCTTGTCTTCCCGTCTCACTATTTCACTCTCGGCATGTATTATTCTTGCGTTCTCTTCAAAATCCGGAGATTCCGTATGTAAGGCTATCTGTACCATGGGAACCATTTCTTTAGCACAGGTCCTCAAGGTAACGGCCATACTTTATATTATATCTTTATTGACATAAAGCATGTATCGAGATAGATATAACATCAAGCACTGATCAGAAGCAAAAGGATTCTCACGCGTTTTGGTTTTTCCAGGTATTGTTGGGTCTGTTTGCCTGGTTTTGATGAGGAGGAGATGATGAAGGACCAAACGACACATAAAGATGCATCGACGGATATCTCTGCCCAAAGAAGAAATGAGATCTTGTCTCGCTGTTTTAAAATGGTGGATTATCTGAATGATGTAGTGGGTGACATCATTTTGGATTTTATAGACCCAATACATGTTCCAAGGCCAAGCAATTGCTCCTGAAATCACCGGAAACCATTGCGATAAAGGCATTTGAAAAGGCCAT
The DNA here is from genome assembly GCA_016930795.1 of Deltaproteobacteria bacterium. GTDB lineage: Bacteria > Desulfobacterota > DSM-4660 > Desulfatiglandales > HGW-15 > JAFGFY01. The sequence goes on from JAFGFY010000172.1 coordinate 15,487, forward strand.
TAAAGATCTGAATGACACATTCCCCAGATATGATGGGCCCATGCATTAGAATGATCGACGGAATATAGGCCCAGACGATTTGGAAACTCGCTGGAGACTATTAGGCCTTTTTCTATTTCAGGGAAGTCGAGGGTCCGAATCTTGATACATCACGAATAACTCAATAATAATGAGGGATTACATGAAAAAGATCACTTTAACCGTCAACGGCACAACAAAACAGTATGAGGTCGACCCTGACCGGGTCCTGATCGATTTGTTAAGAGATGATTTACATCTCACGGGAACCAAGCAGTCCTGTGACCGAAAGGGGCAATGTGGGGCATGCACGGTTATTGTCAATGGAAAGGCGACACGGTCCTGTCTCACGAAGGTGGCGAACCTGGATAACGCCGAAGTCATCACCGTAGAGGGGCTGGGGACTCCGGAGAATCCCCACCTGATACAGGAGGCCTATGTTCTTTCGGGCGCCATCCAGTGCGGGTTTTGCACACCTGGCATGATTATGGCCACAAAAGCCCTTCTTGATCAGAATCCCAACCCGGACAAGGAGGCCATAAAAAAAGCCCTTGCGGGTAATCTCTGCCGCTGCACCGGATATATTAAGATATTCGACGCGGTCATGCTGGCGGCGAAATTCCTGTGCAATGAAACCACACCGGAGAAAGTCCGCTCAGAGCTGAATAAGAACAAGATGCTGGGTGAATCACATCCTAGGCCGTCTTCAATGGAAAAGGCGTGCGGGACTGCGAAATTTGGTGCTGACATTTACCCGGAAAACGCGCTGGAGATAGCAGCAGTACATAGCATGGAATTCCATGCAATCATTAAGGATATTGATTTTTTTAAAGCCGAAAAGATGCCGGGTGTCGCCGGTGTAATGACCGCAAAAGATATAAAAGGCACCAACCGTCTCGCTTTTATCATGCCTGACCAATCCGTTCTTTGTGAAGATAAGGTGAGGACATACGGAGACCCCATAGCCATCGTAGCCGCAGAAACCAGAGAACAGGCAAGGGCCGCGGCGGCAGCCGTTAAAGTGACCTATGAAAGGCTTCCTGTGATGCGTACACCTGAAGAGTCCATGGCCGAAAACGCTGTGCAAATCCATCCCAATGCACCGAATCTCGTCTGGCAGGTCACGATGAATAAGGGGGATGCGGATAAAGCACTTACAGGATCACCCCATGTGGTTGAAGGGATCTTTCATACTCAAATGAATCACCAGGCGCCGTTGGAACCGGAGACATGTGTTGCTCTACTGGACGGAGATGAACTGGTTATTTACGGCCGAAGCATCATGATACATGTACATGCCGAAATCATTCAGGGAGCGGTCGGAGCCAAAAAAGTCAGATACATAGAGCCCTATTCAGGAGGTCAGTTCGGAATCAAAGCCACTATTACATCGGAAGGTATTGCTGCGGCGGCCGCAATGCATTTCAAACGGCCAATCCGCTATATACCGTCATTGACAGAATCGATGTGGCTGAGCTCCAAGCGTCATCCTTTCTCAATGATCTGTAAAATGGGGGCTGATAAGAATGGGAAGATAACAGCATTCTGGATGGATTTTACCATCAATAAAGGCGCTTACTTTTTGCTGGGATTTATTATCCCCAAAAGATCACTTCATATGCTTAACGGTCCTTACAAGATAGATGATGTATATGCGTTGGCAAAACTTGCTTACACGAATGATGCAAGCGGAGGAGCCGCGAGAGGAGCAGGTCCTCCTCAGAGTGCCTTTGCAATGGAAAGCCTGGTGGACATGCTGGCTGAAAAAATAGGCATTGATCCGCTTGAATTCCGAAAAATGAATTCCATGAAACCGGGTCAGACACGCGCAGACGGTGTGCCTGTTGACCAGTTTCCTTTCCCTAAACTATGCGACGCCATAAAACCCAACTATGACAGGGCGTTGAAGGAACAAAAGGCATTCAAAAGCAATGGTAAAATCAAGCGGGGAGTAGGCCTCGCGGCCCACGCCTTTGGTATCGGCGACGCGGGCGGTTTTCCGGGCCATATGTGTGTGGAATTGAATCCGGACGATACCGTAACCATATATGGCGCCGTTGCTGATCCGGGAGAAGGAAATGATTCCATGCTGTCGCAGCTTGTGGCCCATACGCTTGAACTGCCCATTGAAAAGATACGTCTCCATACACGCGATACGGATAAAACCTGGAACGCGGGACCATCCGCAGGCAGCCGTCAAACCTATCTGAACGGCAGTGCGGCTGTTATGGCCGCGGAGAAGCTGGCCCAGGTCATGAAAGAGGTAGGATCAAAATCATATAACGATCTGCAAAAAGCGGGAAAACAGACCCGTTTCGAAGAGATAAAAGTCATTGAGGGTTCGGATGAATTCGATCCTGAAACAGGACAGTCGACTGGTTCCTACGATTCCCTTGTGTTCAACATTCAGATGGCTGAGGTGGAAGTCAATACAGAAACCGGGGATGTCAAAGTATTGAGAATGACAAGCGCGGTGGACGCGGGAACAGTCATTAATCCTCAAAATTTCGAAGGCCAGTTGGAAGGCGGTATGGATCAGGGGATCGGTTACGCGCTGAGAGAAGAATATGATCATGGGATCACTAAAGACTGGGCTAATTTCAAATTCCCGAAAATCAAGGACTCATTTGAACTGGATTTGGTCATTCGTGAAACCCCGCGAGATAGAGGACCTAAAGGAGCCACCGGTATAGGAGAAATGACCATGGTGTCGACTGCTCCCGCGATCACCAACGCGATTTACAACGCCTGCGGTGTCAGGATATATGATCTGCCCGCGACACCGGAAAAGATCAAAAACGCTTTATCAGGTTAATAATTCGGATTACACAGGATTTATTATGATATATATCGATATCTCCCTGAGGTAATATGGGAGATATCGATTTTTTCTTTCCACACATAATCAAAATTGATGCTTGATCAGGAAACCATTAGGGATATCAGAAAGGACTTTCCGGCGTTAAACAACACTCGAAACGGAATGCCTCCCATCTATTTTGACAACGCCTGCACGACATTGACACCCGAACCTGTCATAAAATCAATGGATGAATACTATATGGACTTCCCCGGTTGTGGGGGGAGAAGGAGCAGGCACTGGTTTGCTGATGAAACATATATGAGGATTGAGGGCAAACCTGAAAAAGAAATTAAGGGGTCACGTTCGATATTTAAAGAGTTCATCAACGCGGGAAACGAGAGCGAGATCATATTCACACAGAACGCGACTCACGGAATCAATATCGTAGCCCTTGGGTTCAATTTTAGATCCGGGGATATTGTTCTATTGACGGACCTGGAGCACAATTCCAACCTGCTTCCATGGCAGCGGCTAAGAAGAAAAAGTCTAATACAGTTAAAATTTACCGAATCGGATGAAAATGGCTGCTTTGAGCTAGATAAGTATAAATCTATGCTTGAACAAGATAAGGTAAGATTGGTGAGTATGGCATATACCTTCAATCTGACAGGATATACAATCCCCGCGAAAGAAATCATCAGACTGGCGCATCAGCATGGAGCAAGAGTATTGCTTGACGCGGCCCAAACCGCGCCATATCAATCCATTGATGTTCAGGACTTGGATGTTGATTTTCTTGTTTTTTCAGTTCACAAGATGTGCGGACCAAGAGGCGTAGGCATTTTATACGGAAAGCGGGAATTACTGGGCAGCAATTCAAGCGAAGAAGAAGCAGAAGATGTGATTGAGCCCGCTCTCCTTGGCGGTGGATCTGTTGGTGATTCAACCTATGATTCCTATTATCTGCTCGATCCCCCTGAACGTTTCGAAACCGGCATTCAGAATTATCCGGGACAGATAGCAGCGGGTGAAGCGGTTAAGTATATACAAAGAATTGGGCTGAATCATATATACACTTATGTTAACTCACTTAATCAATTCCTAACCGATGAATTGCTCCATCACTTTGGTCACACCGGTTGGTTTACACTGTTTGGTCCAAAAGACCCTTCAATGAGAGGCGGAATTCTTGCTTTTGACATAAAACGCCCAAACGCTCCCGGTATAGCTGAGGATCTCAGTGAAAGGAGCAATATCATGATCAGGGATGGGGGGTTCTGCGTTCATTCCTTTATCAATAAGCAATTCGGGGAAGGATGGATGCTCCCGAGTCCACCTTCCGAGCATAGGATGATATACCGTATCTCACTCTATTTCTACAACACGATAGAAGAATGTGAAATTTTCCTTGAAGAATTGACCAATGTTTTCAGGGAGAGGTGTTATATATAATTAAAGTGTATGGAATATTTACCCATGGATGAGAAAGTCGTACAATATTATAGGAAGATAACCAGGGAGGGATACCGGTATTCAGGCTCATTGGAGAATCCTTCAATATTTATTGATTCAGTAGGGGAGAAGATCCCTCTCTGTTCAAATTCCGTAAACGCATATGTGCGTATCTACGTCAAAATACAAGAGGAGATAATTGAGGATGTTAAATACCTATGCACATGTAAACCCACAGCCAATGTGGTAGCCGAAATATTCTGTTCGCTGATCATAGGCAAATCAATTGCAGAACTAGAAAAATTGAATGAACAGGCATTTGCGGATTCACTTGGTACCAGCGACGAAGAATACCTGGAAGCATCCGGTAATATAATCAAACTCTTGCAAATAGGACTGGAAAAATATAAATCATAATTACGTAGCCCATGAAGCGCGGTCTGTAGCCCAAACATTAATTGCCAGGCCATAATAGGTTTTTTGGAAAGCCAGGAACGCTGTTTGTTCTTTTTTCACAGTAATTATAATCTCGGAGTTGAATACGATGATAATCGATATTGCGAAACAATGCAGAGAGGCATCCATAATGACATCAACGATGGATGGCCAAACAAAGAATAAAGCCCTAAAAATGGTTGCTAAGGCTCTGAAAGAGAATGCCGATGCTGTTATAGAGGCCAACAGCAAAGATCTGAAAAAGGCCCGTGAAGAAGGCTTGGGAGACGCATTATATAAAAGGCTGAAATTTGACGGCACGAAGCTCTCTGAGTCCGTTGAGGGCATAGAATCCCTCATCAGGCTGCCTGATCCGGTGGGTGTAGTACAGATTGAAAGGGAACTTGATGACGGCTTAATTCTCAGGAGGACGAGTTGTCCTATAGGAGTACTCGGTATTGTTTTCGAGTCACGACCTGACGCCCTTGTACAGATATCATGCCTGGCATTGAAAAGCGGTAATGCGGTTTTATTGAAAGGCGGCGCCGAGGCCATGGAAACGAACGGTGTTCTTGCCGATATCATCATTAGGACATCCGTATCAGCCGGTATTCCCAAAGGATGGATGAGTTTGCTTCAAACACGTGATGAGGTTACGGAGATGTTGTCTTTGCACGATATCATAGATCTAGTTATTCCGAGGGGTTCCAATGAATTTGTGCAATATATTATGAGGAACACGAAAATACCTGTCCTGGGTCACGCAGATGGGATATGCCACGTTTATGTGGATTCTAAGGCGGATATAAATGTGGCGGCTACAGTTGCTTTCGATTCAAAGTGTCAATACCCTTCTGTCTGTAACGCCATGGAGACCCTACTCTTGCACCATGACATCGCCGGGGAGTTCTTGCCAGTGATAAAGGAGAGGTTTGACGTGGCAGGAGTTGAGGTTCGCGGAGATAAGGAAGTTCGAAAATACATTGATTGCCTACCGGCTGATGAAACGGATTGGCACACCGAATATAACGACCTCATCGTATCAATTAAAATTGTGAAAGAGGTGGATGAGGCAATAGCTCATATTAATCAATATGGATCACATCACACGGATGCTATTGTAACAAGTGACCGAAAGACCGCAAAACGATTTATGGATCTGATTGATTCGGCAAATGTGTTTTGGAACTGCTCAACCAGGTTCTCAGATGGATTTCGCTACGGTCTCGGGGCTGAGGTCGGGATAAGCACGAATAAGATCCACGCGAGAGGGCCCGTGGGCCTGGAAGGTTTGACCATATATAAGTGGACCCTTGAAGGAAACGGGCATATCGTGGCCGACTATACGGGTTCAGGTTTGCGGAAATTCAAGCATAGGGATATGAGAAATGCGTGATTTTTCAAATACAAAAAGGATTGTGATCAAAGTGGGCACGAACGTCCTTTCAGATGGCGAGCTAGTTGATATGGAATTTATCCGGAGCATAGCCGGGCAGATTTCATCACTTGTTCATAATGGCAAACATGTCATTCTTGTTACTTCCGGCGCGATTGGGATGGGGGCGAAGAAGCTGGGGATGCAGCCCAAAACCAGCAGCATCAAAAGGAGACAGGCTTATGCGGCCATCGGCCAGGGGTTCCTGATGCACGAGTATCAGGAGGCCTTTGACAGATATGGTCAGATAGTCGGACAGGTATTAATCACAAATGCCATACTTAATAACCGCAAATACTATGTTAATCTTAAGAATAGCGTTGAAGAGATGCTTTCAATGGGTGTGGTGCCTATCGTTAATGAAAATGATTGTGTGTCTATAGAAGAGATTGATCTAGCCTTTGGTGATAATGACAGACTATCAGCACTTGTGGCATCTAAAATCGATGCTGAATTGTTGATTATCCTCACCGACGTCGATGGTCTTTATGACAAGAATCCGCGCAAGAGCAGGAACGCCAAGAAAATCGAAACTGTATTTGAGATCAATAGAGAAGTGGAAGAAATGGCCGACAGGGCAGGCTCCGACGTGGGGGTCGGTGGAATGAAGTCCAAAATAGTCGCGATCAAGATTGCATCAGAGGCAGGGTGTAGAGTTATCCTGGCGCACGGCCGGGAAAAGGATGTCATCGGGAGGATACTATCAGGTGAAAAAATAGGGACTATTTTTCTGCCTAAAAGGAGGTTGAATAACAGAAAACGGTGGATATTGAATTCAAAATCGCGAGGCGGGATTGTCCTCGATGATGGAGCGGTTCGAGCAATTAAACAGAATCACAGCCTGCTTTCCGTAGGCATTACAAAGAAGATCGGCAGTTTTCAAAAAGGCGATATCCTTGAACTCTATGATTTAACCGGAAACACATTAGCAAAAGGGATTACGGCATTTTCATCATCACAGATAGGCAGCATGTTGTCAAAGAATAGGGCGTCGGCCTCTAAGAACAAAGAGATGGGTGTACATCTTTCACTAAGGCGGAAGGCGGTCATTCACACAAACGATTTGGTCCTTATATGATAACGCTATATAAGAAAACCTGAAAACCTTCTATAACCATTTCCTTCCAAATGGCGGTATCGGATTATTTGGCTTCTCACACGAATCTGCGGCTCATTTTGGGGTAGTTCCATGGGGTACTTGCCCTAGTCATCTTCTTTCTATATCTCCATTGCAATTTTTTCTCATCGTCACCAGGACAAAGGCCCATACATCACGCTTGATTAATAACGAATTTTATTCTATTGTGTTATATCGATTCTGATATAAGTAATTTATATAAATTTCCCATTATAAATAAAACATCGCATATTTTTGCATAATGTCGATGAGTTTTACACAAAAATAAAACGAAATGAGAATGCCCTATGGCTGAATCTCAAAGATCGATTTGGGTAAAGCAAAAGATTATAAAAAGTTCCGTTTAATGTGATTTTACTCGTTCTCTTGATATAAATAGTCGTTCTTAAAGACAGTGATTAAACCTAAAGGAAATGAAAAAAACAAATGACTCATGATGAAATCAGGAAAGTTCATACTACGACCTGGTCCGGAGGGCCGGGATGCCATGGTGGATGCGGTGTCATTGCGCACATTAAGAATAACAGGCTTATCAAAATCGAAGGAGATCCCGATCATCCCATGAACAGAGGGCGACTTTGTCCCAGGTGCCTGGCCATGACCCAGTATGTGCATCATCCCGAAAGGTTGACGCGACCATTAAAGCGCGCGGGTAAACGCGGTGAAAACAAATGGCAGGAGATCTCCTGGGATGAGGCATTCGACCTTATTGAGGAAAAATTCGGTTCAATACGGAATGACTTTGGGCCTGAAAGTGTTGTCTTTTCAATGGGAACGGGGCGTGATGTCGGCGCATGGATATGCATGCTTGCATACGCCTTCGGCAGTCCCAATGTCTCCTTCGCCCTGAGCGGGAATGCATGCTACACTCCAAGAATAACGGCATCGGAAATCGTGTTGGGAGATTATTGCATATTTGACGGTGGTCAGTGGTGCGCAAAAGGACATGACGATCCCAGGTATACCGTTCCCGAATGCATTGTCATATGGGGATATAATATCCCTGCTTCATGTCCGGACAATATATTCGGTCACTGGGCGATAGACCTGATGAAAAAGGGTTCGAAACTGATAACAATTGATCCGCGTCTGAGCTGGTTCGCCTCCCGTTCGGACAAATGGCTGCTGATCAGGCCCGGTACAGACGGTGCCCTGGCCATGGGATTTCTAAACATCATTATTCAGGAGGGGCTGTATGACAAAGATTTTGGCAAAAAATGGACAAACGCTCCTCACCTGATAAGGAAGGACACGGGAAAACTCCTCAGGGAAAGCGATCTTATGCCGAATGGTTCATCCGATAATTTTGCGGCATGGGATGTTATTAACAAAAACATAGTTATATGGGGCTCACATCATGCCGTATATAAAACCAAAGTGTCTGAAGCGGCTCTTGAAGGCCAATTTAAGATTAAACTCAAGGATGGAAAAGAGATAAACGCAACAACAGTGTGGTCTGAGTTCTGTGCGAGGGCTGCAGAGTATCCAGTAGAAAAAGTGGCGGAAATAACTTGGCTGAAGGAAAGGGACATCATTGACGCCGCGCGCCTTTACGCGAAAAGCAAGCCGGCGACCATTCAGTGGGGTCTAGCCATTGATTCGACTCCTGCCATAACGCCGACAGCAACAGCCATTGCCGCGTTGTGGTGCATTACCGGGAACCTGGGTATTCCTGGTGGTAATGTCATTGCACGATATGCCTATAATGCGGTGGCCTATGCACTGCCCGGGGCAAAGGGAGTCATAAAACGTCCTTCAAAAGAGATAGATGAAAAGCGTATCGGGTACAGGGAATATGGTCTATTCAGAGAATTTATCTGGCGCGCACAGACCGATAAGGTCCTAGAGCAAATCTTCTCGGAAGATCCGTATCCTGTAAAAGGAATGTGGATACAATGCTGCATTCTTATAGGCGGAACAGGCTATGATCCCGCTAGATGGATCAAGGCGTTAAAAAAACTGGATTTCACGGTTGTAGTCGACATTTTCATGACACCCACCTGCCAGATGGCTGATGTTGTCCTTCCGGCCACCACATTTCTGGAAAAGGACAGTATACGCAGCTGGTGGGTGCCCCTTCAAACCATTAATAAGGCCATGACTGTCGATGAATGCAAATCAGGCATTGAAATCAATTTTGAGCTTGCCAAGAGGTTTGATCCCAATTTCAGGTGGAAGACTATATATGATCTGTTCGATGAAATACTGGAACCTTCAGGCATGACATTCAAAGAACTTCAGGAGAAGGGATGGTCCATTCCGCCGGAAGGTCATCCCAGCGCCCCATATTTAAGACATGAGAAGGGATTACTCAGGCAGGATGGAAAGCCGGGTTTTCAGAAGCGATCCGGAAAAGTGGAACTCTACTCAACCCTTAGAGAGGAATGGGGGCTTGAGCCGATGCCTTGTTATGAAGAACCTCCCTTCACGCCTGTGAGCAGGCCTGACCTAGCCGAAGAATATCCTCTAATTCTTTCCACAAGCAGAAGGTCTCCTGTTTATTTTCTTTCTGAACATCGAAATATTCCATGGTTGAGAGAAGCGGATCCTGATCCAGTATTGGAAATCCATCCGGACACCGCGAAGTCTATGGGAGTGGGGCAGGGTGAATGGGTCTGGGTAGAGAACTGGATGGGTCGGTGTAAACTCAAGGCAAAGGTGTCACCCATTGTGCCAAGGTGGATGGTCATGGCTGCCCATGGTTGGTGGTTTCCGGAAAAACCGGGTGAGGAGCCATCACTATATGGTATGTGGGAGTCAAATATCAACCAGCTCATGCTTATGGGCTACAATGGAAAGGACGGCCTCGGGACAATCACTAAGCATCTGCTCTGCAAGGTGTATAAGGTGAACGGGAAAGGTTAAAAAGTGATTTGATTTCGGTCAAAAGGAGAAATTTATACATATGTCACGAAAACCCGAATATGGGCTTCTTATAGACTATGAATACTGCACCGGCTGCTACGCGTGCCAGGTGGCCTGTGCGCAGGAGTATGAATGGCCTGCCGGTATGGGCGGCATAAGGGTTATAGAGATCGTTGAAAAACTTCCAAACGATAAACACTATCTAAAATTCATGCCAATACCTACTGAATTGTGTATCCTGTGCGCGGGGAGGACCAAAGAGGGTAAAAATCCCGCCTGTGTCCATCATTGCATGGCTGCCTGTATGAAATATGGGAAAATAGAGGAGCTCGCCAAGGAAATAAATAAACCTCGAATGGTCCTATGGGCGCCCAAAGCTTGAAAATATTGATTGAAAATATGAAGGAGAAAGGCCATGGAAAAATTCAAGGTGTGGATAGGTGGTGAATGGGTGGAATCAGCTTCAGGCAAAACCTATCGCGCTCTTAATCCCGCGACTGAAGAAGAGATAGCCGAAATACCCTTGGGAGAAAAGGAGAGGATGTGGATAAAGCCGTGGCTGCGGCACGGGAGGCCTTTCCTGTGTGGTCCAGGACGCCGCAATTTGAATGTTCGAAGATGATAGAGTAGCTGGCGGTTCTCCAGAGAGAATATGCGGATGAATTGACAAGACTAGAGATTCTGGATCACGGTACTCCAATAAAGCTGGCGCGGATGCAAAGTATATTTTCTTCAATGAACCTGGAGTATGCCGCTCAGGCAGCAAGTGCTCTTATGGGCAGCAGCGTTCCGGGAGATCTCACCTCGATCAGGTGCATACAGCGTGAACCTGTGGGAGTCGCGGCGCTCATCATACCTTGGAACTCCCCTATCTTGATGCTCACGTCAAAGATGGGGGCGTGTCTGGCGACGGGGGCAATACCTGTGTGATCAAGCCCTCCGCAATCGACTCGCTTGTGACTTTGAAATACATAGAAATCATATCGAAACTGGATATTCCGCCCGGTACGGTAAACGTGGTCACCGGACCGGGCAGTACAGTGGGAGATGCGCTTGTCTCCCATCCTGATGTGAATTTCATTTCTTTTACAGGCAGTTCTGAAACCGGCAAGGAAATCATGTCCGCTGCCGGCGGAACACTGAAGCGTGCCCAGATGGAATTGGGCGGGAAGAATCCGTTTATTGTCTTGGAAGACGCGGACATAGACAAGATAGCCCCTCAGGCCGCGGGTTCCACCTGTCACAATACAGGTATGGTTTGCGCTTCTCCCGGTCGGTTCTACATCCATGAGAAGATTCATGACGTCTTTGTGGAGAAATACATCGAAGCTGTCAAGAAGATAACCGTCGGTGACCCGAACGATGAAAACACCGAAATGGGACCTGTGGTCAGCGCGGAACACAGGGATAGAGTAGAGGGGTATATCAAATCCGGCATTGATGAAGGAGCTAAGCTTCTGTTGGGTTGGGAGCGTCCTTCCAACCCTCCGATGGAAAAGGGATACTATGTCCTTCCCGCGGTTTTTGTCGATGTTAGATCCCATATGAATATTTTTAGGGAGGAGATCTTCGGACCGGTGGCGTGTTGTATCAAGTTTTCTTCGGATGAGGAAGTTATAGAGTCTGCCAATGATAATGTATATGGTCTGTGTGCCTCAGTCTGGACCAGAGACATATCGCGCGGATACAAAATAATCAGCCGGATAAACGCCGGGGCCGTGGGAGTGAACAGCGGCCGGTTCGTCAGTCCCGAGATTCCATGGGGTGGTTTCAAAGAAAGCGGATTCGGCAAAGAAAATTCAGTGTACGGCCTGGAAGAATATACGCAACTCAAGCTGGTTACTGTAGAGTTCCAGTAAAATAAGTGATAGAACTCGCTTTTTTATGGGGTGAATATAGGAAGATAAGCCTTGTGTATCAAGGGAATTGTGGCCACATGATATAGCGTTATGAAAATGACTGATAATTTATGAGATTTCTCACGAAAAATTGAGCGGATTCCAAAACTGATATTAAGCCTGAATTTTATTCAATGAGTAAAATCCAGGAAAATCTGGACATACCTCTACCTTCAGGCTATCTTGTCTTTTTAAAACCAACGGGGATCTGCTCAGGTTTTGGATTTATGTCTTATAGTCAGACATAAGCAGTCTCAGGGTCTATATGTAACCACTTATCGGAATCAGGGAGTTGAGAGGAAGAGTAGTCGATACTATATTCGGGTGTCTTCGGCAGCAACACGCCTTTAGGAGGCGGCTTTGCTTCCCGATCCCACAATCCAAGATGTTTGAGGGTCTTCTTTATTACCTCCTCATCCTCAATCACAATTATTATTTTCATTATCCCGGAACATTTAGGACATGTAAGAGGATCAACTTCGTATATCTTCTGAATCAATCTGGCCCAGTTCTTCCGAAACTCCTTGGATGAACCATCCGATTCCAGTATAGATGAGAAAGAGTCATCCTTGCCGCGTATCTTTCTTTTTCCGCGACTGACATTGCTATAATAGCCGTAATAGCGAACCATCTGTTCTCCTTTATTCGGCACATGAGAACATCAGCCTTCGTCAGAGCTTCGGCTTGACAGGCATGGCAGCCCACCATTCCAGAGCCCCAAAGACCTTTTCTTCTTTCCCATCCTTTGACTGATGGATAGCCTTGGATTCCTCCGCGATATAGGTCATTCTTTCCTGCGAGAAAGAGGCGCGAACAATGTATCGGGTAAGGTTCTCCATTGCCTGTTCATCACCTGGCTGTATCCTTGGGCCACAGAATACATTGAATTCTTAATGACGCCAGCTCTTATGCATGTCTATCAGTTCCGTTGATATGGTGGGGTGATTCTCTATTGACATACAACGCCTAACTCCATATGCTTCATTCCTCAAAAAGGAAATTCTTATCAAAAAACAGAGAGGGTGAGGAGCCGGTTGCGATTGTGGTAGGCGATATATTTAGCTTTTTCAGGGATAGCGCGGTCCTGTTGAGCTGGCTGGGGGGTGCATCATTACTGATGCTCGTCGGTTCCTTAATTGGGGTTCCCCTGGTAGTCGTTCGTCTGCCCGAAGATTATTTGCACCGGGAACACAAACTGGTTCGGGACTGGCCGCGATATCTTTTCCTGCCGTTCATGGTTATAAAAAACGCCCTCGGCATCTTGTTTTTTCTGAGCGGTATAGCCATGTTGTTTTTACCTGGACAGGGTCTGCTGACCATGTTCATAGGGCTGGTGCTGCTCGATTTTCCCCGCAAACAAATTCTGATTCGCCGCATTCTCGGCTACCGGCGCATCCTGAGGGTAATCAACCGGTTGCGTGCTCAATTCGGAAGGCCCCTATTAGATCCGCCTCTGGCGCAAAGCGGAAAAGATAAATAGAACCTCAATTATGAAAAAGCATAGGGGCCGAAAAAGCAAAATAGGGTCAGGTCGTCATTTTTGACATAATCTCGTAGATTATCTTGTTATTTTATCTGTCAAAGTGAAGCCCTGCCCATGTTCTTTTTTTAACAACTTTAACACCTCCCTGAAGGCAAGAGGTATTAAACCTGCTGCAAGCATAATGATCCAATCCTTTATATCAAGCATCTTCAGCCTGAAGGCATTCTGCAGTGCGGGAATATTTATTACCAGAAGCTGCAGCACCATTGCTGTGGATATCGCTCCTATCAGATATTTGTTGGAAAAAATCCCTATTGTGAAAATGGATTTCCTGTCGTGCCTGAACGATAACGAGTAAAAGAGCTGGGATGAGATAATGGTCATAAAGGCCATTGTGCGGGCATAGTCAACAACACCTGACGGAACCTGAGAGTTAAAGGGGGTGTATCCGTGGATAAGGTATCCGTACCAGAAGGCAAGTAGGGTTATCAGGCCGATCAAAATTCCACCGGAAACAACATTAAATCCTGCGCCGCCTGCAAAGAAGCTTTCTCCGGGGCTGCGGGGCCTTTCCTTCATTACATCCGGATCTCCGGGGTCCATGCCCAGTGCGACCGCAGGCAGGGAATCGGTAAGCAGGTTTATCCACAGGATCTGTGTCGCAAGAAGAGGCGCTTCCCAGCCAACAAGTATGGCGGAAAATATTGCTGTCACCTCTCCCAGATTGCTGGCAAGAAGAAAGATGACAGATTTTTTTATGTTGTTGTAAATATTCCGCCCCTGCTCAACGGCAGTTACAATTGTGGCAAAATTATCATCGGTAAGTATCATGTCAGAGGCGTTTTTAGCCACATCGGTCCCGGTTATACCCATGGCAACGCCGATATCGGCGGCCTGAAGTGAAGGGGCATCATTGACGCCGTCCCCTGTCATTGACACGATCTTTCCACGTGCCCTTAGTGCATGCACTATTTTTACCTTGTGCTCAGGCGAAACCCTTGCAAAAATGCTGTATTCAAGGATCCTGTCTCTTAATTCCTCTTTACCCATTTCATCGATTTCCTGCCCTGTAACCGCCTGATCAATATTTTCTGCAATATCAAGCGACTTTGCTATGGCAAAAGCAGTGTTTTTGTGATCACCTGTAATCATAACTGTTTTTATGCCGGCATCCCTGGCGCTCTTGATAGATGCCCTCACCTCGCTTCGGGGAGGATCTATTATGCCCGCTATCCCGATTAGGGTAAGTTCCTTTTCCATCTCCTGCGGCGGTATTATTGAATCAACCTCCCTGTATGCGGCTCCCAGGGTTCTGAGCGCCTGCCAGGACATGCTCTCCATTGCCTGCCTGAACCTGTTCCTGTGCCCCTCGGTTATGGGGACCCTTTTACCCTCAACAAGTACATGGGTGGCCTTTATTAAAAGGCTGTCAACAGCACCCTTTGTGTTGACCCGGAATTTTCCGCCTGACCCGGTGAGTGTGGACATGAGTTTGCGGTCTGAATCAAAGGGGAACTCGGATACCCGCCTGTTAAGCTCATTCAGCCTTTTCCGGTCAATGCCCAGATCATCGCCGAACTGCAATAGGGCTGTTTCCGTGGGGTCTCCTGTTTTCTGCCCCTTTTCCAGCGTGGCATCACTGCAGAGTATCATTGTTTGGGCCAGCATCCCTGCATCATCCTGCAGGGTAACCTGTCCTGCATGTTCAACAGCGATTTCTCCACCCATGGTAAAATACCTTACAACGGTCATTTTATTCTGTGTGAGGGTGCCGGTTTTATCCGAACAGATTATGTTTACAGAGCCCAGGGTCTCCACGGCAGGAAGGCGTCTGATAATCGCATTCCTTTTTGACATGCCTGTCACACCGATGGAAAGAACCACAGCAACAATAGCGGCAAGGCCCTCAGGAATTGCCGCTACGGCAAGGGACACAGACACAAGAAACATCTCAGCCAGATTACGGCCCTGAAAGAGCGAAATAATAAAAATAAAAAGGCACATCCCGACAGCGGCCTTGCCAAGGGTCTTGCCCAGTTCACTCAGGCGGATCTCCAGAGGAGTCTTGGTCTCTTCCTGTCCTTCGATTATGCCGGCGATCTTACCTACCTCGGTATCCATCCCGGTTTTGATGACAACACCTGTTCCCCTGCCAGCGGTTACAATAGATGTCATAAACGCCAGGTTTTCCCGGTCACCCACAGGGGTATCGGGATCAAGTATGAGTGAGGCGTCCTTCTCAGAGGCTACTGACTCTCCGGTAAGGACCGATTCCTCTATGCGGATATCCGCTGTTTCAATCAAGCGGATATCCGCAGAGACAAACCTCCCTGCATCAAGGATCAGGATATCTCCGGGCACAACCAGTTCGGAATCTATCTCCCTTGTTATTCCGCCTCTTCGCACAAGTGATTTTGGCGAAGACATCTTCTGAAGGGCTTCAATGGCATTGCCCGCCTTTATCTCCTGGAAGACACCCAGGATTGCGTTGAGGATAATGACAGCGATGATAATGATCGAGTCGATATATTCCTGAAGAAAGAGGGTAATGAATACAGCGGCAAACAGGATGTAAATCAGCCAGTCATTCAGCTGGGCCAGAAACATCTGAAAAACAGTTTTTTTCTTCCGGAACCTCAGCCTGTTGAGGCCGTATTTTTCCAACCTGGCCAGGGCCTCCTCTTCGGCAAGACCGTTTGCAGGATTTACATCAAGTTCGTCGAGTATGTTTTCTATTGATTTTGCATGCGCCATAAAAATATCATCTCACATATATGATACTGTTATTTTTTTTGCGAACGATAATGATAATAATCGGAAAAGCAAGAACAAATCAAATCCCGGAGACCGCTAGTATGTTTTCCCTAGTCGCGGGACAATCCTGAAATCAAATGAAGCCGGGCAATGTTTTATAAAACCGCTGAGATACATAAATTAGAGTAGACGAATCTGTAAAATGACCGGTAATGTTTGAAAAGCATCAATAAATTGTTATGTTACTCGATATTTATGAAATACAGGAGAACATGGTTATGAAAAATATTCGCGGAAAACTCCCGGGGTTTATAAGTGATAAGAACCTGCTTTAGTGAAATACTGATATTGGACCTGAATTTTATTCAATGAGCAAAATCCGGGAAAATTTGGACATACCTCAACCTTCATGCTATCTTGTCTTTTAAACCCAACGGGGATCTGCTCAGGTTTTGGATGTATGTCTTATAGTCAGATATGGGCAGACTCAGGGTCTATATAAAGCGTACAGCGTGCCCGTTTACAGACATAAGACAATCTGTAATTGGGTTATTCAAAAAATCCATCGAGCCCGATCCCTGCATTTTCACTTTGATGTATTGTCAGGTTCGGGTAAAAGGCTTCCCCACGTTATGGTTTTGTAGGGTTTGGGATTCCCGAACAGGGTTTCAAAGGTTTTCTGGGGAAATGTCCGTATGATGGTCTTCATATCATCGTGAAGCATATCCCATTCCTCCGAAGTCAGTTTCTGAGCGGATTGTTTCTTTTTCAATTCAAAGAAATCCTTTGGGTAATGGGAAGGGATTAATTGGATATCAACAGCAGTGCAGGTTGATTTTCGATACAGCGTGTAGCTGAAATTTTCCCGGCTTGCTTTCATGCCTTCAGGTGCGGTGGTTCCTTTTTCCCGCTTTTCACCAATCATGACAAGATCCAGCATATCCAGGCTTCCCTTTGTAGGTGTTTTAGAAAAAATCACCAGATCATTTTTCTCGGGTATTTCATCTCCGAACAATAGGAAAATGCCATACTGAAGCGCTCGAAAAGTAGTCGTAACACCCGGGCAGGAGTGTCCATGGAACCTGAACGCGTCTGACAAGGAAATGCTGCGCGTCACTCCATCCTCATTTATTTTGATCGGTGCAATAGACGGTATGGACTCCTCAACACCTTTCTTTGCATGACACTCACTGCAGCCATCAGCAAATGCGATTGAGGCAGGAGCAAGAAGCAATAGAGTGGTCAATGAGATAAAGAGTTTTTTACACATGTCATTCCTCCGTTTTGTTAGAAATCATAGGTTAAGAAATCTCCCACAAAAATAATATGCTCGAGCGGAAGGGTTTCCTGGTTGATCTTCGATTCAATGGTTTCGAGGGTCCCATTAACAGTGGATTGCTTTTCCTTGAAACCTGCGTAGAACACAACGGCGATCGGCGTTGTCGGAGCATACTGGGTTTGTAATTTGTGAATGATTTCTCCAAATCTTGTTCGATGAGTAAAGATCACCATGCTGCATTTATGGGCCGAAAGGGCCTCCAGACTATCCTGACTCTGCGGCTGATCCGTGGTCAAGATGACAGAATGGGTATTCGGTGCCCATGTCCCGTCCTTTTTTAAGGCAGCTAATCCCGCGTTGAAGGAGCTGACCCCGGGAACAACTTCCGGATTGATATCCTTCAATTCTTCGAGCATTCCCACCCATGGACCGTAAATGAGAGGGTCCCCGTTATCGATAAAGACAACCTGCTTTCCCTCCTTTACCGCCTGCCTTATTTCGGTAAAGAATGAACGCCGTTCTTTGTCGACGCCTAATGACGAATCGACCTTGGATCCAGTCGGTTTGCCTTTTGATTTCACCATACTGTGACGCGTGAAAATATCGAACCTGAGTTCCCTCACATCCTTGTCTTTAAGATAAGCCGCAAACCGTTCGCGGATATCACCTCCAAACGTATAAATCACGTCAGCATCTTGGATCAGACTAATGGCTTTTACGGTTGCGAGATCAGGGTCTCCCGGGCCTAATCCAACCAAATATAGACCCGTCGCTTTCCCTTGTATCGGAATTAAAGCAAGGGAAAATCCCAGTATGAAAATGGCCCATATTCTTCTATCAAGTAACAATCGATACAAATAATGTTTCACAATCCGGCTCATTCCAATCCTTCTCCTCTTTTCTTTATCTTTAATATTCAGGGAAAGCCCTCATCAATCCGTTCGACATTTAACTACTTTGGATTCTCAATGACATTCGGGTAATAGACAGGCTCACCATATTGCTCAATTCCAAAGTCAGCAATTATTTTCTGTCCCTCGTTGCTGATCAAAAAGTCATAGAACTTCTCCGCCATGTCTTCATTGTATTTAAGATTAGGATGTTTGCTTATGCTAACCAGGCACATCTCGTATTGATTAGGCGGTCCTTTGACCAGGAGTTTGAGACCCTTTATTTCCGACCTGTGCAAAGTCCAGGTAGAGGAGTCGAGCATGTGGTATTGTCCGCTTTTGTCGGCATGCCGGAGTGAAGCCAGCATGAAGATGTTGCTTACTTCATACCAATTCTCAGGCTGAGGATCGAGGCCCAATGCCTCCCATGTCTTAAGCTCCAGCATGTTCATTCCACCCCCGTCCCCTCTTGATAGATAGGATGCTTTAGCTGAAAAGATCCTCCTGTGGGCTTCTTCAAGGTTTGTAAGACCGGCAATTTTGGCCGGATCATCGGCAGGACCGACGACAAGAGTATAGTTGTGCATGAGTTCCACTCTTCTTGCCGCATTTCCTTCATCAACGAATTTTTGAGTAGCCTCTTTTTCATGTCCCATGGTGATATGTGCCAAAGCGTTTCTTCCAAGGTCAAGTCCCGGGCCCGTAGGTGTTTTGACACAACGGACAACCCCGCCGTATTTCGCCTGAAAGGCCTCCGCGAGAGCGCTCAACAGTCCCAGTTCAAAAGGACTTCCGGTAGCGACCACAATCTGTTTGTATTCCTGAGAGAATACAGAGGAACAAAATCCCAATAATCCAACAAAAATGAGGGCCCTTAAATACGCCCTGTGATAAAAAATGCCTTTCCGAATTTGAGTGACTCGACACATATCGTATCTCCTCATTTTGATAACAGGTTCAATGGATAGGACTCCTTTTTCGAGATGAGAATATAGGAGAGTCTGGACTTATATGTCAAGTAAATCACATGTGCACGATATCGCGGATTAACTTGACAAATTGCAATAATCTATCCTAAATTCCCATTAAATATCGCAAACTTTTGCGGTTAACCTCTAAGCCCCGTTAAACCGATGCTTCGCATGGTCTAATATAGACGAAATTTAACGGGGTAGCTCCGATTAAACCCCTGCTTCGCAGGGTCCACTATAGCCGGAATTTCCATTATCTTTGTTCACGATCATCAAAACACTAAAGGGAGTGATCCCATGACGGAAGAACGTGTGAAACGCAAACTCAGCGCCATTCTCAGTGCCGATGTGGTGGGCTATAGCCGCCTTATGGGAGAGGATGAGGTCTCGACGGTGCGGACCTTGGAGTCGTATCGGAAAGTGATGTCTGATCTCATTGAGCAGTTCAGAGGGAGAGTGGTGGATTCCCCCGGAGATAACCTGTTGTCGGAGTTTTCAAGTGTCGTGGATGCAGTGCAATGCGCGGTTGAGATCCATGAAGTGATTCGGGCCAAGAATGAGGACCTGCCTGAAGACCGCAGAATGCTTTTTCGCATTGGAGTGAACCTTGGAGATGTCATTGAAGAGGGGAATCGCATATATGGTGACGGGGTCAACATTGCGGCCAGATTAGAAGGTTTAGCAGAGCCTGGAGGAATCTGCATTTCAGGCGCTGCTCATGAGCAGATCGAGAACAAACTGGCTCTGCGGTATGAATTCCTTGGTGAGCATACAGTCAAGAACATCGCCAAGCCAGTGAAGGTCTATCGGGTTCCTGTGGGACCAAAGACTACTAGATCCAAGGAAGGGGATGAGAAAAGAACTAAACTCAAAAACTGGCGATGGACTGCTTTGAGTGCCACAGGAGCGATGATTATCATTATTGGAGTACTGGTTATTAGGAACTTCTATCTTCCTGGTCCACCCATTGAACCTGATCAAGCACCTGTCGTATCCGATGTTAAAGAATTAACAAAAACCATCGCTGTCCTTCCGTTCGATAATTTATCACCAGATCCAGAGCAGGCATATTTTGCTGACGGCATCGCGGAAGAACTATTAAATTACCTTACCCGGATATCGGGACTGGAGGTACGTGGACGTACCTCATCGTTTTCTTTCAAAGGTAAAGACATGGATCTACCCACAATCAGCAAAATGCTGAATGTTGATTACATGCTGGAGGGGAGTGTGCGCAAAGCAGGTGAATAGGTTCGCATCACCGTACAGTTGATCAACACCCGGAAGGATGCCCATATCTGGTCAGAAACCTACGAACACACCATGAATGATATCTTCGTTATCCAGGATGATATCGCGCAATCGGTCGCGGATGCCTTGCAGATCACCCTGGGGGTGGGAGAACTGGGTCGCGCGCCGGGCATGACAAGGGATATAGCTGCTTATGATGCCTACTTGGCCGGTCGTTCTTTATGGTTACAAAGTGGACGGGAGAATACTTCCCAGGCGATTGAACGACTAGAGCAAGCCATCGCCCTAGACCCGGACTTTGCCATTGGCTGGAATGCCTTAGCCAACGCTTATAGTCTTGCAGTTGTTAATATTCCTGAAAGGGGCGAGGAGTTCGTGGCAAAAAGAGAAGCGGCTCTTTCACGTATCGTTGAACTTATTCCAGAGACTGATTTAGCTCTTAGGATTGCCGCGACATTAAGTGGTGATTTGTTGGAAGTTGAGCGGTTATATAAGAAGGCCCTCGCGTTGGCCCCGGCGAACTATGAGACGAATTATGGATATTGGCGGTTTCTCAATCATATGGGTCGAGCCACGGAGGCCATCGACTATATTCAGCACTGTGTGCGAATGGAACCCTTGTCTTCTAGGGCCTATCTTGTACTTGGAATCACCTATGAATTGATCGGAAACAACGATGCCGCTGCTATGGCAATGAAAAAGGCAAGAGGTCTGAGCACCCAGCCCGCGCTTTATAATGCCAATCTTCTGGTATTAGCATTGGAGGAGAATAACCGGGCATTAATAGATGAATATGTGGCACTGGTCGTGAACACGGAACTTCTAGGCAATATCAACAGATCGGAAACACGCGACATAAACCGAGTTATGCATTCCCTGCTCGATTCACCTGAAGAAGCCGGAGCTGAACTCAGATTATTCTTGACTGATCCAGCCTATAATAATTTCTTCAATCGTTCCTATATTGCTCAATGGGCGTCGTACTTTGGGGAATTTGAACTCGCACTCCAGGCATGTAGAGAATCGATTGGATCAGATCAGAATTATATTTGGATTATCTGGAGACCGATTTATAAAGAAATGCGCCAGTTACCGGGATTCAAGAATCTCGTCCGTGATTTGGAAATGGTCGATTACTGGCGTACATCTGGGAAATGGGGTGATTTCTGTCGCCCAGTTGGTGAAGATGATTTTGAGTGCGACTGATAAATCCGTTTAGCTATCTATCCCATTAACAAAACGCTCCAACCCAGAATCGTTCTACTTTGAACATATAGAAAAATAACGTCACAAAGGCCTTTGTATGGCCTGAGTAAAGTCACATAGAATCTACTTTACTCATGAGTAAAATCGTGTTATGTCTATTTTGCCATGTCAAAAATCCGTACACGTTATTTAAAAAATCCGGTAAAAGAAGACCTGAATAATAGGATGGTCTTTGTGGGAGGACCAAGACAGGTTGGCAAGACGACCTTTGCCTTAACCTTTCTGCCCGAATCCTCTGAAAATCATCCAGCCTATTTGAATTGGGATGACATTTCCATCAGAGGTAATTTGTTAAAAGGTGAATTACCCGGAGGAGAGAAATTGCTCATCCTCGATGAGATCCATAAGTTCTCCGGATGGCGCAGCCTTATTAAAGGATTTTATGATACAAACAGATCGAAATGCTCGTTTATCATCACTTGTTCCGCAAGACTGGATTATTATAGAAAAGGAGGAGATTCCCTTCAGGGAAGATATCATTATTACAGGCTTCACCCTTTTTCCATGGCGGAATTAACTAAAAAACCGACAATGGATGACTTTAATCTATTACTCAGATTTGGGGGATTTCCTGAGCCTTGTTTGCGGGGTGAAGATAGATTTTGGAGAAGGTGGCAGAGAGAGAGACTTCAGAGAGTCATTTATGATGATATTCGGGATTTAGAAAATATCAAGGAAATCAGCCTGCTCGAACTCCTGGCTGATGAGCTTCCGAATAGGGTTGGAGCCCCTCTTTCAGTGAAGAATCTAAAGGAACTTCTGCAGGTATCCCATGAAACCGTTGATCGGTGGATAAATATATTTGAAAGGATGTACTACTGTTTTCGTATCTCCCCCTATGGTCCACGGAAGGTCCGTGCTGTGAAAAAAGAAAAAAAGCTATACCTGTGGGATTGGTCCATTATATCGGAAGAAGGCCCTAAGTTTGAGAACTTTATCGCCTCTCATCTCCTTAAGTATTGCCATTTTATGGAAGATATTGAGGGATATAAGATGGATTTGAGATTCCTGCGGGATACGGATAAACGGGAGATTGATTTTGTGGTACTGAAAAATGAAAAACCTTTATTTGCCGTTGAATGCAAAACCGGAGAAAAAAACATAAATCCTGCCCTGTTCTACTATATGGAAAGAACATCCATACCCAAGTTTTATCAGGTGCATGCAGGAGAAAGGGATTATGAAAAAATGGGTGTGCGGGTACTCCCTGTTCATAAATTCATAACGGAAGTTGCATTACCTTGACCCACACTGAAAACCACCGACACATCTGAAATTGACAAAAAGTCCCAAAGGGGGATGATCCCATGTCCGAAGAACGTGTGAAACGCAAACTCAGCGCAATTCTAAGTGCCGATGTGGTGGGCTATAGCCGCATGATGGGAGAGGATGAGGTCTCCACTGTACGGACCTTAGAGGCGTACCGGAAAGTGATGTCTGATCTCATCGAGCAGTTCCGTGGGAGGGTGGTGGATTCTCCTGGAGACAACCTTTTGTCGGAGTTTTCCAGTGTCGTGGATGCCGTGCAATGTGCTGTTGAGATCCATGAAGTGATTCGGGCCAAGAATGAGGAATTTCCTGAAGACCGCAGAATGCTCTTTCGGATCGGTGTAAACCTTGGAGATGTCATTGAAGAGGGGGATCGCATCTATGGTGATGGGGTCAACATTGCCGCCAGATTAGAGGGTTTGGCAGAGCCAGGGGGAATCTGCATCTCAGGCAGTGCTCATGAACAAATCGAGAACAAACTGGCCCTGGGGTATGAGTTCCTAGGTGAGCACTCAGTTAAAAACATCGCCAAACCAGTGAAAGTCTATAAGGTTCCTATGGGACCAAAGGTTGTCACTCCCAATGAAGGGAAGGAGAAAGGAACTAAATCAAAGAACTGGAAATGGACTGCTTTAGGTGCGGCAGGGGCGATTGTTGTGATCATTGGAGCACTGGTAATCTGGAACTTCTATTTTCGTGGACCATCTATTGAATCTGAGCAAGTCCCTGTTACTCCAGAGGTAAAAGAAGCACCGAAGACCATAGCTGTCTTACCATTTGATGACCTCTCACCAGAAAAAGATCAAGAACACTTTGTTTTAGGCTTGTCAGAAGAGATACTCAATTCCATTTCTAATATATCAGGTCTGCACGTTACTTCAAAGACATCGTCATTCGCATTCAAGGACACTGACAAAACGATTAAAGAAATAGCTGGAATACTTGAGCGGGAATATATTCTTGAAGGCAGCGTGAGAAAGGCTGGTAATTCTCTGAGAATTACAGCTCAATTGATTCACGTACCAGATGATCGTCACCTTTGGTCAGAAACCTATGATCGTAAACTAAAGGATATTTTTGAAATACAGGAAGATATTGCTAATAATGTTGCAGGCAAATTGAAACTGACACTGGAGTCTCTTCGACTATCGGGAGGAACTGATAACACCGAAGCCTATGAGCTATATTTGACTGCTAAAGGAAAAGAAGCGGAATATGATATTACTGGATATAAAAGCGCTATAGAATTGCTTGATAAAGCCATTGAACGAGATCCCGAATTTGCGCTCGCATGGGCGCTTAAGGCACATTTTCACATTCTGATTACAGGTTATGGCCCTTACAGTCGCTCTATGGAAGAGACAGATTCTGCTCAAAGAGCTGTACAAAAAACCCTTCAGTTTGAACCGAACCTTAGTGATGGGTATATTTATTTGGGCTTAATAAAACAGTATAAAGGCGAGTGGCTTGAGGCGGGACTTAATTTTCATAAGGCTCTTGAACTGATCGATGAACCATTGTCAGGTGATGACCATTTTATTATCCCTTCTTATGCTACGGTAGGTAAATTTAAAAAGGCCTATGAACTCCTAGAGGAAATGAGACAAAACGATCCAACTAGTCAAGTAATCGGGGGATGGTATTATCTTATTTATGGTTTCTTTGGTGATAGGCAACGAGCCGAGGAGGAATATCAACGTAGAAACTTGTCGATAAAGGATTATTCAAGTTGGCATGACGATGCCATAACAGATGTTCGCATTCGCTCCGGAGATGTATTATCACGTGATGAGATAGTATCTTCCAACCCGATCCGCAATATAGGAAAGGAATATCTTGAATCTCCAGAAGATGGGCTTGTTGAACTCCGCCGAATCTATAGAAGTGACGACAAGTTAAGCATCGAAGATCTTGGTTTAATTGCTATTTGGGCAGCCTATTTTGGCGACATGGAGTTCGCAACGGAGATCCTTGAGAAATCGA
>JAFGFY010000173.1 GCA_016930795.1 Deltaproteobacteria bacterium
AAACCGAGCGGTTCGGTCCTTCTTGATGTGTATTCCCTATCGGCATTTGAACAAAGGGAAGAGACCGCGACATATGAGGTGAACCAGTTCAGCGGATTTTGGTCGCCAAACAAGTATTATGGCTTTTTGAATACCTTCAAATACGATGAAAGGAAGGTAATACTTGACAAGTACACAATTATTGAGTCTGAGCGCACCAGACAGGTGTATAATTGGTTACAGTATTTTGCGCCTAAGGATCTTGAGAGGGAGTTTGTTAAGGCCGGTTTTTCCGTTAAGGGGATTTATTCAGACGTTGCGGGAAAGCCATATAATCGAAAATCAGGCGAATTTGCAGTCCTTGTCAATAAAGCATAGACCGGCACAGACCAATGCCATGCACTCGGACGAGAATTCCGGTGCGCGCCATTGTCGCAGGTGATGGCCAGCGTTATAATTTAATAATGAATGGAGAAATGAGGGAAATTAGAGGAGCCTTTTATAAACGTCTTTACGGTGTCCGACTTTCACGACAAGGATGACGAGCTTATCCTCATGAATTTCATAAACAATACGATAGTTGCCAGCACGAATCTTATGAAAAGTATTGTTCCCTTTCATTTTAGTGATAGCTGGATCAGGCAAATTTTCAGCAAGATCATCTATTTTCTTTTTAATCCTCAGCAGTGCTTTCTTGGGAAGTCGTTTCATGCTCTTCAAAACGGCTGGCCTGAACTCAATAAAATATCCCACGGATTAGAGCCCCAACTCTTTCCAGAGTTTTTCAGCCGGAATGTTCTTCCCCGGCTCTTCAAGAGCTTTTTTCGCATCTTCAATATCAATATAATCTTCAATAAGCTGAAGCAATTCAAACTCTTCCATGGAAATAAGCGCTGCTATTTGCTCGCCTCGGCGGGTCAATACAACTTGCTCTTTTCCGTACGCAACTTTGTTTACGATTTCTGAAAGTCTTTTTCTAGCCTCGGCCGTAGTAACTGTATTAAGCATGACAAAGCCTCCTTAGTGTACTTAATGTACATATTGTACTCATCCCGTGGCTCTTTGTCAAGGAATTATTACCAACGGGTGAACTTGAGCGGATATAAATAGCGGTTGGAAATTTTTGATTTTTGATCAATCTTTTGGGTACTTTGCAGCTTTTTTCTCTTAAATCCGCCAAGTTACCCTTAACGTTGGAGTCATTGGAGATGCATTGACAAGGTGATCACATTTTGCGACTACCTTGACGGGGAAGCCGGGGAGACTAATGACGAAATCTAAAGCTATAGTCAAAGTTGGCACGATTTAACAGCGCATTCTGTTGATCCGTGGTGTAAAGGTCACGTGGGATCGAGGGATCGGGTCGGACCAGGGCAACTAATTGATATGTTAAAGTAATGCTCGAAAATAAATATGAAAGGAGAATTGACATGCCAGAGTTCGGATCGCCATTTTCAGGGTTGGCAAATGACAGAATGCTCACGGACGAGGAACTCGTCAGAGCAATTCGTTTCATGGTGGCCGCAGAATACGAAGCGATTCAGTTATACATGCAGGTTGCCGAGTCAACAGACAACAAGCTCGCCGTGGAAGTGCTCAAGGATATAGCGGACGAGGAACGTGTACACGCTGGAGAGTTTCTGAGATTGCTCCGCGAGCTTGCCCCGGATGAAGAAAAGTTCTACGCCGAAGGGGCAGAAGAAGTAAAGGAAGAAATCAAGAAAATGCAGTAAAGGATCCTCCGGGAAAGACCTCCCAACAAGGCGCTCCACCGGTCGGCGATTCCTCTGCATTCAAATGCCGCCGGTGGGCTAGGTCGGTGATCCTATCGCCTGTATTAGCTATTCTTCAATTTCAAAAAGGACGGAATAATGAAATGCGTAATTTTATATGATTCTATTGGAGGAAATACTGAAAAAGTAGCCCAATACATATTCGATACGCTTAGAGATGCAATCAGTATAGTTGACCTGATAAAATTTACACCTGAGGTTGATATCGAAATTTTTGAATACGATCTGGTTTTATTGGGATCACCTGTCATCGACTGGCTGCCAACGAAACGGATGATGGATTTTTTAAAAAAGAAGCTCCAATCGTATAGCGATCACGGAAAAATCGTACCATCATCTCCCTTAATACCCGGAAAGTATGGCATATGCTTTTGTACATATGCGGGACCACATATTGGTAAAAACGAGGCTCTTCCCATGACTATGTGGCTTAGCTCATTTTTAGAGCATCTTGGATATGCGGTTCTGGATAAATGGCATATCGTTGGTCAATTCCACAAGGAGACCGATATGAATACTCAAGGTCGACTTGGTAATATTTTAGGCCGTCCGAACGATGCGGATTTAATCAATGTTGTGAACCGAACAAAAGGGATTATTGGAGCCCTGTCTGAGTTCATGGGGGAGGAGAAAAGATCAACTGAACGTGTATGAATGGCAGAAACAATCATAACCACTGTGTATTATCATCCTCGGGACCGTTATGAGGCAAGCCGAA
Organism: Deltaproteobacteria bacterium; assembly: GCA_016930795.1. Classification (GTDB taxonomy): domain Bacteria; phylum Desulfobacterota; class DSM-4660; order Desulfatiglandales; family HGW-15; genus JAFGFY01. Next base: position 2,491 of record JAFGFY010000173.1, read on the forward strand.
AGTACCATGGGCATTCCTTCAACTGAGTGAATGGTTCAGGTGGCGCGCGAAGCTATGGCTAATAGAGGCCGTGGGCCTTCCCAATCTCCACACTTCACGAAGCCGCTGTTTGTGCCTCAGTTTGCTTTTGAATGCCACTAAGTCACAATGGAGGTTAGAAGATGGATAGTTCTAAATCATTAAGAGCTTTGGCAGTCATCTTTTTTGTGAGCGGCTTGTATGATGCTTTCGGAGGTTTTTACTTTGCATTTACCGTTGGTACAGGACGAAGCGTTGACAGCCCATCCACGGATCCTTTCTACGCTCTTTTCATCGCCACCTTCTTGTTTTCCTTCGCCTATTTGCAGCTGTTTTCCGCCTTTAATATCCGACGCTATCTGCTCAATGTAGGCGTTGTAATTTTTGGAAGGCTCTTTTATGTTGTTCTATCGTTTTCCTACCTCTTGCTCGTTCCCGATTTTCCAAGAACGTTTATGCCAACAGCCGTCGTCGACCTCTGTTGGTCGGTTGCTTATGTCGTGTTTGCAATCATAAGCAGTGACGTTCGTTTAAAAGACTTGTTCATCTCAGCAAGGGGTAAAGGTGTACTACTCACATCATGAATTGCATGACAGCCTAGATAAACAACGGCCTCATAACCACACAATGGAGGAGGATGTGAAGGAGCGTGCGACTTTAGCTCTCGATTTTTCCGATGTTTCCTTGGTTTTATCGAAATGGCGAGTCCCCCTTCACACCGCTTATTGAGAACGTTAACCTCTAAAAGGCATTAATGTTTTCTTGAAATTGAGACTGGTATGATTTATTATCATACCGGAGGTGATAAAAATGGCAGCTTCTAAAATAGCAATTACATTAGAAAACAACATGGTAAAAAGGCTTGATATGCTTGTGAAAACCAATATTTACCCAAACCGAAGCAAGGCTATTCAGGAGGCGGTGGCCGAGAAATTGAAACGCATAGAAAAAAGTCGTTTAGCTCAAGAGTGCGCTAAACTTGATCGTGAATTTGAACAGTCTTTTGCGGAAGAGGGTTTCACATCGGAGTTGGAAGAATGGCCAGAATATTGAGGGGCGATATCTATTGGGCCGATTTAAATCCGCTAATTGGAAGCGAACAGGGCGGATTATGCCCTGTTCTCATTTTAAGCCACAACGTTTTTAATGAAAGGTCCGGGACTGTTATTGCCGTTGCGTTAACAAGCCAACCACAAAGGGCCGGATATCCTCTGACATTTGAACTTGGTAGCACAAAGCTCTCCAAAAAATCTTGGGTGAAGATCAGCCAAATCCGGACTCTTTCTGTGAAACGAATCCGCAGGAAAATTTCAAAGGCATCTGAGGAAGAAATCGCCACTATAATCGAAGGATTAAATGAAATCATCGGCGGTTAACCAAGGCATTAACCGGCCACGATAACGCTGTCCTGGTTATTTCTAACGCTGGGCAACGGGGAGATTCTATGAGTAATCAAGACAAACAACCATTAGAGTACATCAATGCGGTTTATGCTCACGTTGTACATTGGTACGAGAATGCAGACCGGAAGGCCCAGATTGTTTTAGTTTTTGACGGGGCCTTCTTGAGCTTCATTACTAGCCAGGCGTTCACCAAGGCCGAAGACCTGAAAGAAATAACCAAGTGCTTTGGCCCCGAAACCACCTTGCTTCTCGCCCTGATGGCGCTTTCGCTCGCGGCGTCCATCCTCTCTGCAATCACATGCTTGCACCCGAGGTTGCATGCCGAGCGAGGCAAGACGGAATGGATGCTTAAAACCGAGATTGATAAAAGTGATACAGCAGAACCCATTCCCGCTAGGCTGTTATGGTTCTTTGGCTACCTAGCCCAGTTAGATCAAGAGCGCGTTGCGAGTCAGCTCCAGAATGTCAATGACCCGTTTGCAGCAAAAGCCTTGGCACATGAGGTGGCCAAGTTCTCCAGAAATGTGTTTCAGAAGCACCGTTGGGCAGACCGCGCCTTCCTCTGTGCGAGCTCGAGCTTAATTTTCCTGCTCCTCGCGACTGCGAGCTATTGGTTGAGGACCGCGTGGAGTAGCTGCACGTGAGGGGAGGCACATGTTACCATGCTCAGACCGAAACATCGGCCTGTCGAGGCTGACAGGCAGAAAGACTCTACCGCCCAAACCGATTTTACACAGGACACCAAAAACCCTGCGCCTGTGAAAAATGCGTTGAACTAAAACGCTTCGCGGTGGTCTTCTCGTAATTGAGAGCATGGCTCTTTGAAAATTGAATAGCGTTTTATAGAGGTTCTCCGGATCACAGAGGTCCCCGACTGCCTGTGGCAGCCTTCTTTGAGTAGAATGTTAGGAGTTGTGAAACCCATACATCGAGAAAGGAGGCATGTCATGGGAAAGTTAAGGGATCGAATGGAGATGGACATGAAGATATTTTAGCTTCGCCAAAATATATGGAGCGCTTTCACCGCGGTAAATGCAGCGAACGCTGCCTTCTCTAATTTTGCAGTTGAAAAATTTGAGATTGAATCAAGTCCTCGACCCATCTGCATGTCAGATGGCTCCTTGAGAATGGCTTCGTGGGAATTAAAATCTATCACGATTCCAATAACCCCGATTACGGGTAACAGGAGGCTATGCACTCTTTCTGCAAGTTTCCGATTCCAGACCGCACGAAAGGCACACCATACGACCAGGAGACTCGTTGTGTCTTTCCAAAAACGCTGTTCAATTGTCAACGAGCCAGGAGTTCCGAGAAAAATGTGGCTGGGCTGAAGGTTATCGAATCCCCATAGCCTGGGAAACGCGGCTTAGTTCAATCTCGCTTTCAGCGGGATACGTGATCCGTATGCCCGGTGGTGTGGGAGGAGGGGAGTCGCGAGGCTCCTCCCTATCCCGATTAGCAGTGGGAAAATTCCAGACTGACCTCATAACAGAATACAAGTTGCTGATTTGACCATGCGAAAAAGACCTGGGAGCAAAATTATTACAGCGGCGGTCCTTATTATGGTATTGGCCCTGGGCAGCACTCTTTATGCCGGGGAGCGGAGAGTGATGGTGGTGGATGACCGGACCGGTTCCCCGGTCTGTGATGCGGAAGTCCTGCTCATCCCCATCAGGTACCAATTCAGTCCTGCAGACTCGATCAGTCTATGGCGCAGAAAAATACGCAGCAAGAGCGATGAGCAGGGAGGTTTTATTGTTCAGGATTCGGATTTTTTACATCCGACCCGTTCCGGACGGGCCACTGAGGTCAGTGTACGTATATGCAAAGGGGGCTATTGGCCAGAGATCGATACCTTAAAGGCCAAAATGGTTTTCATTTCTTTTCTGAAGCCTTCCGATCTGCCGCCGGAATACAGGTTAAAAAAGGCAACAGCCGAAGAATACATGTCAGGAGAATACTTCTGGGCTCTGCGTTTGTGCCCTGAGACAGAAGAGAAAAAACTGTACGTTGAGGAATTTATTCCTGCGGAAGCACAGCGATTCAAAAAAAATATTCTCTCGGATGACCCGGAAATTATCGTCAAGGCTCTGGGGGAAATCATCGATTCGCCGATTATGACAGGCGGCGGTGCCTATACTGAAGATGTTTTGGCCGCATTGGGAAAAATTTTGACACACAAAGATCGAGCCATCCGTATAGCTGCATGCAGAGTCTTGGCCGACTTCCGCACCCCGCCTCTGTCCCCAGGGATCATGCAAGATCTCCTGCTTCTTCTGGAGGATACTTCTGCAGAGGTCCGGACTGCTGCAGGTGAAGCTGTTATCATCCACGGCAATGAAGCTGTTACCTCCTTTAAGCCGTCAGTTCTCGACTTATTACGTCGTCCTGAACCGGGGATGCAGGATACAGCCGTAAAAGCCATAGCGAAATATTCGGAGTATCAGCAGAGTGAACGAAATCGCAAAGGGGGGGATCCCGATATTGTTGCAGCTTTGCGCAAATTATTATATCAGTCCTTCGATGCGGAGCAGGTCAATACACTGCTCTTCACCCTCGGCAATCTGGGTCATGATAACTATTTCGAAGACCTTGAATATTTATACACCAATCCGGATCCGCGCATTCAACAGAATGTACTCACCATGATGCGTTTAAAAACCACCATAGCGGAAAGAGAAAAGGCCCTCCCCTATTTTATTGAATGTCTGCAAAGCCCGCATACCAGCGTGCGCTATGCTGCCGTTGCAGGCATTGACGCTCTTGGAGACAGATCGCAAATTGAGCCGCTGGAAAATCTATTACAAACTGAAAAAGAGCCCTCTCTCAAAAAGTTCACCAGGGAAACGATTTCACGCTTTGAAAAAAAATAGGGGCATGGACAAATAATTATCATCTTCGGAACTTAGAAAGGGCTAATTGGCTGGACTGGATGAGCGGAAAAGACAACCGCGCACCTGTCAGCCCTGACGTTTTTCAACTGACATCCGAAGAGTTTTAATGAAATGAAAGGAAGATTACTGATGAAACGTACCGCCCAAAGCAAAACTCCAGCTGATGCCGATGCCCGAAAGGCCATCAAACCCGTAATCTGCTATCCGGTTGATACCCTACCGGTGCCAAACATGACCATCTATGCCGCCGTGCGCGAATCAATGAAATTGACGGATGAGGTGATCGTACCGCCACGCGATGCCCGAGTTTTTCGTGTTTCTGCAGGGAATTTTTTCCGGATTATCAGCATCGATGGTCCGCAGGTGGGTGATCTGAATCTCTGGGCGGAAGATGACCTGTCGGAACGGTTTTACAGCGGCAAGACCCGTGCGCTGCATGGCACTCACCTGAGTACTGGTGACCAGATGTGGAGCAGTTTTCCCCATATGCGACCGATGGCGACGATAACCTATGACACGCTCGATTGGTATGGCTTTGATGAGGATGGCGGCGGGGTTCATGACGTCATCGGCACGCGCTGCGATCCCTATACAAACCGGTTGCTTAGTGGGCAGGATTATCACCATTGCTGCCATTCGAACCTGACCCGTGCTTTGGCGGCTGAAACAGGGCTCACGCTGCAGCAGGCCGAGGCACATGTCCATGATGTGCTGAACGTTTTCATGTGCACGGGTTTTACCTATGACACGCATCAATATTTCATGAAGGCAAGCCCGGTGCGCCCCGGCGATTTCATCGAATTCTTCGCCGAAATCGATCTGTTGGGCGGACTGTCAACCTGCCCCGGCGGCGACTGCAGCGCGGAGCATTCCAGCAATACAGCCGCTTGTTACCCTCTGAAGGTTGAGGTCTATCGCCCCGAGCCGAAGGCGCTGGAGGGATGGTGCCCCCCCAAGCCGTCAACCTATTCTGGTAACCATGGCGTGTGAGGCGCGCATTGGGTTGTGGGGTTATATACGGACAGAAAACCATGATTCGGTGTTTTACAAGGATCAGTCCACCCATTGTAGCCACTATATAAATAAATGGACTTTATAATGTTCATAAGGAATGAAACAGTTTCAGATATTGAAGCAATATCGGAAGTTACCATTGCCGCCTTCCAGAACCTTGCAATTAGCAATCATACAGAACAATTCATAACAAATGCATTACGTGATGCCAATGCGCTGACCATTTCACAAGTCGCAGAAACTGATGGGAAAGTGGTAGGCCATATAGCGTTCTCACCTATAACAATTTCTGATGTCAGCCTTAATTGGTATGGGCTTGGCCCTATATCTGTCTTGCCAAAATATCAGAAACAGGGCATTGGGAAATCCCTTATCCTTAAAGGATTATCTTTCTCACATCATCCACCTATCTGCATTTCGACGGCCTGACGAAAAAGCTGTACGAGGACATCAACGATACCCGGGCAGACTACCTCATGATGCATGTAGCCAACCTGCGCAATATCGATGACCTGCTCAAGTTCAAACCCAAGGGGAAAACGATTGCGTTCTGGGATTTCGGCGACACCATATATATCGTGCATAAGGATATGTCTGATCGGCTGTGGGGAGACTCCGGCATTAAAACATTTCTGCAATTTGTGCGATATAAACTTATTTTACCATTTCAGTGACGCAACCCCGAAAAATACTTTGGGCACGGAACGGGCGATACATAATTAACCCTACAGTGGCATAACCAAAGAGCTATTTGGCCCAGTTTTCAATCTTCACGCTTCAGAGATATACCAGGACCGCTCGCTGGCGACATTTGTTTTAGGCCGACTAGCGGCTAACTCAACCGAAAGCTTCGAGTTCCTGAAACAGCGTGTCAGCCAAGACAGTGATTGGCGTGTGCAAGAGATTTTGGCGAAAGCATTCGACAGGTATTGTGCTGATGTTGGATACGAGCAGGCATTGCCTATCATCAGGGAGTGGTTAGCGGATTCATCGCCCAATGTGCGGCGAGCGGTTTCTGAAGGATTGAGAATATGGACGGGGAGGCCCTATCTCCGTGAACATCCTGAGCTTGCTATCCAAATCCTGAGCCAATTAAGAGATGATAAGAGCGAGTATGTCCGAAAATCTGTGGGAAATGCGTTACGTGACATTAGCAAAAAGTACAAAGCATTGGTGCGAGTTGAATTACAGCATTGGGATATTTCAAAAAAGAGCATTAAGCAGACTTATAGATTGGCAAGTAAGTTCTTGTAAAACATGGTGCGGTCTAACCGTTCGTGCCGAATGGCCAGTCGTGGTTTCAATTGAAAGTCGGTTGGGCCGCAATCATTCTGGTGATTGAGGCTATCTGGGCTAATCCCCAATCGGCACAGCTCAAGCGTTGTACATCGGGATGTCCATTTGGTTGCAGATGTATCGAAACTACCGAGGCTTAGGTGTTTTTAGAGAGAAATGGGATACCATGGGATCAAAATCACGATCATCATGGAGTAAGGTCAAGCCTTCTATAATGCAGAATGTTGCGATAATTATGTCAATTGTCTTTCGGACGGTAACACCTGCTTTTCGAAGGACTCGATAATTTTGGGCACTTTGAATGGCAACATGATATCCACCCATTTGACGAAATAACAGAGCGCTGAGAAAGTCCTTGGCTGTTTCAAAATCGTTGTCAGATCTGAAGCCCTGAAGAACCTCTGTGAGGATCAAATCTCCCATGATGACAGGGACATTAGAAAGGTAATGATCAAGCAGGTCTGTCTGCCATGTGGAAATACCGTTGAAATAATTGATCCATACGGAGGAGTCAACCAGAATCACAGATCCATCCTCATTTCATCAAGGTCACCATCCCATTTAAGTTTCCCACGCAGACCTTTAATTTGTTCTTGTTTTTTCATTTGAATCAATAACTTAAGGCCAGTCTCAACAACAGCCTTTTTAGTTTTTAACTGGCTGAGAGTCATGGCCTCATTCATGAGTTTATCGTCTATGACAATGTTGGTTCGCATAGTATGGCCCCTTAATCTATGTGTATAACTCTGATTATATGTACACATGCCGGTGATGTCAAGCGCTTGACCGCATTTGTTAATAGGCATTCAGACAAATAGTCAATATCACCATTCACAGGGATTCGCAGTGACGGGCAACAGTGGCTTTTGCAGTGTTCCGGCTAACCCCTGATTCACCATCAAGGCATCATCTCATACCTTGCTGGTGATCAGGAACTAACCTAAATATACTGATTTCAGATATGATATACAAAATTGGTGGTGGATTTAGGCTAACATCATCGACATATTTGTATTTCGAAGACCTGAGGAAGAAGATGAGGAGAATACTCAGGAAGAAATGGCCATGGTGCCGGAGGAAATGCACGGTGTGCTCGATCAGGCCCAGTCCATGCTGAAATCCCTGAAGGCATCGGGTGTGGAGCCGAAAATACCGAAGAAGGGTCTGTAACATGATGGAGGGAAAAATATTTTCAGCCATCGACGAGGATGGGTATTCCCTATCAAGGGTGTTTTGAGTTATAAAAAGAAAGTGGAGAAAGGAGAATCCTTTCCCTGTCCTTTTACCGATCATCGTCAGCAGACCGACCTGGGTCGATTCCGAGCCACGGTCCCGAATTACCGAGAAAGAGACAGCCGATTGGGAGAATTTTGGTATGGATAGTATGCAGCCGAATAACGACTTCATGAAAAGAATGAAGGAATTGGAAAAGGATCTCACCCAGTGCAGAGATCTCCATCGGTTTTCCGTGGAGCGGGAAAAGATGCTTGAACTCATTGTTCAGGGGATTTCCATCCCCGCCCTTGTTGTGGACGAGAACCATGTGATTACGCATTGCAATAGGTCCTACGAGCGGTTCAAAGGGATATCGGCGGAAAAGATGATCGGGACGAAGAACCAGTGGATGAGCTTTTATTCCACACCCAGACCGGTGATGGTGGATTTCCTGGTGGACGGCGTTTCTGAAAATAAGATCTTAAAACATTTCGGCAGAAGATGCCGAAAATCCCCGGTTGCAGAGGGCGCCTTCGAGGCGGAAGTTTTCTTCCCGGAACTGGGAGAAAACGGGAAGTGGCTTTTCTTCACCGCGGCCCCCTTGATCGATGAAACCGGGCACCTGGTGGGGGCCGTGGAGACGATTCAGGATGTGACTCAACGCAGACGGGCGGAAGATGCACTGCGTCATTCGGAGAGGCGTTTTCGATCATTCCTGGACTTCGCCCCTTATCCCATGGGGGTCTTTACCATGGAAGGTCTGCCCACATATCTCAACCCTCGATTTACCGAAGTTTTTGGCTGGACTTTGGAGGAACTGGAGGGAAAGAAGATCCCCTTTGTCCCGGAAGAGGAAAAGAGGGACACCATAGACAATCTGAGAAAACTTTACAGAGAAAAGATTCTGAAGCGTCATGAATCCAAAAGATTTACCAAGGACGGTCGACTTCTGGACGTTGCTATCCGGGCTGCCATATACTCCGAATCCAAGGAAGGACCTTCCGGAGTCGTTGCCATATTCAGGGACATCACCCGGGAAAAACGGACCGCCGGCATCAACGCGGCCATGCTGAATATCAGCCTGGCCCTGCCTAGATATCCCAACCTGGAAGACCTTCTGGACTATGTCAACGAGGAGGTAAAACGCCTCCTGGACTCAGAAGGGTCAATTTTTGTCATGCTGGATGAGGAGCGACAGGAGTTTATCATCCTCGGTGCGGCCTATGATCAAACTCGTACGGAAAAACGGGTCAAGGAGGTGCGGTTCCCCATTGATCAGTTGGTTGCAGGCCGGGCGGTTCGGACAGGCAAACCCATTATCGTCTCGGACACCTCCCAGGACCGGCGGCTGCACGAAGAAAGGGACAGGAAACTGGGATACAAGACCCGGAATCTGGCTGTTGTACCCTGGAAAGGCGGCGAAGGAAGCGGCGGGGCGCTTTGTGCCGTCAATAAGAAGCACGGAGATTTCGACAGATCAGATATTGAATTGCTGGAGATGATTGCCGGTACGGTCACCCTCTCCATCGAGAATGCCAGGGTTTCGGGGGAATTGAAAAAGGCCTACGCGGAAGTATCCAGCCTGAACCGGGCCAAGGACAAGGCGATCGGTCACCTATCCCATGAACTCAAGACGCCTGTGGCCGTTCTCTCGGGCTCACTGAACCTCCTCACCCGGTATCTCCCGGAGACCACTGAGGAAAAGTGGAAGGACATCATGGCCATGGCCAAGCGGAATCTTGAGAGGATAAAGGATATCCAGGGCGAAGCACAAGATATCATGGAGGGAAGAGAAAACAGGTTTCGACTTCTTCTCTCAAATTTACTCGATCTGGTAACCGATGAGCTGGCGGTCCTTTTTACCCAGGAAACAGGTGCGGAAGATGTTGTGGGAAAGGTTCGGAAAAGGATTGACGAGGTGTTAGGATACAAGGAGGCTGTGTCCGAGTCTCTCCGTCTGGACCTGCAGGTGAAGAAAAGACTTAAATATCTCGAACCCTTCAAATCTCATCGGCAAGTGGAGATCCTCGCAAAATTCGAATCTACCCCCCCCGTTTTTCTCCCTGAAGAGGTCCTGCAAAAGGTTATCGACGGACTCATCAGGAATGCTTTGGAAAACACACCGGACGAAGGAAAAATAGAGATTTCTGTCGCAAAAAAGGGAGAAGGATCTCTGCTCATTGTTCGGGATTTTGGGATCGGCATCCATGAGGAAGCCAAAAGTAGAATCCTGGAGGGCTACTTCACGACACAGGACATCATGAATTATTCTACCAAGCGTCCCTTTGACTTCGGCGCCGGAGGGAAAGGGGCGGACCTTTTGCGAATGAAGATTTTCTCAGAGCGATACCATTTTGAGATCGATTTGGACTCCTCCAGGTGCCGGCATATCCCAATGGAGAAAGATCTCTGTCCGGGCAGTATCAGCCGGTGCAAATTCTGCAAGGGACCGAATGACTGCTACGAGTCCGGGGGCACTGTTTTCACCGTCTACTTTCCCCCTCCTCCTAAGTGAGCGGCCATTTTCTGACATGCCTTTCCCTGGTCCGAGCGTGGGAGGTAAGGTCTCCTTCTATAGGAGTTTGATGAGAAGGCGATACTAATTCTTATATGGAATCGAAACGAGTGAAGCTCAAAAGTGGGGTTTATTGCGATTTCAAACAGTTGACGGACACAGCAGTTGCCATTGTTCTCTCATAGGCTGAAAGGTTACCTTCCTCCTTTTGTGAAGCCCGAAACCACCCAGGAGATGCCCCACGCCAGGATGATAGGGCCAATCGCCACATAGAGAAAGACGGGCCAGTGGTTGTTCCATGGTTCCAAATAAAAGGCAAGGAGCCCAAGCCACAGGAGAGAGGCCGTAATGGCCAACCGCTTCCACCCTGTAAGCCACGGGCCTTGGGCCGGGCGTCGACGTGGACCTTCCGGCTGCCTGTTCAGCCATCTGGGCAGTAAATAGATGCCCACGACAATCGTAACAATCAAAAGGATTTCCATTAATCCGGACATCTTTGCACTCCCAAGCAGCAGAAACAGGCGTTTTGGTTTGTCCACCCCGTGGCGGGATCGTCGTGGAAAACATTCCATCCGTTCCCGAACAGGTGATGTCCTATCAGAAAAAAGGCAATGAGGCAACCCCTGGTATGAGCCCTAAATCCAACGCCTTATTTGCACATCGTGTCTTGATGGTGGGGGGCATGGCGCTTCTCGGCGCCGGTCATCAGATATGAAGTCCGAAATGGTAAAGAGAATCTATGAAAATATTATTCCACTGTTCCCCCATTATTATTGAAATTTGAGTTCTAAGATTTGAGATTCCATGCCTGGGTTCCTGCCATTGATACCCTTTGGGATTAAGCCAAATCAACGCCATCCGGTCCCTCATTCTTTACTTTTGACTTGATGCGGCGCCTGATGATGGTATGATATCCCCATTTCATATTGTGTCCCTTATGACCGCAATCAAACGGCATGGGCACGGCTGTTCATGTCTATGGCGTGAATCCAATGCCATGACGATTGAAAAAATAAGCATTGAAAGGAGTGGAAATGAATACAAAGACAAAGATAGGAATTATCATTTGCGATCGCTATCGCCGCTGTGCGGGGGGAAAGTGTCTCCGAGCGATGAGAAACAAAGAAGGGGCTTTCAGCATATACGCGGACACTGAAGTTGAGCTGGTTGGTTATACAACGTGCGATGGTTGTCCCGGCGGCAACATAGAATATGCGGGCGAAGAGATGGTAAAGAACGGCGCGGAAGTTATTCATTTGGCTACCGGCTTGGTCGTTGGGTATCCTCCCTGTCCATACATAGACACATTTAAAGCCTTTCTTGAAAAACGCTATGACGTTAAGGTCGTTCTAGGCACGCACCCAATACCGAAGAAGTATCTTGATATGCATACTGATCTCGGAACATGGGAAGATCCTGAGTGGAAGCCCATTATAGAACCGACCATGGCAGATAAAGTGACCCGCGCCAATTACGATTAGGCCTATTCATCGAAGCCCCGGCTGCGCCGCCTGATGAATCGCCTGGGCTTCGTAGGAGCCAAGGTGTGCGATTTTAGCGCCTGACGGTTGGCTAACCCCAAAATTGAAGCATCAGGGCATCCCCTTGCCACTGACAGATAACCGCAGCGTCTGAAGTGCGTTGTTGGGCCTCTTATTATGACACATCCAAAAAGTTCTAGAATAACAGAAGCAGTAAGGGCAGGGGTCAATAATGCTTTCTCCCCCGAGCTACGTTCCGAAGCACTTGATACTTTTTCAAGGTACGGGATTGAGGCGCATGAGCGAGAAATCGAAAGAGTGCAGCTGGCTATTGTGATCTTCTGTGGAGGCAACATGGATAAATTAGCCGCATTGGTTACAGAGGCAAAAAAATATGATACTCAGGTCCACAAAATGATTCGCAGATTATTGGCTGAATAAGCAGTCCAACAATTGGGTCTGTCCGGGTTTCTCAACAGCATAACGACCTGTTTTGACAAGAAATATGCTCGCAGGAGTTATCCATAGACGCGCCCGCTG
>JAFGFY010000174.1 GCA_016930795.1 Deltaproteobacteria bacterium
AGGAAAGTCCATTAGGAATCGAATTCATATACCAAATTGGCCTTCTCAACGCCCTGCCAGGGCAACGCAGCCTCTCCTGTCTCCATTTCAAGAAACAGGGTTCTATTACGGAATTCTCTCAGGTAACCTGTAAAATTTCGGCGGCCTTCTACAGGAAATTTCATCTTTATCTTGACCTTTTTCCCGACTGCCTCAAGAAAATGAATCTCCTTTTTGAGCGGCCTGTCGAGTCCCGGCGATGAAACCTCCAATACGTATTCATGGGCAATGATGTCCTTGACGTCGATCAGGATCCCGATTTCACCACTCACCCTCGCACAATCATCTATTGTGACGCCGCCCTCTTTATCTATATAAAGCCTCAGAATCCACCTTCCGCCGATGGAAATGTACTCCACATCAACCAGTTCGAATCCTATCTTCTCGACGACGGCCTCTACGAGGTCCTTGACCTGTGGTATTATCCCTTGAATTTTACCGTCCATTCAAATAAAAAAAGCGGTCAAAAAAGACCCGCTTCCTCACTGCAGACTGACCGGCTGTCAGTTTTAATATTGCATGGAATGCATAAGGCAATAGAGAAAACCAACATCATGTCCGCAATTCAAAGTAGCCACCTACTCATTCGCCCTTAGGATATGGATGGCAACCTCAAAAAGGGAATCAGGCCTTATAAAAAACCGTGGAGCGGGCAACGGGGTTCGAACCCGCGACCCCAAGCTTGGGAAGCTTGTGCTCTGCCAACTGAGCTATGCCCGCTTTTCAAACCGTCACCCCCCCATTTTTCGCCTGAGTCCGGGGGAATGACTGTCCACTTTTTTACTAAAATACAGAAAGATACAGTAACACAGGATACTGCAAAGTCAAGTATTTTTTGATCAATAATATCCAGGGTTCGCTTATATCTTGACAGGTTTTCGAGATAAAAATAATATAGGGCACTTTTGAAGCCTATGCCATTTATTTCATTCCGGTTCTTGGTTATATGGCGTTTTGAATTCAAACATTAGGGGCTCAAATCTTAAGTTGGACGACGGTTCCCATCAAAATCTGATTAGCGTGATTAAGTCACTTCTGCGCAAGAGGAAACCCCATCTTGATAAAGGCAACGCCCTGACCGAAGAGATCCATGACCTCATGGATGAAGGGCATGCCAAGGGATTGATCTCGGATGAAGAATCGGAAATGGTCTTTGGGGTCCTCGAGCTTAAGGAAACCGAAACCGCCTCAGTCATGGTTCCCCGGACGGAAATCTCCTCTGCTTCTATTGATTCGACCCTTGGGGAAGTCATCCAGCTTGTGGCGGAATGCGGTCACACGAGGATTCCCATCTACAAAGGGACCATTGACGATATCGTGGGCATCCTTCATGCCAAGGACCTCCTCAAATTCTGGGGCAAAGATCCGGGTTTAAAAATCCCCGAGGAAATTCTGAGAAAGCCCTATTTCACTTCCCGGAACCAGAAAATCAGCGAGCTTTTCAAAGATCTAAAGAAAAACAAAACGCATCTTGCCATTGTGACCGATGAGTATGGAGGGGCCGCCGGCATCATTACCATCGAGGATATCATTGAGGAAATCGTCGGTGAAATCATGGATGAGCATGACAATGACCGAACGCTCTTGACGATCATTGATGAGGACAATATCCTCGTCGATGCACGCCTTGATGTGGAAAAACTCGAAGAGCATTTTGGAATCACACTTCCCCAAGGTGAATTCGAGTCCGTTGGAGGACTTTTCATCCACCTCCTGGGAAAAATCCCAAAGGTCGATGAAAAGGTTACCTACGAAGACCTCGAACTGACGGTCACTTCGGCGGATGACCGGAAAATCAACAACATCCGCATCACACGTCAACCCTCCAAATTGTCTTTCCGCAAAGAAAAAGAGCAGCGCTGAGCCGATGAAAAAAAGATTGTTGTCATCGCCTTCAGGGCCGGCATCTTCTCCAATCAAGCGTCCGTTTCCCTTGGGAAAGAGCTTGTACGCCATTCTTTCAGGCCTCATGCTGACGGCCGCCTTCCCTCCCGCAAGGCTGGAATGGATGGCATGGTTTGCGCTGGTGCCTCTCTTGAAGGCCCTAAGGGACGAATCTCCCTCCCGGGCCTTTCGACTGGGGTGCCTGACCGGCCTTGTTCACTACTTTACGCTGATTTACTGGATTATTGTCGTCCTGGGGCATTACGGCGGTCTGAACGTCTTCTTGAGCCTCGGTGTTCTGGGCCTTTTTTGCCTCTACCTCTCTCTGTACCCTGCACTGTTCTCGGTGCTGACGTCAATCTGCCGGGGCTCCCGTTTTGGACTCTTTTTGATTGCCTGCGGCTGGGTCGGCCTGGAGTATATGAGGGCCAACGTGCTGACAGGGTTCCCCTGGTGTCTTTTGGGGTACAGCCAGTATCGAATGCTGACCTTGATTCAGATGGCCGACCTGATGGGCGTTTACGGTCTGTCCTTTCTCATCATCCTTGCAAATGCCCTTATTTATGCCCTTTTGTTTGACCGCACTTTTTCAGCGAAAGGATTCTTGAAGTGGGAGGCCGTTTGCACGGGACTCCTCCTGGCATTTGCATTGATCTACGGTCACCAGCGCATTTCAGGACTTAAAAACCCCGATAAGACACGCCCTTCCTTTACCGCGGCCATTGTCCAGGGGAACGTGGACCAATCGGTCAAATGGCACCCCCAATACCAGCAAAAGACCATAGAAG
>JAFGFY010000175.1 GCA_016930795.1 Deltaproteobacteria bacterium
GATCGGTTGAAGATAAAAGGCAGTAATTAATGGTCAGGATTCGAGGGGCCAAGGATTCGAGGGTTCAAGTGAAAAACTTTTTTAAAAAAATCATATAGATGACTTTTCCTGATATGAAAGCATTCAATAAACACTTGACCCCTAGACCCCTTGAAACTGGGAACCCGCTCCGAAGGAGTGGGACTGAGCTGAGCGTAGCGAGTGCGAAGAATCCTTGACCCCTTTTTACCTAATTAAATGAATAGTTATAAACATTAGTAAAACGGGTTAGAACCATAATACATAAAGAAAGGACAAAACAATGTTAAAAATGCACGGAATAACAAAAGTCTATCGTACAAGCGACATTCAGACCACAGCGCTTAACAACATCAACCTTGAAGTAAACCCTGGAGAGTTTGTCGCGGTAATGGGACCGTCCGGGTGCGGCAAATCCACACTGCTCAATATTATCGGCATGCTGGATAATCCTACAAAGGGCGATTACTTTTTTAATGATGAAAACATCGCGTCTTATGATGAATCAAAATTGTGTGACATCAGAAAACATAACGTCAGTTTTATCTTCCAGTCCTTTAACCTGATCGATGAATTGTCGGTCTTCCAGAATGTTGAGCTCGCCCTTCTCTACCATGCTATCCCCTCAAGGGAACGACGTGAACGTGTTGAAGCGGTAATGGACCGGGTAGGAATTGCCCACCGCGCCAAGCACATGCCAAGCCAGTTGTCCGGCGGGCAGCAGCAAAGGGTCGCGGTCGCCCGTGCTGTAGTAGGAAATCAGCCCCTTATACTGGCGGATGAGCCCACAGGAAATCTTGATTCCGCCCATGGCCAGGAAGTTATGGAAATGCTTCAGAAGCTTAATGATGAGGGTACAACCATAATAATGGTAACCCACAGCCCGTCCCACGCGGATTTTGCAAAACGCACGGTGAATCTGTTTGATGGGTCCGTTGTTACACAAAGTCGTCGTGTTGATCAGGAGGTTGCGGAACAGGCAAGCAGGGCCATTTAGAGACAAGGCATGCCTTGTCTCTACGATGTAAATGACTCAAAGATCGGTGAGATAATAGGATTCGAGTGAAAGGCTTAATACAACGTCATACCCGCGAAAGCGGGTATCCAGGTTAAAGGCTTTTAGCTTTTAAAAATTAAATGGATTCCCGCTTTCGCGGGAATGACGAATAAACAACCACTAGAACCCTCGAATCCTTGGACCCTTTGTCCATAATACCTCAATATCTGATTATTGCGAGAGAGGGTTTAATAAAGAAGCTAGATTATAGGAGCATCAATCATGCTAAAAAACTATTTCATAACAGCAATAAACAATCTGATCAAAAACAAACTCTACAGTGCGATCAATATCGCAGGCCTGGCAATCGGCCTGGCGGCGTGCATTGTCATCGCGCTGTATGTCAGGGATCAAACTTCCTATGACAAACAATGGAAAGATCATGACAGAATATACAGGGTAAATTTCATAGCTACATTACCAGGAAAAGAACCTGTAACCTTTCCCATGGTTCCTTTACCTGCTATGCCCCAACTCGAAGAATACTTTAAAGATAAAATAGTACAAAGCACCCGGACTTTCTCTGTTGACATGATGATTGATACAGGAAGCACCAGGTTTGAAGATAAAATTATAAGGGTTGATCCTGCCTTTATCGATATGTTCCAGTTTAATATCATTGCCGGAAGTCTTGAAAGCACCATCTCAGAGCCAAAAAATATTGCTTTAAGCAGGGAATCTGCCAATCGTCATTTCGGCAGCCAGGACCCCATCGGAAAAGTTATAACAGTAAGTATCGGTGATTTCAGTACTGATTACAAGGTAACCGCTGTATACAGCATCCCCGGCAATTCTATTCTGGATATACCATTATTAGCCCTGCTCGATGATACTAACTTTCCATCAACTATAAAAAGCTGGCATACTTTAAATACCCACGCCTATTTTCAGCTAAAAGAAGGCGTTGATATTGATACCTTGAAGCATCTTGTTCCTGCCTTTATTGATAAATATATCGATATTTCAGAGGTTATTTCTGACCCCGGTTTGAAAGCCAGCGACATTGAGGCCTTTGATTTTCAGAGGTTGGTAACCGCTCATCTTGAATCACCATGGGACACCTTCAGGGCAGGCGGTAATAAAACAGTGGTTATCTCTTTTGCTGGTATCTCCCTGCTTGTTCTTCTGATCGGTTGTATCAACTTTACGATCCTTACTACCGCGAAAGCCACGCAACGGGCCAGGGAAGTCGCCATGCGAAAGGTTGTGGGTGCAAAGCGGAAACAACTCATTGTTCAGTTTCTGGGTGAATCGATATTTATAGTGCTGCTCTCCATGATTTTATCCATGGGAGTTGTCGAGATAATGCTCCCGATATTTGAATCAATAGTGGGCAAAACTTTCTCGCTTAACTATGCATCCCCCTCTACTTTTATACCATTACTGGCCTTACTCATTATTGTCGGCATAAGCGGCGGCCTGTACCCTGCATTTATCCTTTCCGGTTTCAGGCCCGGAGACACACTCAAGGCAAATCAGTCAAAGGAGACCAGGGGATCCATGTCCCTCAGGAATATACTTGTGATATTTCAGTTCAGTATCTCAATAATACTTATTATTTCCACCGGTGTGATATATGCACAGATGCAATACAGCATGAATCGTGATCCTGGTTACAATAAAGAAAATTTACTGGTCATTAATCCTGTTGGTATGGACTTGAAATATATAAATAAAATTACGACCCTCAAACATGATCTGTTGAATGTAGCTGACATTTCAAATGTTGGATTATCACAGGTTCAACCCTCCTACCAGCAAAACCAGGGCAACATAGCTTTTACTCAAATGGGTCAGCCTGAAACCACTTATATCCTTCCTGATACAGGCATTGACTATGATTATTTTAAGACCTATCAAATCCCTATTGTTGCAGGCAGGGATTATTCTATGGAACGTGACTTGCCTGAACCAAAATTTGATATGATGACAACTACTATAGGCGGAAATCAATCAAAAGAACTCCTTGAGAGAAGCATTATCGTCAATGAAAAGGCGGCCAGGGAATTAGGTTTCAGCAGTGCGGAAGAGGCTGTAGGAAAAATTCTCAACTCAACTACCTTTAATAATATCAATTACACTATCATCGGTGTTGCTGCTGATAATCATATATTTAGCTTGAATGCCCTTCCAAGAGCGGAAGTCTATCCGCTTGAACCGGATCAGGTGACAGTTGTTACCATTCGATTTCAGGGTTCTCCAAAAAAGATAATAAAGGAGTTTAATAAAGTCTGGGAAAAAGTTATGGGTGAAGTTGAATATTCTGCTGTTTTTGTTGATCAGTTGATAGCACAGGAATTTCAGCAGGAACAGACAGAAGAAAAGATCCTTATCAGTTTTTCCATACTGGCGATTCTCATTGCCTGCATGGGTTTATTCGGGTCGGCTGTCTTTACAGTTGAACGACGCACAAGGGAGATAGGACTGCGAAAGGTAATGGGCGCAAAGGTCAAAAATATTGTCAACTTACTGCTCTGGCAGTTTTCAAAACCGGTTATACTCGCAAACATTATCGCCTGGCCTGTTGCCATATTCGTTATGCAATACTGGCTTGAACGGTTCCCGTACAGGTTTAATCCTTTGTTAATAATCTCAATTTGTCTGGTTTCAGGTTCAATCGCACTGGCTATTGCGTGGTTTACCGTTGCCGGCAATACGACCAGGGTCGCAAAGAGTAATCCGATTCATGCGTTGAGGTATGAATGATAAACCAAGGCGCATGGCGCAGGGTGCACGGTGCAAGGACAAAAACATAAAACAAAAAAATGAACCACAAAGACGCGAAGGGCGCGAAGAAAAAACCATTTTTTATTTGTCGGGTTGTCCGCAAAAAAATACGCGGACATACGACAAATGGAAAGAGCCGTTCCGCAAAAGGAAGGAAAAACATGCACTGTATTTCAAGGAAAAAGAGAATCAAATTTAGAAAATGCAGTTTTATAGCACTAAATAGTAAAAAATTGAATCTTTGGCCGGATCGTAAATCGGTGTTTTCTTACCGGTTACCCGATACGGCCAAAACTTCGCGACCTTCGTGTCTTGAGAGAGCGTAGCGAACGCGCGGTGAAGGATAAATTAAAGGCCAAAAACTACTTCACAATCAAGTCAAGGGTTCTAACAACCTTATGGGTCAAGAATTTCGGGTAGTCTCGCAATTGCTTCATTCACGGGAATGATCTCTATATTATTTTCATAGAACCGCTTTGTTCCGCCATAAATCAGAAAGCCTCTGGCTACTGGAAAATCTTCAAGAAATTTTCTTAAACCTGCAAGATCTTTACTGGAATATTTTCCCTTTCTTTTAATTTCAAAGGCAAACAGTCCTTTTTTACCATACAAAACAAAGTCCACCTCAATCTGATTTGATGTTCTCCAGTAATAAATATCATATGCGAGTTTATAGTTATCATTTACAGCCCTTAGCTCCTGAAGAAACAATGTCTCAAGTGAAACCCCTTGAATTTCTTCCGGAGAATCAAGAGGGCCTTTCGGGCGTATAGCTCTATATATTCCAGCATCAAAAAAATAAAATTTCGGATGCTGAGTCATCCTCCTTTTTGCCTTTTTTGTAAAAACCGGCAGGCGAATAGACAATAAAAGATCCTCCAGGATAGTAAAGTAACTCTCAACAAGTTTTCGATTTAAAGAGCATTCTCTTGCGACTTCAGAAATATTCAGAACCGACCCTTGTGAAAAGCTGGCTGTTTCAAAAAATCTTGAAAAATTTCCTAGATTTCGAGTTAATCCTTCCTGGAAAACCTCTTCTTTAAGATAGGTTACAACATAGGATTTTAAAAATCCTTCCGGATCTGAATCAATATAAACACTTGGCATGTGGCCATACTCCAAAGAATACCTTAGATCAAATCCCTCTGAAAGTTCTTCATAGCACAATGGGTGCATATAAAATGTTAACGCCCTTCCAGCCAGCAGATTAATATCCTGTTTTTTTAATTTTCTTGCACTGGAGCCGGTTAGAATAAATTTGTATCCTTTAATTTCAATCAATCGATGAACTTCATTCAGGATCTGAGGAACTTTTTGCACCTCATCTATAATCACTCCTTTGGAATATCCATCAGGTATAAAGGAATCAAGTTTTTCAGGGGCGCTGCTGAGCCTAAAAAAAGTCTCGGAATCAAGTAGATCAATATACACATTGTCCTTATAATGTTTCCTAAGCCAATAGGATTTGCCTGTCCCCCTTGGACCAAAAAGAAAGAAGCTTTTATCCGTGGGGAATTTAATTAACCGGTTAAATATTTTCTCTTTATTCATAATGTTTGCCCTTTGAAAAACATAAAAATGGCTTCGGAAACTCCATTTTACATAGATTTATGGATTTTTCAAGTTAAAATATTCTTACCTGAAAAAACAGTCTGGTTTCAGGATTGATTGCACTGGCTATTGACTGGTTCACAGTGGAGAGTAATACTATGCGAGTAGCTCGGACAACCCCTATTCATTCGTTGCGGGAGGAGTGTTTAAAAAAGCGCAAGGCACATGGTGCAACAAGGTTTCCATGTTCGCTAAAGCTATGCCGGACAGGTAAGGTTCAAGGTGTCAAGGGTTCGAGTGAGAGGTCAAGTAATCACAACAAGATGTATTAAAAAAAATTAAGACAACTAATCTCTGAACTCAAATGGACTTCATTTCTTGTAAAAATAACCAACAAATAAATACTTGACTCCTTGAATCCTGGAATCCTTGAATCCTCTCTCCCAATTCATAGGGAGAAGGACTATTTCCCTTCAAAATCCAGATGGATCAGCAGATCGGTGCGTCCTACCAATTCCGTTACGCTCCGCATACCAAAACGCTTTAAAATACCCACAAGCTCCTTACGCCAGGCATTGTAGAGGTTGATAATGCGTTGTGTGCCCCACTCAACATCTATCTGGGTAATGAGTCCGGGATCTGTTGTCGCGATCCCCCTGGGACACCCTCGCCCGCTCTCGCAACGTGTACAACGGACACATCCGAGAGCGACCAGTTCCGCAGTCCCTACCACGACGCCGTCCGCTCCAAGCGCGATGGCCTTTGCGATGTCATGGCTGGTTCTCACCCCTCCGCTTGCTATGAGGACGACTTTGTCACGCGCGCCTTCTGCGACGAGAAATTTATGAACTCTGGCTATGGCATACTCGATAGGCATGGCAATATTTTTTTTCGCGATATCGGGCGCTGCCCCCGTACCGCCATAACCCCCGTCCAGATGAACAATATGGGTCCCCGCGAAATAGCTTCCTACTGCGACCATATCCACGTCTGTCGGAGTGGATACCTTTGTGGATACCAGTGCCCGTCGGTTGACGTGTTTGATCCATTCCAAGTGTTTGAAGTGGTCTTCAATGGAATAGACACTATGAAAGGGGAAAGGTGAAAACAAAGGGATCCCGACGACCGCTTCACGCATTCGGGCTACGGCCGGCGTGTTTTTATCCCCTAGCAAGTGCCCGCCGAGTCCCGGTTTAGCGCCCTGGGCATACTTGAATTCAACAATAGGCACCCGCTGGATCGTATCTTCACGCACTCCGAAGAGCCCTGTCGCGACCTGGGTGATCATATGATCATCATAGGGCTTCAATCGCTCCATATATCCGCCCTCACCGGAACAGGAGAAGGTGTTCCACGCGGTCGCGGCGCGCACTTTTGACAGCTGAGTCACATTACTCACAGACCCGAAAGACATGCCACCGCCATACCACGGAACATCTATTCTAACGCGTGGACGATCATCATCACGGCGGTTTAAAAGGAGGCTTGTGTCGATTTCATCCTCATCGACATCATTTGGAGGGTTTTCAGGGAATTTAAATCTGAGTCTGTCAAACCCTCCGCCTGAATTTCCACATTGGTAATCGAATTCATATTCTTCAGGAGGTAAATCACCGGTCTCAGCCATTTTCCAGGTAGCAAGTATCATGTCCGCGGGCCATCGGGCATCGCCAAGCGCCTTCATCATGGGATTTTCAACCATCCTCAGCGCCCCTTTGGGACATAGTGATACACAAAAATGATCCGTTTTTTCGCATGAAGCGCCGACGCACTTGTCGCTCTTCGGCATGGCAAAATACTTGTACCCCGGTTTCAGGACATGAACACCATAAGGGCACACTTCCGCGCATTTGCCGCATCTCACGCAATCATCATTTCGAAAAATGATATATTTTGCTATTTCATTGCGGTACCGCGTAGGCGCAGGCTTAATAATCCTTTCAACCTTAACCTGCGGAACACGAGTTTTCATCGTGTTCTCGGGTAAAAGATCCTCAAGCTCTTTTTCTTGAACCGAAAAGCTCTCCAAAAATCTCCTCCTCAAGTTCTTCATAAAACATGGCACGCCCGACATCACCACGCAGGCGGCGTACTTCACGCATTCCCATTGCACCCATGACCTCGATGAGCTGCAGGTGCCAGGCAGCGATAAGATTCCTCATCCTGCCGACAGCGTACTTGTGATCGACTCTATCTAAATCAGCAGGACATCTTGTTCCCGGATGGCACTCAGCGCATAGACGGCATTCCAGTGATATCATGAGGGGCAGATAGGTAGATACAAGATCCGCGCCGCATATGACGGCTTTGGCCATATGCTCCGGCAAAGCGATACCGCCCCCGGCGATAATAGTGACCTCATCCCTTTTTCCGCCTTTTATGATCGTGCTATGAATCTCACGTATCATATCTTTTATGAACCTGGGATTTTCCACCCCGATCTCATTGCCGTTGAAGTCCGCGACGACATGTATGGCTTCCACTTCATCCATATCCGCCAGTTCAATCGCCCGCTGAACACCCTTTGAATCCAGATCTACTCTTATCAATATCACGATTCCCGGATGGATATCTTTCAATTCCTTGATATGGTCTTCTACAGAGTGGCTATCAGGTATTTCAGCCAGCCTCGTCTTCTTTAAGACATCATGTGGTACAGGCGCGTCAGGATGAAGATGGAACGCGATATGAGGGAGGTGCTTCTCCATCGCCCGACCTTGATTCTCTTCGCCTGCAAGGGGCCACTTTCTTGAGTCGATGATCGCGACCAGATCCGTAATAGATGCTGTTTCAACGATGAATCGTTCAAGCCGCGGAAAAGTAAACTCCGGCGGATTCATATCGATAATAAGAGGCATCTGAATGCTGACCACTTTCGGGAAAGTGGAAACCGGGTCCTTTCCTCTCAACTCAAGATATGAGAGTTTCCGTCCTACATCCACGGATGTACTTATATACTCTCTCCCGTGTATCCCATCCCTCGTCGGCCGGACAATTTCAGACATATCCGTCCACATGGAGTCAAATCCGTGACCCGCGAATTTGCCCCGGTAACCCGCCCCGGAAACCGGGACGGCAGCGGTTTCAGATTGCATCCAGGTTGACTGGATAATGTCAGGGTTCCAATAGGAGTTCCCAAGCCTTTCATATTCCGAGTTTATGGTCAGGCACAAAAGGTTCTTTGTGCAGTTCTGCACACAGGAAAAACAGCCCATGCAATCGAAGAAAAGGGAATTGAACTCCTTGATATTTCGAATATACTCAAGTTCCTGCCGATGACGGTCATAGACGCATGCCTTCTTGACGCAGTTATGACACCCGGCACAGTCTTCTCTCCAGTCCACCACGCCGTATTTCCCAATACGCGGAAGGCGTGGCGGAACGGGTGTTGTATGAATATGGTATTTATCGGGCATATTGTTTTCTTTTTATTTCACAACCCTGCCTCAGCAATGACTTCCGAGATCGAACTTTCCCTTCCTCCGGACAGGATATGAATACCTTTCACTCCATCCAATCCCTTTATTTCCTTAACGACTTCAACACAAATAGATATGCCTTCCTTTCTTTGCGCTTCTTCATCTCCCGCGGAGTTCATCCTCTCAATGACTTGATCAGGAATCGACATATCCATGTATTTGTCGCGCTTATTTTCAGCTTCAACAGCACTCCTAAATGGTAGAATACCTGCAATAATAGCCGCCTTCTCCGTAATCCCTTCTTTCTGAGCCGCCTCAATCCACTCCTTGAATCCTTCCACATCAAAAATAGCCTGAGTCTGAATGAACTCTGCGCCTGCCTCGACTTTTTTTTTCAGACGGATGACATTCAATTCCATGGGTTTCATAAAAGGATTTGCGACGGCTCCGATAAACATGGGGAAATCTCCCTCTATTTTCGTCCCATTCAGAAGAATTCCCTGGTCGCGCATTTGCCTTACCGCAGCAATCAGTTGGATTGAATCAATATCATAGACATTTGAAGAATCGGGAGATCCGGTTAGGGCCTGGTGATGACCGGAAAGGCACAGTACATTCCGGATTCCTAGACATGCCGCGCCCAGAAGATCGGATTGAATGGCAATCCGGTTTCTATCGCGTGTAATGATCTGATATACCGGCTCGACACCGGCATTTCGCAGTATAACCGATCCGGCAAGGCTTGACATTACAGGACCATAAGGATTATCCGAGACGTTCACCGCCGTTACATTACTCATTGAACTGATAGTGGCGCCTGCTGATGAGTTGTCCGCACTGGCCCGCGGCAGAAATTCGGCGGTAAGAACAAAGTCTCCCGCTTCAATTCTTTTTGCCAGATTGCTGTTATGTTTCATATTCCTACTCCTGATTAGTTTCCATCCAGAAATGACCCTTTTTCGCAATTTCTACGTCAATCCTCGGGATTGCTTGTGCGACGTACCATATGCACGCCTCCGCGCAATCCTTTGATTTCCTTGAACTTGTGAAAAATCATCCACTTCTGAACTGGAAACGAGCTCGTACCCATATTTTGTTTCCGGATGGGCACTAATTAAGATGATTCGAAAGACTCGGCAGTTGCGTTTCTTATCCTCTCAATGAATCTGTCGAGTTCATCGATAAGACTCTGCACCCCCCCATCCCCTTGTTGGATGAGCTTCATACGTTCTTTATCAAGCCCGATCTCTTCAAGAATCGCTCGAACAGCTTCGGCGCGCTTTTGCGCACGAAGATTCCCTTCAAGGTATCTGCATTCACCATGTTTGCATGTGACAAGAGCCACGCCATCTGCACCGGATTCAAATGCCTTGAGCAGATAAATCAGTTCAAGCTTTCCTGAACAGGGTAAGCTGATGGTCTTAAACGTGTGATCTTTCTCGCGTTCACCCAAAGAACGCCTGATGGTTTCTGTATCAAGGCTGTTTGTACAGTGAAAAAGGTATATATTTAAGGGTTGATTATTCATAGTTATTTCTTGGTCCAGGTTTCATTATATCTATGAAAATTCTTCTCTTATCAGTTGTGAGAAAGGGGTCAAGGATTGAATCCTTGAATCCTTGGTTTAAATCCTGTGATCCTCACGTATAAGCATACGAACACCTCCATCGAGGCTGGTGCTCCAGTCCTTTACCGCCTCGATATTTTTGAGCCTGTCAAGCTCTCCAATGCCTTTCAGACGCCGATATATAAGCTGCCAGGCGCACGGCCGGTCAGGACGAACTTCGCACCTGTCCTCGCGTGAACCACCACAGGGCCCGTTCAGCATATGTTTCGCACACCGTGTAATGGGGCAAATTCCGCCATATTTATGCAGCACGCAGGATCCGCATGCCGAGCATTTCTCCGTCCACACACCCCTTTCTTCAAGGACGCCGAGGAATGACGTGTTAAGACCGGCATAAACAGGCTTTTCAGAGTAGCGTTCAGCTATGGCTTGAACGCCTGCTCCGCATCCAAGGGAGAGTACGACATCATGTTTTGCTATGGCTTCGGCTGCCTGTTCGATAAACACATTGTCACACTGACGCTCGATGGTCATTTCGTCAATCTCAAAATCATACCCGCTGTTTCTTGAAGCAATGCGCAGAGCAGAAGATATGATACTCACCTCACGTTCTCCTCCTGCAAGACATACGGTAACACATGTGCCACATCCCAGCACCAGGATTTTTTTGTGGCCCTTTAGCATTTCTACAAGCTCAGGTATTTTCTTCCTTTCAGCAACAATCATGGGCGTATCTCCTGCTTATCTTTTGAACCGGCTCGACCCATCGGATTGGGTCCCAGCTTACGAACCGTCTCAACCATGTCCGTTATCTTATCCACAAAAGGGCGTGGATCCGCGGCCCCCATGTTAATCATTCGCAACCGTTCCTTATCTAATCCGCTTTCAGACAATATCTCACGGGTATAATTGACCCGGCGTTTAGCGACTAAATTCCCTTCAATAAAATGGCAACTCCCTTCCTCACAACCGGCGACAAGAACTCCGTCAGCACCGTTTTCAAACGCCTTCATAAAGTACTCGACCTCCAATTTGCCGGTGCAAGGCGTACGGATAATTCTAACATTGGTCGGGTACTGCAAACGCATGGAACCTGCCAGGTCCGCTGATGAATACGCTCAGTAGTGGCAGCAGAAGGCAACGATTTTTGGCTCGAATTTATCTAGATTCATAACGCATTTCTTCCATCTGTCGTGTAACCATTGTCCCGTATCATATATTCATAAACTAAATACCGGATGTGGGACGGACTGTTCCCGAGAGACGATATCTCAGAAAAAAGTTCCACTAAACCTCCTGTGATCTGACCTTTGAGGGTTTACGCCTATGGACTTATGGCAGAATGATTAGTACGCTTGAAAGAAACGTCCCCTAAAACCCTCAAAGGGCAGATCACCGCCACCGGACCCCATAGATATCGTCTTTCGGAAACAGTTCGTGCCACATTTCACATCAAATTAATCGAGAACTCTATCAAAAGCCATAAGTATTATTCTCGGAAATTATAATACGGGACACTAGGCGTCTTTAGTAGAGTATCGCTATATGTTACTTACTGAAATTCACTGGCTTGCTGCCTCCCAGGGCTGAAAAAGACTATCCAGCATGACATTAAACTGCTTCGACTCAAAATTGCTTAACTGTATGGCACGGGCCGGACATTCAGAAGCGCAAATACCACATCCCATACACTTGGCTGCGGTGATCTGCGCTTTATTGTCGTGGTTCACAAAAGGCGCCCCGTAAGGACATACCTTAACACAGGTCATACATGAAATACACTTGCTCTGATCGACATGTGAAACCTGGGCGCTGGCTTCAAGATGACTTTTTGAAAGCACTGTGGCTACGCGCGCTGCAGAGGCACGGGCCTGGGAGATATTTTCATCAATAAACTTCGGAGAATGCGCGAGGCCACACAGAAAAACACCTTCATTTGCGAACTCAACCGGCCTCAGCTTCAAATGGGCTTCGTTGAAAAAACCGTCAGCATTAAGTGAGACCTTCAGCATATCCGCGAGCAGCCGGTTGTCTTCCGGAGCGTCAACCCCAGTGCTCAGGATCACGTTATCCACCTCTATTTCGATGGTCTCGGGAAAGTCAGGGCTATCAACCCTGACAAGAAGACCATTGTTGTCAGATACGACGGGCGGCAACTTCTCGTCATATCGAATGAAGACGACCCCCTTTTCCCGTGCCTTTTTATAATAAAGCTCCCTGAAACCATATGTCCTGATATCCCGGTAAAGGATATAAATATTTGAATCGGGGTGTTGTTCCTTTATTTTGAGCGCGTTCTTGATTGCCATTGAACAGCAGATGCGGCTGCAATACTCCCGCTCGCTATTACGTGAACCAACACACTGGATCATGACGATGTTTTTATTAGCGCCGTTAAAGGACTTGTCGTGAAGGCCTTCTTCCAGCTCAAGCTGCGTCAGCACATTGTCGGAGTCGTTGTAGAGGAACTCTCCGGTTTCCGCGTATGCCGCACCGGTTGCGATGATTATAGCTCCACATGAAACATTCATATTTTCGCCGCGTTCCGAAAGTCTGACAACAAAGTCTCCAATGTGACCGTTAACAGATTTGACATTCGCTTCCATGTGAAGAGTAATATAGGGATGGCTACTCACACGGCATATCAGATCATCTGTGAAACCGGAAATATCATCATGTTCTAAAGTCCCGCGAATATCTCTGAGATGCCCACCGAGGGAATTCGTGCGCTCAACAAGGTTCACCCTAAAACCCTGTTTCGCCAGTGACAGAGCCGCTGTCATACCACTCAGACCGCCGCCTATGACCAGCACATCCTGGTTGATTTCCATAGATTCCGCTATAAGCGGACGAAGCAGCCGCGCCCTGGAAATAGACATGCGGACAAGCTCAATAGCCTTATCATTCGCAGCCTCAGGTTCTGAAGCATGAACCCATGAACATTGATCCCTTATATTGGCCAATTCAAATAGATAAGGATTTAACCCGGATTCCCTCAGTGTCTCCCGAAACAAAGGCTCGTGTGTCCTGGGGGTACAGGAGGCCACGACGATACGGTTCAAGCGATGTTTATGTATACTCTCTTTGATTTCTGAAAGGCTGCCGTCAGAACACGCGAACATGGTATGCGTCGCCATAATCACATTGGGTTCATTCGAGATAGATTTCGCGACACGTTCTACATCAATGACCGACGCGATGTTGAGACCGCAGTGGCATACAAACACACCGATCCTGGGCTCCTCGTCGGTTATATCGTGTTCATCAGGATAGGTCCTTTCCGTGATGAGGTCATTCCTTGACTCTGCAAGCATTTCCATTGACATGGATGCCGCGGCACTCGCCTGTGTCACTGTTTCAGGGATATCTTTTGGCTCTTGGAAGGCGCCTGCAACAAATATCCCTTCACGTGATGTTTCCAAGGGAGAAAAGCGATCCGTGGCACAGAACCCGAATTCGTTCAGCTCTATGCCAAGACGGGAGATGGTCTTTGATATAGTCGGTTTTGGATCCATGCCTACGGCCAGGACAACAAGATCAAAAATCCTATCTTCAATTTCATTCTTTTCATTTAAAAAACGTAACATGAGATCCTTTGTTTCAGGGATCTCAACGACGCGCGAGGGCATACTCTTAATGTATTCCATTCCATCCTGGGTCCTTGCGCGTTCGTAATACTGGTCAAAACCTTTTCCAAAAGCCCTTATATCCATATAGAAAATGGTCACATTCAGCCCGCCAACGTGCTCCTTTGCAACCATAGCCTGTTTGGTCGTGGCCATACAGCAGACAGAAGAACAATATTCATTCCCGCACTTGGAGTCTCGTGAACCCACACACTGAATAAAAGCAATACTTCTGGCTTCACGTCCGTCAGACTGTCGAAGAACATGGCCCTCAGTCGGCCCGGCCGCCGACAGCAGCCTCTCAAATTGTACACTGGTGACGACGTTTTCATAACGTCCGAAACCAAATTCTCCTTTTACCTCTGCTCTCATTTCCTCAAAACCGGGAGCAAGAATCACAGAACCTACTTCAAGCGTGATTTCTTCTTCCTCCATATTAAGGTCAATGGCTTTTTTCTCGCATGCATCAACACACTCACCGCATTCCGAACAAATCGCACAGTTCAAGCATCGCTCACATTCGGAAAGGGCCTCTGGTTCTGAAAAGGCTGTTTCAATTTCTGCAAAATCTTTAATCCGTCGCTGAACCGAGAGTTCCTTTGCGATCGCGCGGGGCTTTTCTTCCTCGTTTTTTATCGATGGAAGCAGTTCTTCGGGAACAGGTTTGATTGTATCCTCGAATCGTGGGAAATCGGCTTCTTTTCCGCTTAAATAAATGGCAATTGACTCAGCTGCCCGCTTTCCTGCTGCAACGGCATCTATTACGGTTGCCGGTCCTGTTACGATATCCCCGCCGGCAAAGACACCCTCCATGTCTGTTGCGCCATGTTTGTCTGTTGTAATATTACCCCATTTATTGACGGACAGGCCGCGAGCGGAATCAAGCAGAAGATGGTCAGGCTGGCTGCCAATAGCCAGGATGACGGTATCGGCTTCCATTTCAAACTCTGATCCTTCTATGGGTTCAGGTCGGCGCCTTCCCGAATCATCAGGCTCTCCCAGTTTCATTCTAATACATTTCACTTTTCTGAGCCTGCCGCTTCCCTCATCCATAAACTCAACAGGGGCTGTAAGAAATTTGAAATTCACGCCTTCTTCTACAGCATGATTTATCTCCTCCCTTATTGCCGGGAGTTCAGTTTCACTTCTGCGGTAAACAATGCTGACCTTATCGGCGCCAAGACGTATGGCAGAGCATGCTGCGTCCATAGCAACATCACCACCGCCCACAACAATTACATGACCTTTTAGGACCGGGGCGTCTTCCAAACTTGCATTATGAAGGAATTCAAGGCCTTCTATAACACCGTCGATCCCCTCCCCTTTTACATTCATGGAGACGCTTTTCTGGGCGCCTATCCCGATATATACGGCCTCGTTCTCCTCACGAAGTTTTTCAATTGTAATGTCTGTTCCAACACTGCAATTAAAAACAAAAGAGACACCTTTACGGCGGATCAGTTCTACTTCATAATCGAGTATTTTAGCGGGAAGTCGATATTCAGGAATACCCCATCGAAGCATTCCGCCTGCCGCAGAAGACGCCTCAAATACAGTAACGTGATAGCCCCTGTCCGCGAGATCATCCGCGGCTGTGAGACCTGATGGACCGGCGCCGATTACGGCAACTTTCCGGGCATCCGGCGATGGGGATCTTTCAACAGGAAGACTGATCTCTCCTGATTCGACCATTTCCATTTCTTTGTCGGATGCAAATCTCTTCAGTTGTCTTATTGCCACGGCTGAGTCAATCCGATTGCGTGTACATACTGTTTCACACGGATGAGTGCAGATGCGTCCGCAAATGGCTGAAAGAGGATTTCTTTCCCTGATTAAATTGACCGCTTTGACATATTCCCTTTTCTTGATGAGTTGAATATAGCCCTGGACGTTTATATGTGCAGGGCACGCGATTTTACATGGAGCATGCCCTAGTTTAATTATTCCGGCAATGTTCGGTAAGGCCTGAGGTGAGTATTTTGCTATTGCCTTGCGCATCCCCAGGTCTCTGTTAAACCGGTCCTTAATTTCTACGGGGCAGACGCTGTAGCAATCCCCGCAATCATTGCAGATGCTTTCATCAACATATCTCGGATATTTTTTAACCGTCACTGTAAAATGACCCGGATCGCCCTCTATTTTCATTAACTCAGAGCATGTAAGAATTTCAATGTTCAGATTCCGGGCACATTCAACAAACTTGGGAGAACTGATGCAGGTGGCACAATCACCCGTCGGAAATGTCTTGTCAAGAAGAGACATCATACCGCCTATTGCAGGAGAACGCTCTACCAGATAGACTTTAAAACCTGAGTTAGCTAGGTCGAGTGACGCCTGAACACCAGCAATACCGCCTCCCTGCACGAGTACAGCACCTGTTTTTTTATTTTCAACATTTGCCATAATAAGTTGATTGCCTTATTAGCTATGACTGATTTTGAACAGCCGCGATTGCATCAACAACTCTTGATGGTGAAACCATAAGCTTATTTAGCCCCAGTTCTTCATACGGAACACCGAGGCACAAGCCCATCAGTTGCGTGATATAAACGATCGGCATGTCATATTTTTTCCCCATTGCTTTCTTGATATCAATCTGCCTGAGGTCCAGATTGACCTGACACATGGGGCACGCCACTGCTATGCATTCAGCACCTGCTGCCTGAGCCATACCAATAATAGATTCTGAAAGCTTGACGACCACATCCGTTCTTGTTAACGCGAGTCCGCCGCCGCAGCACTCAACCTTATGTGGCCAGTCAAGGTCTTCCCCGCCCAAGGCTTTCACAAGGCGATCCATGGATGTGGGGTTCTCAGGATCATCGAATTGAGTGACTTCAGGGGGTCGGACAAGAAGACATCCGTAGTAGGAAGCGACCTTCAGCCCATTTAAGGTCTGTTTTATCCTATCCCGAATCACCTCCATACCAAGATCTTCATGAAGTATTTCCAACAAATGGCGCACCTTGACGGAACCGTCATAATCACGGCCCAGGACTTCGCCGACTTTTTCCCGTATTTCAGGATGGGTTGATATTTCGTGATTTGCCATTTTCAATCTACTGTAACAGGCCGCGCAGTTGACCACCACATCAAGCCCCATTTGCTGAGCGGTAAGAAGGTTCGGGGCAGGTAATGATACGGCCAGAAGCCGGTCAGTCTGGTGCGCAGCCGTGGCCCCGCAGCATGACCAGTTCGGAATCTCAACAAAATTAATTCCCAGCGCACTTGCCACAGCCTTGCTCGATGAATGCTGATCACGGGCTGTGGATTCTGAAGCGCAGCCCGGGTAATATGCATATTCCATTCTTACTTCCCCTTATCTCGATCAACTTCCTTGAAAATTCGTCTCACAGTCTTCCTGTCGGCCCCCCAAACGGGCAGAAGCGCGATTTTCTTTTTCATCACCATGGTTGGGAATTTCTCCGTGTCTTTCATAAATGTCCCTGTACCAAGCTTATATATACCGATCATGGCAAGATCATATGCGCGACCAAAGGCCCTGACGGTCTTCAGGAAAGCTTTGTTGAACAAAGGAACATTCCCTTCCGGTACAGCCGCCTTCTTCTCTATGGCCAGGCTCCGTAAGGCGTCGATAACCGATGCCACATCAATACCCATGGGGCACCGAGCATAACATGTCTCACAGGACGAACAAGTCCAGATGATATCTCTTTCAAGGATTTCGTCTCCCGCGCCAAGCTGAAGCCTTCTTATTATTTCCGAAGGAGGTGATTTAGTCATTCCGGAAACCGTGCATCCGCTGGAACACTTCTTACACTGGAAACATAAACTGAGATCAACATCGGACATTTCCTGGACGATACTTCTGATGCTTTTCCCGCTTCTACCTTTTTTAATTCTGATCGCCATTTTTGATTTGATTATTCCCTAAGATTGATCCGCCCCAAGGCAATAAGATTTTCACATGAGATCACCAACCGTTTCCGTTTTCAGGTTATGTTCATGCGACGAGGAATTCATCTTTCCGAGAATAGCTTCTCCAACTTTTATAGGCACGACTTTCCGGTATACCTCTAACGGGGAAAGCGGCTTTCCATCAACAGTGAGTAGGGTGTCTATCTTGATGTTGAACAGCCGTTCGTTTTCTTCAAGAAAAGGCAGGATCAATTCCCAGTCTTCCTCAGTTAAGGGGAGATACATGCCGCCGTTCAACTGACCATCCACACAAATCTTGTGTGGGTCGCGGACAAAGATCGCCCCTCCGGAAGCAAGAGAAAACAGATTGCTGCCGGGATAAGGTTCAGGAAGGGAACCGATGTGGCCTTCATCATCAAACCTAACGCCGTTCAGGATGACAAAACCGCCGCCATCATGGGGGTCTCCCGCCATAAAGGACTCGGCAAGAAAATCAAGACAAGTACCGTTAATGACAACCCTAGGTCTTCCGACTGAATTAATCAGGGGACGACCCGCGGCATTTCCCATTACATAGACTTCTCCGCCCTTAGCTCCATACAAGAATGTCTGGCCGGTGTCTCCAAATATGACCAGTTTCCCGCGTTTCATGATCTGACCCACCTGATCCTGGGCATTGTTGTGAACACGGATAGTCAATCCATCGAGTCCGGACCCGAGGTAGTCGCCTGAGCTTCCGAATACATCTATGGTCACATCATCTGATTCCGGACCCAAGCCGCAGGCAACATACCTCTGTCCCTTACAATTATAGGTAATGAAATTCCGCCATCCCTTGTAATAGCCATTCACAAGACACATGGCATCGGATTCATTGCCTTCCGGAGGGAAAAGGGTTGCGTCTATGACCAAGGTCTTTTCATTGCCAAGTGGTGCCCGTAATGTATCCCGTGTGTTATAATCAATCAGACGATACGCGCTTTCTGTAGCTTTTTCCGAATCAAAACGGGGGAGCCCGTCAAAAATGAGGTTCAAACCGCTTCGAATAATGTGAAGAATATGGCTTCGTTTTTTTGAACCCACCGGATATTTCAGATCATTGAGTAGTGTCAGGGCATTGATCGCTTTTCGAGTTTTTTCAGGATCTTTTGCCTGCTCTGTAATAGCCCGTACTGCCGTGCGAATATCATCAAAACTCCAGGTGGGGATGTTGTCACGCGCATATTCGAAGACAGCGAGACCTTCTCCCGTTTCAATGCAGTGTTCAATATCCGTATCCACCTCCCCATTTAATGGAGAGCCTGGAATTGCTCCCCTGGAGAAATCACACGGTTCATTTTGTTTCGGCATAGAAACCTGAGATCCGAACTTATCGGTGCAGGTCATTCGCATTTTTCCGTTGGGACCGGGTGTCAGGCTGAATATGAACGCTCCCCCATTCTCGTGACTGCCGCCTCGCGCATTCCAGTAACGATCGGCTACAGGGCATATTCGATTGTCATCCTTTGAAAGGCTCAAAAGAGTCGCGTCTAGGGCCTGTTTTTCCGAACCAATAAGTCCAACCTGAACTTCACCATCGGAAAAGGCAAAAACCTGGGGTCTAAGCATGGCCGTATCGGTAATTCCCAATAGCTGAAACTCGTTCTCTTCAGGTATGTTTCGCGTGATAATAAAAAACCATGGGCCATCAGGAGAGCCGTGCATATGAGTAATCTGTATGGCCCGGTATATATCCTGTTTGTCTTTGGAAAGATGATCGAAGTCCAGTTCGGTGGTTGGAGCCAGTGCCTCTATGATATATTCGAGTGGATAATGGTAAGTCCGGTTAAGCAGATCAAACATCAACGCGGAGACTTCCGTATCCGTCAGAAACTGCGGATAGATATGGCGTTGCAGGAGATATTCTGAAACAGAATGATAATTCGCGAAGTCGCCGTTATGGACGAGTGCCATGTTTATCCCGGCGAAGGGATGGGCCCCGCCCGGGTGCCACACGCGACCTTTTGTAGGAAATCGCTGGTGAGCCATCCACGAGTGCGCGCAGAGTTCTTCAATCCTGTAATACTTTACGATTGCCTCTGCATAGCCGACGACCTTCAGGATCATGATATTTCTGCCATGCGACAATACAAAGGCCTTTTGCTCACCCAAAGATGCGTAAAACTCCTGGTTAAGGTTGAAGCTGTTCTGGTTCAAAAATTCGTCTTCCGCTTCGCGCCGATCGAGTTCGTCGAGATTGTTCTCGCCGATAAAAGCGTCAAGTACATCAGGCCTTACCCGAACGAAATAACGCCATACATCCGGCGGTTTGACTTCCAGACCCTTTACAGAAGTCCAGTCATCAACCGTATCGAGTCTCGCGGATGTCTCCACATCAAAACAGGGCAGAATGTACTTATTTTCGAGGTCAGTTCGAGCGTCGTTATCCAAAAAAGCCACATGAATCATATAGCAATCATCAAGGACTTCACGACTGACATTGAGCTGTTCGGGGATGAATCCTACTGCTGCGACCCCTCCGCCCTTTCCATTCCCCCTGTTATGCATCAATCTCGAAGGTTCATAGATATGCCGTCCCGGGATTGGTTCCGTGCAGCAGAAGCCCACGACACCGCAGCCCCCCTCTTCTTCACCCTTTTTGATGGTGTGTGGGATTTCAAGGCGCTCAACCATTCGCCTTTTTGAATCCAGAAGCTTTTCTGTAATGCTTTTTCCATTCATCTTTGTTTCCTGCGACGATCCGGCACTCAGATGACTAGGAACGACTATGCCCCTTCTTCAACACCCGACTACTTTACGTGTGCCTGGATCGGTTCAGTCCGTATAGGGTTGGTATCTCGTTTTTCAGACCAGTTTGCAAGCTAATAGTATGAGTCTCATAAAAAAAGACGCCCACCCCGGCTAAAGGGTCTTGACGTCTTTGTCTCTCAGGCTTCAGCTCAACGATTCCGTACTTCTTTGTACAAAACGAATCGTTACTGAATATGTATAATCCTGTTCCATATTCTTGTCAAGACAATTTCTATGGAACAAGATGCTTAATTCAGCTAATAACAGGGCTCTTTTTCTTTTCAAAGCGTAGTATCAACAAAGACTCGGATAAAAACCCTTGTATATGTTGGTCAACTAGCTGAATATGCTAAATATTTCAAATACTGTGCCCCAACAGTCCCTGTATAGTCTTCTGCTAAAGCCCTGGGATCTCCCTGTTCAGCCTATTTAATTCCCCAATGTTGCTTTAAAATAGTGCCGATTTCTAACTTAGGACTCTAGAGCATTACAAATTGACCGCCAAACCGTGTCAACAAATTCTGGTTTGTCTTTTCTTCTTGATATTTCCTCCTATCTATCTTTAAATGTATTCCCATTTTCGTTATGGTTTGATTCTCGTTCATAATAAGCGGTTATAGCTTTAACCGCTTGTTTTTGTTAATAATCTTATTGTTTTTTTCTCCTTTTGCTTGCTGAAAACAGGAGAGAGGTTCTCTTTGTCTGACCATCGACCTTGCCTTTACGAAGCTTCTTGATACTGCGAAATCTGTATATAAGATTAAACATGAATTCTGATTTGGAGGTATCTGATGAATTTCAACCTTGATGTTCTAAGAATTGATCCTAAACAACAGTTAGCGAGGCTATCGAATTTCATTGTGGATCAGATGAATAATGTTTTCCATAGAAAAGGGATACTTATCGGGTTGAGTGGCGGTATTGATTCCGCTTGTATAGCAGCCGTTGCAGTACATGCAGTAGGAAAGGAAAAGGTAGTCGGACTTATTCTGCCTGAATCAGAATCCAATCCAATTAGCGGCGAATACGCAACAAAACACGCTCAATCCTTGGGTATAGAGCATCGCAAAGTCGATATTACACCGACTGTTGACAGCATTGTTCAGTACAAATGGCGAGATGAGTTTGTACAGAAATTGATTCCTGAATATAGGCCCGGCTATAAATATAACATAACGCTTCCTACTGATCTTTTGGAACGGGCTAGTTTCAATTTTTACCTTCTTCAAGTTCAAATACCTGATGGAGAAATCAAGAAAAAACGACTCAATATGGAAGAGTTTCGTACAATTACTTCATTCGCCAATATAAAAATCAGAGCTCGAATGCTGCATCTCTATTCTGAAGCAGAACGACGAAACCTTCTTGTCACAGGAACGACGAACCGAACGGAGTTTATATTAGGAGATTTCTGTAAATACGGAGATGGGGGCACTGATATTGAGCCGTTCACACATCTCTATAAAAATCAAATATATCAGCTCTCTGAATATCTACAAGTGATTCCGGAAATTATTGATCGACAACCGAGCCCGGACACATTCAGTCTTCCTGTGAGTGATCAAGAGTTTTTCTTCAGAATTCCATTTGAAAAATTGGACTATCTTCTTTATGCATGGGAGCATAAGGTACCTAAAGATGTTGTAGCTAATGTGTTACATCTTTCTGAGGATGCGGTTGAAAGGGCTTATAAAGATTTTACATCAAAAAACCGTGCAACTGCGCATTTGCGGGAAGGACCAAACACACTAGAGTAAGTTGCGATAAATTAATGGAAGTGATAGTCCACTGCACAAGTTCTATGACCATTTGCTTATAGGTGATCCGAATGAACTCAAAAGCTATGGAGCCTTTCGGGAAAGCGCTGCTTGCGTACTTCGAGGGCGACACTACTGCTGAACTGATGATCCGCAGAGAGGATGGTCAAGAGAGCACCCTTCCGGTCAGCCTTTTCTTCCGCGACCCGTCTAAATTCACTCCTATAGATAAAGCGGTGATGGACTACTGCAGAGGGCATATCCTGGATGTCGGGGCCGGAACCGGGGTGCACAGTCTCGTTCTTCAAGGAAAAGGCTTACACGTGACGGACATAGATATCAACCCTCACGCCGTTAATATCATGAAACAACGGGGTTTGAGGGATGTGTATTGTACAGACGTCTTCGACTTCCATGGTGGACGTTTCGACACGATCTTCATGGTAGGTCACGGGATTGGCATGGTCGAAACCCTCGCCGGCCTGAAACGGTTCTTAGCCCACGCGCATCGTCTGTTGTTTGATGGTGGGCAAGTGCTGTTAGACTCGCTCGATGTACGAATCACGGACAACCCAAACGATCTGGCCTATCACGAAGCCAATCGACAAGCCGGGCGATACATTGGAGAGATCCGAATGCAATTTGAGTTTCGTGAAAAGAAGGGACCCTACTGCGGTTGGTTGCATGTGGATGCTGATACTTTAAAGGATCACGCTGAGTCGGCTGGGTGGCGATATGAGGTTGTTCACAGAGAAGAAAGCGGTGATTATCTTGCGATGCTTACGCGATATGAGACCGTATAACCACCGCATGGAACCAAAACGGGTCTTGATGATCCTGGAGGAGCAAAAATGCACCTTCATTTTTTTCGGAAGAGCGAGAAAACAGATGCATCAGACGAGAGGACAGTGTATGGTGTTTTTCCCTAAGGATCATCCGATTTACAAAGACCATCTCAAGCACTTCAGTCCTGATGAAATTAAAGAACTTCGCGATAAAATCGCCAAAATTCTTGAAGA
>JAFGFY010000021.1 GCA_016930795.1 Deltaproteobacteria bacterium
GTACTGGTAGTTCAACAACTCGAATTAACCCCCAAGGATCACCCTCAAAGGCGGTGTTCCAGACATACTTTGGATGGATAGGCTCCATTTAGCCTTTCTTATAGCCTGGATTCAGACCAAGGAGAGCTTATGATCGATAATCTGGAAAACAAAAATGGAGTTGACAACCCATTGGTGTTGACCTACCGTATTCGACGAAAATGAGACCATGGAGGACGTCAAGGTTATGGAGGACAGAATTCGGGAGGCTGTTGATTTTCTATCATCGAAAATAACGTCTTCACCAGTCATCGGGATCATTCTAGGGACCGGTTTGGGAGGCATTACAGAGAAGATCGAAATGGAGCTTCGTGTTCCTTATGAGGAGATCCCCCATTTCCCTGTATCGACCATCGAGGGACATCGGGGCACGCTTGTCTTCGGCGCTTTGGCCGGTAAAAAAGTCGTGGCCATGGAGGGAAGATTTCATTTGTATGAGGGTTACACGCCTGAAGAGGTTACTTTTCCCGTCAGAGTGATGTCTAAGCTGGGTGTCCGATATCTCTTTATCTCAAGCGCAGCGGGGGGGCTGGACCCTGAGTTTACTCCGGGGGACTTGATGGTCGTTATGGATCACATCAACTTCACATGGACCAATCCTTTGATCGGTCCTAACTTGGACGCCTTGGGCCCCAGGTTTCCTGATATGTCCGAGGTCTATGACCGCGATCTCATCAACACCGCGAAGAAAGAGGCCGCGAATATCGAAATATCTCTCAAAGAAGGGGTTTATGCAGGCGTTTTGGGCCCCAGTCTTGAGACCCCTGCTGAGACGCGTTTTCTCAGAATGGCCGGAGCCGACGCGGTGGGCATGTCTACGGTCTCCGAAGTCATTGTAGGGGTTCACTGCGAGCTGAAGATCTTGCTGATTGTGGTCATCACAAACGTCAATATCCCCGATGCCATGGAGAAGACCTCTCTTGAAGAGGTCATCGCGGCCGCAGGGAAAGCCAGTCCCGGGCTTTCCCTTCTTTGGGAGAGAGTCATCGGTGCTCTGCCCTGATGGGTCCAACGGTCCAGGATTCAAGAGTTCAGGGCTCAAACACGAAAGTCGGAAAACACGAAAAAAGATAAAAGGCACGATCTCCCGCCCAACCGGTCCCATTATATTGGTTTCGCTATGCTCTCTGGAGCACATGGAGAACACAGAGAACAGGAAGATCTTTATGGAGAAGCTTGACATCCTAATTAAAAACGGAACGATCCTGACCATGGACCCTGAAAACAGGATTTTGGAAATGGGGATAATAGGAATCCATGGAGACACGATCTCATTTGTCGGAAGCGAGGAAAACAAAGGGTTAGAGTCAAAACAGATCATCGATGCGAAGGGAGGGCTGGTTCTCCCTGGTTTGATTAATGGACACACCCATGCGGCCATGAGTCTTTTTAGGGGACTCGCCGATGATCTTCCGCTGATGGAATGGCTGAACAACTACATCTTTCCAGCGGAAAAGAGACTGGATTCCGACTTTGTTTTTGCAGGAACCCTTCTTGCCTGCGCAGAGATGATTCTGTCGGGGACGACGACGTTTTGTGACATGTATCTCTTTGAGGAAGAAGTAGCGAAGGCCGCGAAGCAGGCCTGCATGCGGAGTCTTGTAGGCGAAGTGCTCTATGATTTTGAGTCTCCCAATTACGGCCCTGCCGAGAATGGTCTCAGGTATACGGAAGACCTGATCCAAACATGGGAAGGTGATCCTCTCGTTTCCATAGCCGTGGAACCCCACACCCTCTTCACCTGCTCTCCCGAGCTTCTGTCTGCATCCCATGAATTGGCGATCAAATACAACGTCCCTTTGATCATTCACGTGGCCGAGACAATGAACGAAGTGAATGACATTAAGAATAAGTACGGGAGGCGCCCTATCGAGCACCTTCACTCACTGGGTATTCTGGGACCGCACCTCATTGCTGATCATTGCGTGCATCTTCAGGAAGATGAGATCCAGCTCATGGCTGATAACCAAGTCAAGGTCATTCACAATCCGGAGAGCAATATGAAACTCGCGTCCGGGATCGCGCCTATTCCTGAGATGCTCGCCAAGCAGATGACCGTTGGATTGGGCACGGATGGATGCGCTTCGAATAACAATCTTGATCTTATCGCGGAAATGGACACCGCCGCGAAGCTTCACAAACTAGCCAGCATGGACACCACCGTGATGGACGCCCCGACGGTTTTGCGAATGGCCACCATCGAAGGCGCCAGGGCCCTAGGTCTGGGAGACATGGTGGGCTCCCTCGAAACCGGGAAAAAGGCGGACATCATCATCGTGGATACTAATAAGCCTCACTTAACCCCTCTTTACAACCCCATTTCTCATCTTGTCTATGCCGCCAGAGGTAGCGACGTGAGTCACTCCATCATTAATGGTCGTCTGGTTATGGAAGAACGGAGACTATTGACCCTGGATTTATATGACATCATGGGAGAAGTTCGAGCGAAATCCGGTCGTGTGAAGAAATGGGTCAAACCATAGGTATTTGCAGCTGGCGATCCTTTTCCTGTTCATTTTCAAAGCAATCTTGACATTTTTCATTTATTTTGTTATCATAACTTAAAAAGAATGAAATCATTAGATTGTTTTGATTTCATTATAAACATTAAAAGTAAGGAAGTCAAAGGTGGGAACATGAAAAAGGATGACGCGCGAATTTCAAAATCGGTGAGAGTGAAGCCTGAACTTTGGCAAATTGCCAAATCAAAGGCTGTATTGGAAGGCAAGAGCATGCAGACCCTTATTGATGATCTATTGGGAGATTACATCATAAAGAAGAGAAAGGGACAAAAAGTATAGCGAAAATGGTGCCTGGGACGAGAATCGAACTCGTACACTCACTTAGGAGCGAGGGATTTTAAGTCCCTTGCGTCTACCATTTCCGCCACCCAGGCATAGAGATGGTTTATCCTAATCCATTCTCTTCGTCAAGCGTAATAACAATCAAAATTTGAAACTTGAAGGTAAAACCGTCGAAGAAATCCCCCGAAGGCCACGCCAAAGGGAAGATAGGGCTATTCATATTGCGTAAGAGACTTTATGCCCATCTTCATCGGCTTGTGGATCGCCAGGGTGACTAACAGGAGGACTGCGGCAAAAGAAGGGATGACATAGAGCCACTGGAGGTCTGTGAGGGCGCGATCCCTGAAGCCGGCTATGAATATGACATGAACCGGTCCCGCTTCCAAAACGATGATGGCACCCATAAAGACGGCGCTTATAATCATGTACATAACGCCCCCGAAACCCGTGGATACCTGGGCGATATTTTCATACTTAAACTTGGGATAGAGGGCCCCGAATCCGATTCCCAGAGCCACAATTCCAAAAATGGCCAAAAACATAGTGAGAGAGGAAAGGATCATCATGAAACGGGATACATGAAGGAGGTAATTGGTGAAGACAACGAGTATCTCTCCCAGGATGAGCATGGGGAAAAGATAGAATATGTATTTTCCCCACAGAAACCGCTTCATGGAGAGGGGCGAGGAGCGCAAAATCCAGAAAGCCCGGCCTTCGGCGCTGACGGCTGGAAATATAAAGCGAACCCCGATAGCCGAGAGGACAAACCCGGCCAACCCCATATTGAAAAAGGCGATTTCGTTCTGGAGAAAATCCATGGGCAAAGGATTTCGATCCAGAGGAAGCACCGTGAAGTTGTAAAGATAGACCGCGACAAGTGCCCCGAGAAGGAGCAGTTGAGACCATTGAGTATTATCCCGAAAAAAGGTCCTTACGTCTTTATCCATAACAGAAGCCAGATCATCCGGTATCAACTTGGTCAGAGATTTCAGACAAATATCCAGTAGTGTCTGCCCTCCCCTCCTCCTTTTCTTGGCCTCTTGTGATTTGGAAAACCCATTGAAATACACGAACTGAGCCACCCAGATATTGATGACGACCAAAGCCGCGGCAGACGACCAGACATAGACGGTCCCGAAAACGTGACCCTCTATGCCAGAGCCGGTCAGATGATCCCAAAGGGTCTCCGTAAGCCAGTGGGTGGGCAAGTAAGGAGAATCCGGGGCTTCTAAGGCCGTCATATATTGCATGATACTAAAGAACGCTTCCGGATCCACCAGCCTTTCAGGCCTCAGAAATCGGAACATTAAATAGAGTCCGACGATGAGGAAGATACACAAGAGCATGACGATATCTCTTGTCCTCTGAGCAGGAAAAATCTGTACCAGAACCATGGTCAGAAGAATACCGATCCCCGCCGCGATGATAGCCGTGGCCAGACCCATGTGGAGTAAGGTTAAATAGTAGGCGGGACCTGGTTGATATACGTAGGCATAGGCCATCATGACGGGAAGTCCGAAGATCATGACCATCCATGAGCTATCCACAAACGTATTTGCACAGCGACTGAGGAAAAGCTCTTCCAGATGGACAGGCGTAGAATGGCACAATTCCAGATCAACAGACAGATAAAGATTAGAGAGAGCGGTGACAATGTGACTGAAGATCAGAAGCGAAAAAAAAGTCAATAGGACCATTGAAAGAAGATGATGAGCCAATATGTCCCCGATCATCTCTACGGATTGGAAATGGATGAGCACTCGAGAGGAAAGGACAAATACCGCGGCCCAGAATAAAAGTC
This sequence comes from Deltaproteobacteria bacterium, assembly GCA_016930795.1. GTDB lineage: Bacteria > Desulfobacterota > DSM-4660 > Desulfatiglandales > HGW-15 > JAFGFY01. Next base: position 4,645 of record JAFGFY010000021.1, read on the forward strand.
CGACAATCGCCATGATGAGCGCTTTCTTGCGGGCAGTCGATTCAGATCTTAAAAGGCTGTTTCTAAATCCGAGGATTCTCGGGCTAAGAAGACGAAAGAGATTGTTCATGGGCAACCTTTCCATCCTCCGTGAGTTTCAAAAAAACGTTTTCCAGGCTTCCCTTCATACCAGCCTGTCTTTCCAGGTCTTCTGCTGTACCTCTGGCGACAATCTTGCCGGCCTGGATGATTGCTATTTCCCCGCATACCTCCTGGGCAACCTCAAGGGAATGCGTAGACATGAAAATGGTTCTTCCTTTAGCGGCCTGCTCCCTGAAGATTGTTTTGACAAGCTTTGCGGCCTTAGGGTCAAGACCGACCATGGGTTCATCCACAATGAGGACATCCGGGTCGTGCAGCAGGGCCGCGCACATGATCAGACGCTGTTTCATTCCATGGGAGAAGCTCTCAATAAGCTCTCCACTCCAATGGCTGAGTTCAAAGAGATTAAGGAGTTCCGTCACATGACTGTTGAGAGACTGAGAATGATTGAGGTTATATATGCCTGCAATGAATCGGAGAAACTCCATGGCAGTCAGTTTTTCATAGAGGAATGGCTGATCAGGAATAAAGCCGATACACCTTTTTGCTTTGAAAGGCTCCTTTCTCACATCGATCCCGTTAATGATGATTCGCCCTTCTGTGGGTCTCAAAATTCCGGCCATCATCTTGATCGTCGTAGTTTTACCCGCTCCGTTCGGGCCCAAGAACCCGAAGACCGTCCCCTTATCAACTCTCAAATTAAGTCCATCCACCGCCCTGAGGCCTTTGTACAATTTGGTCAGGTTTATCAGGTCAATCATGGGTGCTGTCTCCAAACGAGCCGCTTATTATGGAATTGAGAGAGGGTCTCAAAATCAAGCGGCCCGAATCATTTGTAGCTTTGTTTGAAATCTAACACCTCTAATTCCAATTTACCTATCAATTGCGCTATGGCCACTTGTTTGTCCAGATTTCCTTCCACCAGCTTGATGTGAGTGGCATCCACAGGTAATTGATCCAGGGTAGCGTCCATAGAGATCCATTCTCCGACATAGGCTTCTGTCCAAGCATGGTAGAAGAACTGCCCCCGCGAGTAAGTCAATCCGATGCTCAGTTTGGCCGGGATCCCTGACGCCCTGAGTAGCGCGGTCAATAATGTCGCATGCTCATTACAGTCCCCGACTCTTGTCTTTAAGACCTCTGTTGCGCTGGGTATGGTCAATACAGGCCTTTTTTCAAGCTTCTGATAGACCCAGACGGAGAGTCTTCTCGCAGCTACCAAGGCGTTGTCTTCGTCACGCACGATCTCTTTGGCCTTCTTCAATATAGCCGGGTCATCGCTTTCAATGTTCAACTCCGGCTCCAGAAAAGCCTTCATGTCTTCATCAAAGTCTTCGTAGGGCCGCTTCTGGTGATTCTGGAAATGAGGATTTTCTCTGGAAATTTCTAACACTCCCTCATGGAACCGTTGTCGCCCTGCATTCAATACTTTCGGGTCAAGATCAGCATCATCAATCCCGCCTACCCGAAGTTTGAGGTATTTTACCCGACTGGGTTCCGGCAAGGTCCTGTCGACTTTGACCGAAGCAGATTCGTAGAAATCAATATCCTCTCCTGTGTATTCCAAGTCTCGTGGTGCCCTGGCAGGACTTGATTTGACAATGGTCAGTCCCATAAGACCTTCCTCTTTCAGGGTCGTGCCATTCTCGTCCAGCCAAAAGGTCAGCATCTGCCCCCATATTTCCGCCTCCAATCGAAAAGCGCTATAGGATATCTTGTCAATGCTCAAGGACTCTCTGCCCACGACTCTGATGATCGCCTCCTTCTGTGCCATGGTAGCTGGGTCGAGTAGAGGGATCGTGAATGTCTCACCCACCTTGATCTTTTTGACCTTCAAGAACTGGCCGACGCCTGCTCCTATCATAGGAGCATTTTCAAGCGGGATGACTTGAGATCGTTTCTCTTTCCCCTTTCCTGTCGTGATCGTCAATTCCTTGTCTTTCACCTCTCCGGAAACGTGAAACGTGACCACGCCGGACTTCATGCTATAGTCGAAACTCTCCAACAGGAACTGAGTGTTTAACCTGCACTGGGTAGCCGTATAGACACTGCTGGCCAGCCCCATCAGCTTGAGCCTCAGGAATATCTCCTCCTGAAGAAAATAGCCCTCCTCAAAAGGCGCAATGAGGTTCACGGAATACCCTACCTTCTTGTCGTTGAGATAAATTTCTTTCCATTCTCGTTCCGTAGTATCTATCTCGCCTGTTACTTGCGCGGATGCGATGCTTTCATTCTGACGGTCAATATGAAGGCTCTTTGTCAGCAGACCGACCATAGACACCCACAGTGTCACGACAGCGATGCCGAATAGGTTAAGAAAGAATCGGGGTTTCTTGAAGGTTCTCATATCCTGTTTTTCTCTGAGAAACGTGGAGCATGGAACTCGTGTCGTGTCCCAGAAGCAACTCAAATGCTATATTTTCGCTTATTTTCTCTTAAAGTTCAAGGGATGGAAAGGTGGGAGTGGGTGATTAAGACCGATGAGATTTATTCTTTAATACTCCAAATATCCTCGCAGCAGGCATAAGCCCATTTGATATGGATTATGTTTCGCTAAGTATGCTTCACGAAGCTATGACGCATTTGGTGCGCTTCACGCGCTTACATCTTATATTTTCCGAAATCCTCTGGGTCCAGTTTTTCAAGAATGTCCTGCCATTTTTTCCCTTGTTCCGTTTTGTCCTCAGGGGCTGTTGTCAGATCAATTTGTTTGGACTTCTCGATAACCTCTTCATCCACAAAAATCGGGGCATCCACCCTAAGGGAGAGGGCAAGGGCGTCGCTTGGTCTGGCGTCGATGGATATTTGTTTTCCTTTGTGAGTCAGATAAATGGAAGCGTAGTACGTGTTGTTTCTCAGGTCACAAACCTCCACCTTATTGATCTCAATATCTATACTATCGATGATAGTCTTGAGGAGGTCATGGGTCATGGGCCTGGAAAACTTGATTCCTTCTAATTCACTGGCGATCGCAGTGGCCTCGAGCAAGCCTATCCATATGGGCAGGGTCCTTTCGCCATCCACCTCTTTCAAAATCACGATAGGACTGTTTGTCAAAGGGTCAAGGGTTAAACCGGATACAAGCATGGGCTTGAACATGAATGCCTCCATGGTTACTTCATAAGAAGACTAACTAAACCATTTTCAACTAAACGATCCTTTTTGTCAACATTCCTTTTACATGATCTCAAACCGAGCTGTCTCTTTGCCGACTTCGGGTTGCCCTAGTGATCATTCCAAGGTTCCATATGCCGAATCTAAGAGGCAGAAAAGAGTCATAACCACTTGTATACACGCCATTTTTTTGTTCGAGGACATCTTTTCGTGTAAGGATGGCATTGATATTTGCACTCCCGCTCCACGTATGCTAGGCTCAGGTCCTGTTTTGCCGCCAGGTTCGGATTCGGGGCATTGGATCAGATTACTGAAGTTCTTCTCCGGGATATGACACAGCTATTTTACAGCTTGAACAGGTAAATACCTATGGGGAATATGCAGAAAAAGCCGCTTTATCCTTATGTGCTGGACCATAAGCCTGGCTTCTTTTTGGGTTGGTTTCTTTACAGGCTTTTCAAGAGGGCCAGCATCGATGAGCATATGACTCAAGACCTGAAGCAGATGCACAAGCAAGGAACTGTGGTCTACGCAATCAAGTATAGAGGACAACTGGACTACCTTCTTTGCCACTACAACTTCAGAAGAAGACGCCTCCCCTATCCGAAAATCGCCTTTGACCTTAATATTTCCCTGCTCTTGCCCTTCACACATTTTCTAAGGCTCGTTTTATCCCAACTCTCTCATTTCTTTCGCTATTGGCGTTTTCCAAACCCCTATAAATCAGGATTCTTCCGTAGGGCTATTATGAGGGGAACCACTTCTCTTGTTATTCTTATCGACCCAAAGGGTTTTCTCAGACGCTTTGTCCATGCAGAACACGATCACATCTCTTTTCTCCTGGAAACTCAAAAAGAGATGGATCGCCCTATCTTTATTGTTCCCCAGCTTATTCTCTACAAGAAGACCCCCGAGAAGGACCGGTCCAGTTGGAGCAACATCTTTTTTGGTTACAGAGATAACCCGGGTGTGATCAGAAAGACCGTCCTATTCTTTAGACACAACCGCCGCGCCTTTATTGATTTTGGCCGTCCCCTGGACTTAAGAGAGTATCTGAATATCCAAACCTCCGATAAGCCGTTGAATGAAATGGCCCTGGAAGTCAAGCAGATGCTCATTGAGAGCATCGACAGACAAAAGAGAGTGATCCTTGGGCCTATCGCAAAGTCCAGACAGCAAATCAAGGAAATCGTTCTCATGGATCCGGGAGTCAAAGAAAAGATCGAGAAGAAGGCCGCCGGAAATCAAAAACGGCTTAAACAACTCAGAAAAGAAGCCGGCGCCTATTTTGATGAGATCGCCGCTGATTTCAATATCGCCTATCTCCAGACCGGCCATCGGATTGTAACATGGATCTCCAAAAAGATGTTTGAAGGGATAGATATTGATACGGATGAATTAGCACGCGTAAGGCAATGGGCTCGAAGAGGAACGGTGATTTATGTCCCTTCTCACAAGAGCCACATAGACTATCTGATGCTCCCTAAGGTACTTTTAGAACATCATATGCATATTCCTCGATTTGCGGCGGGGAAAAACCTGGCTTTCTGGCCCATGGGATATCTTTTCAGAAAATGCGGCGCCTTCTTTATCCGCCGTTCTTTTGCAGGAGCGAAACTCTATGCAGCGGTCTTTGTCAAATATATAAAAATCCTCCTCCAAGAAGGATATCCCATCGGGGTTTTTATAGAAGGTGGAAGGAGCCGAAATGGAAAGTTTGTACTTCCCAAAACGGGCTTCATCAACATGCTCCTCGAGGCCTATCATGAGAGAGTGTGTGAGGACCTGATCTTTGTCCCAGTGTCTATCATCTATGACAGGATCATAGAGGAAGAATCCTACCGCAAAGAAATCGGCGGCGGGACGAAAAAGCAGGAAGACTTCGGACAGCTGATGAAGACAAGACGCTTTTTGAAGAAAAGATATGGCAAGATCTATATTCGATTCGATCACCCCTTCTCACTGCGCGAATACCTCTCTCGAACTGAGGAGAGAGAAAAAGACGCCGATATAAAACTGGCTTTCCATTTGATCCGCTCCATCAATGCCGTTTCACTTGTGACACCTCTCTCTCTCGTGGCCACGGCCATTTTGGCCAATCACCGAAAGGGATTTCTCCTTTCAGAGCTTCTTGATACGACGGATACCTTGATGGAGTTCCTAAAGGAATATGACATCCCCACGGCAGATACCCTTGCTGATCCTCCGAGGGCCGTTCAGGAGACCTTATCCCTGCTCATCAGATGGAAGGTCTTGAATTTACTTGAAGATGCTGATCAAGAAGAAGAGATTTTCTACTATGTGGAGGAGGAGAAGAAACTGGATCTTGAGTATTATAAGAACAGCATCATCCACTTTTTTATTCCACATGCCTTTGTTGCGGTTTCCCTCCTGAGTGAATCTGCTGAAATGAAAACCCAGCCTTCGATTGTTACGGACTATGTCTTTCTGAAAGACCTTTTTCGAGGTGAGTTTGTCTTTGATGAGAAAGAGGTAATAGAGGAAAAGGTTGCCCCTATCATCGCCTATTTTCTCACCTCAGAGTTTTTGAGTTTTTCTGAGCAGAACGTAGGATACAGGATCACCAAGCTCGGCTTCGACAAACTCCCTATATGGGCAACCTTGGCCAAGACATTTCTTGAATCCTACTGGATCGCGGCCAAGTGCATGGGGCACCAAAAGGTTAAAGACGGGAAGCGAGGGGATATCCTGAAGAATATGGATTATATGGGAAAACGTTTTCACAAATCAGGCCTAATAGATCATATTGGAGCCCTCTCTCGAGTCAACTATAGGAACGCATTGACATATATGAATGAGAACATCCTGAAGAGCACGGAAAACATGGAGGAAGAAGACCCTGCCAAGGCCATTGCGCGTCTCTCCCAACTGGGCCAACGGCTCTACGAGCTGTCCCATTATAGATCATGAGACACTGGAACTCCTCGTGACACGGCCCCACTATTCCTTCCTTTCGTTTTTTCTCATGTTTTCAAAAAGATAGGACAAGATGAGCATAATCACTGCCAGCCCCAGGACTCTGATGATCGACGTCCCGTGAAAGAAGAGGCGGCAGATGAACCATGAGAGTGCCATGGAAAGGGTTATACGTATAATCAGGATATAGAATGCGTTCATGACGTCAACTTCTGCTGTCCGGCATCCTTTTTTTTGATTGGGATGACCTTGGCACCGGCGTCTTTGCCCCTTTGTCCCGAAGACAGACTTCCTTCATCTGGTCCATCCAGTGACTGATCGAGTCGCTTCACCCTCTCCAACCGAATGGGTTGACCATTCATGGTGAAGCTGGCTCCATTGATGTATTCCTCGCACAATATCCATGTCACGGCTTGCGCGGGAATGGTGAGAAGCAACAGATTAAGCCTGTACCAGTCTTTTTTCACGTCAGGTTGTATAGCCTCGATGCGGGCGTAAAGGGCTGGTTGATCCTGGTGATAGATCAGTACGATATCTCCTTCTCTTGACATAGAATATCTCCCTAGTGAGGGCTGACATCACTGATCGGACATAAAATACGCCGATGCACCCCCTGAGGGGCGTTTGGCACAAAAAAAGACTCGGAATTTTCTCCTAAGTCCTTGTGTTTCCTGGCGCGCCTGAGATGACTCGAACATCCGACCTGCGGATTAGAAGTCCGCTGCTCTATCCAGCTGAGCTACAGGCGCATCTTTTTCTTTTGATTTAATTACACTAACCATACTGAAAACTCAATAACGTTTTCAGTATGGTTTTAATAAAGAATGAAACAGGGGCTTATGATCGCGCACAGTCTCTTTTTGCCTGTATTCAGATCTTTTTGGTCTTTTTTAATTGAATTGTGTAGCAGAGAAGGTGTAAAATTAAAATTTCGGCCCAGACTCTCTATGAAATCGATTTTGGCATCAAGATGGAGATGGGTATGACTATAGAACAAAGACGGTCACCAAGAGTCGAATCACCAAACCTCCTGACGTACGTATGTCTTGACAAAGACAATAACATGGTTGGTCAAGGAATGGGAAGGACCCTCAATGTGAGTGAAGGGGGTATTCTTCTGGAAACACATATTGCTATTGACCCTGAGTATGTTGTGTTGCTGGACATAGCCATGGAGGATGACTTGATGCAGTTCAAGGGTAAGATTGCGCACATAAAGAAACGCGAAGATGGTAAATTTGAGTCAGGCGTTGCCTTTATAAGCCTGGATGAAGAGAAGACTCAATTTTTAAAGCAATACGTCGCCATTTTCTTGGCTGGAGAAGAGTAAAACTTAGCAAAGGATAGATGAGAGGCTCAAATGTCTGACAGACAACGCGTGGAATCCTTGGTAAGGGAGGCTGACACTTATCGAAGCCAGGGTTTCTTAGTCGCGGCGAAAAAGAAATATATGGAACTTCTCCAACTCATACAGGGCCATGAAAAGTATTCTAAAAATAAGAAACTGATCAACGCGGTCGAAGGGAAGATCCGATCTATAGAAAAAGAGATGAGCGATGTCACCAAAGCCGAAGCCAAACCACAACTCTCTAATGAGACCCAAGATCTTATCCAAAAGCTATTTTCTTTTTCGAAGAACAGAGAGCATGCTACTATGGAAGGCGCAGTGGCGCTAGCCAAATTTGGGCAATATCAAAAGGCTTTGACAGAGTTTATGAGGCTCATGAGTGAAGGCATCTTACCTCTTGAAGCAGCCAAAAACATACTCAGATGCCATTTGAGTCTTTCTCCGCCAGAGGTCGCCCTTAACCAGTACAAGAACTGGGTATCGCGCGACGATTTTCCTCCGAATGATCTTAAGTACTTGCGTCGCTTTCTTAAGAACCTTCTGGATAAAAGAGGCGTCAAAGTGGAGATCCCTGAGATTGTTGAACGGGCTGGTAAGGCCAAGAGAAAGAAAAAGGCGGAAGAAGAAGTCCTGGATATCTCCTCTGTGGGCGTTCCATTGAATTGGGGTCCCCTCAAAGGGGAAACAGTGGAATTTGAAGTCAGTTTTCAGTCAGGCAACACCATTAGCATTATTGTCCCATCCGACAAGACACAACTTTTGGATGCGTTTAGGCCTGGAGTCAAGCTGCCAGACATGCAGTGTTATTCTCTTATCGCTGTATTCAACGGAACAGGTGTCGTTTCAGGAAAATCGCAAATCACTTCCGGGCCCAAGAAGGGAGATTATACTTTGGATATCACTATAAGCGGAGACTGAATACTCTGCATCAAAAAGGCTATCCGATCGGGATAGTAGAGGGAATGGCTTACTAAGCGGAAGACAAGGACCACCATTAATACCTATGGCAATTTTTAACGCGAAAGACAGGGTAATAGAGTGTAAGCTTGTTTATTACGGCCCGGGACGGGGAGGAAAGACAAGCAACCTGGAATACATATACAAGGCAGGAAAAAAGTATGCCATGAGCGATATGGTCTCCATTAACACCAAGGGTGATCGAACCCTATTCTTCGATTTCCTTCCCATTGGCCTCGGCAAAATAAGAGGTTGTGATGTCAAGGTCCAGCTTTATACCGTACCGGGACAACAGAAATACTCTTCAACAAGAAAACTCGTTCTAAAATATGTTGATGGTATCGTCTTTGTCGCTGACTCCCTGGAGATTCGCAGAAAAGCAAATGTCCTTTCTCTCAAAGACCTACAGCAAAACCTGGCAGCTCAGGGAGAGGACGTCTTCAAGATCCCACTTGTTATGCAGTTCAATAAACGCGACCTGGGTGATAAGGACATTCCCATCATGCCGGTGGACCTCATGACGCGAGATCTCAACAGCAAGCTCAATGCGCCTGTTTTCGAGGCGAGTGCCTTAAAGGGAACCGGTGTAGCCGAAACGCTGAAGAAATGTCTGGTTATCACCCTACAAAATCTCCAAAAAGAACTGAAATGGACGGAGTAGGATCCGCTATGTCCGAAGTCTTACTGTCAGGTCGTTTGAGATTCCTCAGCCTGGGAGATCTGTTCCAACTTCTCGGGGGAAACAATAGCACAGGGGTATTAAACATCAGGAGCACCTATGCTCCAAACTCCGGCGTCATATATTTTGAGAAAGGGAATCCCATTAACGCCTCTAATGGGCCGATCCAGGGCATGGAAGCCATTTACTCCCTGTTCGGATGGTGTGACGGATCTTTTGAATTTCTGGATCAACCGATCAAAGTAGCCCATGTGATCAAAAAAGGCAGAATGGAGATTATACTCGATGCCTTAAGAATGCTTGACGATGGAGAAATTGAGAAACTTGGGCCCCCTTCCTTCGAAGAACCCTCTCTTATTAGAACCGGCATGGACAAAGTGGGTGAAATCGAGGGGATCAAGGTCATTAAGGGACCATTCGTCAATTACGCACATATCCTCGAAGAGGAAGACTATGCCGACGGAGAAAGCATCGTCAAACAGGGAGGTCATGGGAAGTGGATCTGGGTCATCCTGGAAGGGGTTGTGAATATCTGCAAGGAAACGTCATCAGGTCTTTTGACTGTGGCTAGGATCGGAGAAGGCTGTTTTGTTGGGACGATCACTGCGTTGTCCATCCGTGAATATGCGAGAAGCGCCTCTGCAACAACCGCCGAAGGCCACGTTCGACTGGGATTGCTGGACACGGAATATCTTTCCAGAGAATACTCCTCTCTATCGCCCGATTTTAAGATGCTTTTGCTTAGTCTTGACGCTAGGCTTCGACAAGTGACAGATCTCGTTGTGGCGTTATCCATTAAAGGTCCTCTCAATGAGAAACTGATGAAAGGCAAGAAAGTCATCCTGAAGAAAGGAGCGCCTGAGAAGAAGGCGTATAAAATAAACGCCGGTGAACTGTGTGTGTTAGGAGAGAGTAAAAAGGGCCCTCTGACCTTGTTATCGCTCCAACAAGGGGATATCTTCGGGAACCTTCCATTTCTGGATTTGGGGCATGAACCCGGTTCTGCTTCGGTCATGGCCTCGGAAGATTCATCCGTAGATGAGTTGAATGCCCTTTTTTTGCAGGAGGAATATGAGCGTCTTTCAGAAGTCTTTCGAAACCTGGTCTTTAACATCAGCACCTATATCTTTATGACCACAAGGATGGCCTATCACTTACACGAAAAACGGTAGATTCATATCAAACCCATCTGTCTCACCTTCGAATCCTTAGCCGCTTCTTTGCATCAACTCATCATTTTTTCATTGGAATTTGCGTTTCCAAGATTCGTGTGATATATAAAAAAAGTTCTGATTTGTCTGAGGCGTCTGTCAGTCTACAGCCGCTTCTGTTTATAGGAACCTGGATAGAGAGGGAGGACCAATATGGAAAATATCATGGTTAACGCACAGGAAATCTTCGCACAATTCGGAATCAACTTCATTGCTGCCATTCTCATTTTTGTCATTGGACGATGGATTGCCAAGTTCATACGAAAGGTCCTTGAGAAGATCATGACGCGCAAAGAGGTAGACGCTACCGTCGTGAACTTCATATGCAATATCGTCTATGTCATCCTATTGATCTTTGTCATTCTTGGGGCCATCCATAAGGTCGGAGTGCAGACCGCTTCTTTGATCGCCGTTCTTGGCGCCGCAGGTCTGGCGGTTGGCCTGGCATTGCAGGGATCGTTGTCAAACTTTGCCGCAGGCATTCTTCTGATCATATTTCGCCCGGTCAAGGTGGATGATTTTGTTGAGGCCGCTGGGGTCACAGGTGTCGTGGAAAAGGTTGATATCTTCACAACCCAACTTAAGACACCTGATAATAAAACCGTTATCATCCCCAATGCTCAACTCACCTCCAATAACATAACGAATTACACAACGAAAGGGACTCGGCGCGTCGACCTCGTCATAGGCGTCAGCTACTCGGATAATATTGATAAAGTCAGAAGCCTGATTGAAGATGAGCTGAAAAAGGATGGCCGAATTCTCACTGATCCCGCGCCCACGATCGTCGTTCTTGAATTGGCCGATAGTAGCGTGAACTTCGGTGTGCGGCCCTGGACTAAAACCGATGATTACTGGGATGTCTATTTCGATCTCACGGAAAACCTGAAGAAACGCTTTGACACGGAAGGTGTCAGTATCCCGTTCCCTCAACACGATGTGCACGTTTTTCAAGAAGGATAGAGAATGAGACAAAGTCGAAGGACTTTCATCAAAAGCGCGATCTTTCTCCTCAGTGGGGACGAAGCAAAGGGAAATATCAATCTGGAGGTTGTTCATGAAAAATAACACAAGGTCTACATTTGTATTTCTATTTCTTATTGTTCTCTTATCCGGAATATCTGCCGCCGATGAGGTTCACCTTAAGAATGGAGACCGTCTCACGGGTGAGGTCAAGTCCTTGGAGGAGGATAGACTGGTTCTTGGGACCTCCTACGCAGGAGAAATCACCATTACGTGGTCGGAGGTGGCGGCCCTGAGAACAGATAAGCCCATCAAAGTGATCCTGACCGATGAAAGCGTGATGGAGGGGATCTCGCGGCAAGGTGAGGAAGAAGAGATGAATCTTTTGACTGAGACAATCGAAGGGGGTGTTTCCTTTCACCTCGCAGATGTGAAATCCATCAACCCAAAACCCCCGGAACCGGCCGTAAAGATCAGCGCTCGGGCAAATGTGGGCATAGACGTTAAAAAGGGCAATACGGATACGGAAACCTACCATTTTGACGGAAGTTTTGTCGCCCGAACGGAGAAGAATAGGTACAGAGCGACCTTTGAGACGAACAACGAGAAAAGCTCCGATGTGGACACTGCCGACAATTGGCTCGGGTCCATCAATTATGACCATTTTCTTAGTGACAAATGGTTCCTATATGGGAACGCAAGTTTTGAAAGTGATCAGTTCAAGGATCTGAACCTGAGGAGCGTTCTCGGCGTGGGTTCGGGCTACCAATTTATTGAGACGCCTTTGACAAAATTCTCTGGAGAAGTCGGCTTTTCTTACGCCAACGAAGACTATGAACTGGACGAAGACGACAGTTACCCTGCCGGACGCCTCGCGTTCATAATCGAAAAACCTCTCTTTGATGAACGTGTGATGTTCTTCCATAGTGACGAAGCCCTGTTCAATCTGGAAGACGCAGACGATATAACCATTCGCACGCAAACGGGGTTTCGGTTCCCTTTTTATAGGCGGTTTAACATGACTCTTCAGTATAATTGGAATTGGGATAAGATGCCCGCCGCTGGGCAGGAGAAAACGGATGAAAGGTATCTTGTTACCCTGGGATATGAATTTTGATCATCAAACCTCACTCTTGTCCAACACGCCCTGATTCAATATAGCTGGCGGATCGATTCTTGGGTAAAGATCATCAAGTAGTTTATTAATAAAGAGGAATAACTCATGAAAAAATGGATATTAATTTGTTTATGCCTTATTGTCATCGTCATCGCTGTAATACTGTTTCTAGGACTCTCAAACCTCGGCCCAATCGTCACGAATGCTGTCAATACCTATGGCCCTGACATCACGAAAACAGAGGTTCGCCTTCAGGGCGCAGATATTTCCATCTTTTCCGCAACAGTCGACCTCAGAGACTTATACCTGGGAAACCCAAAAGGCTTCAAGTCTCCAAAGGCCATGAGTGTCGGATCTATCCGGGTGAATGTGGATGAGAGTACAATCACCGATGATACCATCATCATTGACTCAATCCAGGTATTGGCGCCGGAGATCGTCTATGAAAAAATCGGGAACACGGATAACTTCAAGGCTATCCTGAACAACGTCAAGAAGAGCGCGAAAATGCCGGAGAAGCCCGCGGGAGAGGAATCTGATGAACGAAATGGAGGGAAAAAACTCCTGATCAGAGACCTCATTGTCAAGGACGGCAAGGTGAATCTGTCTGTTGCCATGCTTGGCGCGGAAAAATCGATTAGCGCAGCCTTGCCCGACATTCACATGACGGATCTTGGAAAAGAAAAGGAAGGAGCCACCCCTGCGCAGATATTTGAGAGAGTCCTTGCTTTTCTCTACGAGCAGATCACTTCGTCGGCCGTATCCGATATTCTGAATAAGGAACTTGAAGAGTATGGCCTAACCCTCGAAACACTCAAGGAGGACGTGGGAAAAGAGCTGAAGACTCTGAAAAAAGAGAAAGAAGAAGAACTCAAAGATGAGGTCAAGGATAAGCTAAAGAGCCTATTTGATTAATGCTCGATATTCATTCGATCAATCCGTTTCTGTCTCTAACCAACATAATACAGACATCCATGACATTGGTTCGAGTGGGGCCTGTGATCAACAGATCTCCAAGGGATTGAAACAAGGGGTAAGAATCATTTCTGCGAAGATGATCCAGCGGGTCAAGCCCTTGTGAACGGGCTCTCGCGACAGTTTCTCCGTCGACAATCGCGCCGGCCGCGTCAGTGGGTCCATCTGTACCATCTGTTCCGCCACTCAAGATAACCACGTGCTTCTCTCCCTCCAGCGCCAGGGCTGATGCCAAGGCGAACTCCATATTGCGTCCGCCCTTCCCCTTGCCTTGAAGAGTGACCGTGGTCTCTCCGCCGAATAGTATACAAGCGGGAGGGGGAATGGGATGACCCGAGGCAATGATTTCCTTAGCAATTCCCGCGTGCATTTTTGCCGCCTCACGGGTTTCCCCCTCCACCATAGCAGAGAGAATCAATGTGCGGTAACCCTGAAACTCCGCCTTTTTCCTGGCTGCCTCAAGGGCCTGGAGATTAGTCCCGACAAGTACGGTGATATCATTGCGAAAAGACTTATCCCCCGGCTTAGCCGTCTCCTCTATATTACCATTTACACCCCTTTTAATGCGTTCCCTCACGGATTTCGAGACCTTTTCCCATATACCGTGTTTTTTCAATACCTCCTCTGCCTGATGAAAGGTGCTTGGGTCGGGAACCACGGGCCCTGAGGCGATGACATCAAGGTCATCTCCTATAACATCGGAGAGGATCAAACTGACCACCCTGGCAGGGTGGGCAGAACGGGCTAGTCCGCCTCCTTTGATTCGAGAGAGGTGTTTTCGGACTGCGTTGATCTCATGAATGGTCGCGCCACAGGCCAGGAGCAGTCTTGTGACTTCTTGTTTGTCCTTGAGAGTCACACCTTGAGCCGGGGCTACCAGGAGTGCTGATCCGCCGCCGGACAGCAGAGTGATTACCAAGTCTCGATCATTCGCCCTCTTTACAAGGGAGAGAATGTCTTCTCCCCCCTGAACACCCCTTTGATCGGGAATTGGGTGATTCGCCTCATGGATTCGGACACGTTTGAGGGGGAGTCCATGCCCATCCTTCACCACAATAGCACCCTCAAAAATCCGCTTACCCAGAAGCCCTTCCATGGCCTGGGCCATCGGGGCCGTCCCTTTCCCCGCACCGACAACCCATATTCGATCAAAATCATCCAATTCCAGCCTCGTTCCACTGACCACTAAAGACCCGCTATCCATACTCACATGACGATGAATCGCCCCGATAGGGTCCACGGCCTCAATGGCCGAATGAAAAAAGGCAAGGGCCTGTTCTCGCATCCTTTCTATAACGGACTGACCTTTCCCATTATTCATATAAACCCGTTCCCTTTCTCATTTCTTTAAAGGCATTGATGAGGCCATTCGTGGAGGAATCATGGGAGGTGACCATTTCATCACCCTCCAGCTCCGGCAAAATCTTTCTTGCAAGCTGTTTACCAAGCTCCACTCCCCATTGATCAAAACTGAAGATGTTCCAGATCACTCCCTGAACAAAAATCTTGTGTTCGTACATGGCAATGAGACTGCCCAATACCCTTGGTGTCAGCTTCTTGAAAAGAATGGAATTGGTGGGCCGATTCCCTTCAAAGACCATCGAGGGATAGAGTTTTTCAATATCATCACGACTCTTTCCCTGTTCTCTTAATTCTTCAATCACATCATCCTTGTTTTTCCCATAGAGTAAGGCTTCTGTCTGCGCAAAAAAATTGGACAGCAGAATATCATGATGGGCGCCCACGGGATGATGGCTGATTGCCGGAGCCAAAAAATCCGCCGGAACCATCTTGGTGCCTTGATGAATGAGTTGATAAAAGGCGTGTTGTCCATTGGTTCCGGGTTCCCCCCAGACAATCGGTCCGGTTTGATATTCGACCCTCTCTCCGTTCCTGGCGACCGACTTTCCATTACTCTCCATATTCGCCTGTTGAAAGTAGGCCGGGAAGCGGCGCATAGACTGATCATAAGGCAGGATGGCTTCTGTTTGGGCCCCAAAGAAATTATTGTACCAGATGCCGATTAACGCGAGAATGACTGGAATGTTCTTCTCGAACGGAGCTTCCCTGAAGTGTATATCCATTTCAAAGGCCCCTTGCAGGAGTTCGGTGAAGCGTTCATATCCGATATAACAGACTATGGACAAGCCGATGGAAGACCAGAGAGAATAACGCCCCCCCACCCAATCCCAAAATAGGAACATGTTTTCCTTGTCAATACCGAAGGTTTGAACCCGATCTGCATTTTTAGAAATAGCCACAAAGTGTTTTGAAATATGGACTTGGTCTTTGGCTCGGCCCAAGAACCATTCTCTTGCAGAGAAGGCGTTGGTCATGGTCTCTTGGGTGGTAAAAGATTTCGAGGCGATGAGAAACAGAGTCGTCTCCGGATTGAGTCTCTTCAATGTTTCAGCGATATGGGCCCCATCCACATTGGACACGAAATGGATGGAGAGATCACTGTGCCCATAAGGAGTTAAGGCTTCCGTAACCATAGAAGGACCCAGATCCGACCCCCCAATGCCGATATTGACGATGTCCATGATTTTTTTCCCGGAGAATCCTCTCCATTTCCCGGATCGGACCCTTCCTGAGAACGCTTCCATTTTGTCCAGGACAGCGTTGACTTCAGGCATTACATCTTTGTTATCTGAATAAATGGGCGTGTTTTCCCGATTTCGCAGGGCAATGTGTAAGACGGACCGATCTTCCGTTTGATTGATGCGATCACCGGAATACATTCTCTGAATGGCATCATCCAGGTCGACTTCCTTTGTCAGTTTGATCAATAGCTTGATGGTCTCCCTGGTCATAATATTCTTTGAGAAATCGACAAGAATGTCGTTAAACCGGATGGAGAAATCTTGAAACCGCTGGCCGTCTTCCGCAAAGAGGGTGCTCATGTGTACCCTCTTCATTTCCTCAAAGTGTAGAGTGAGGTCTTTCCAAGCTCTTGTTTTGACGGGATTCATCACATTCAACATCGTCTCTAAACCTCAATCTGCGATGAAAGAAGCTTCTATGCCATTTCTCGGGGCTGTCCGATGCATGACAGGACTGTGCTCCAGAATCTTCCATCAGGATCAATTTTCTTTCTGCTGGAAACTGCCAGGCTGATGGGCACATGGGTGAATTCCCCTTTCCAGTAACCGATCAGTATGTTTGTCTTGCCTGCCATTCCACCATGGACGGCATTGTGACCCAGAAGCAGGCAAAAAGCGGAATCATGGGGATTGGCAGGCATGCTTCGAATGGTGTAACTGGGATCGATATATTTGAGATCAACCTGCATTCGCCTTTTTTTGAAATAGGCTCTGATTTTATCCCTCAGGAAAATCCCCACATCACCAAAACGAATGTTACCGGACGCATCCCGTTCCTCGGTTCGTCCCACAAGATCCTGACCCGCACCTTCTCCAACTACAATAACGGCATGTCCCTTGCGCTCCACTCTTTCTTTAAGGGTCTTTAGAAATACGTCCAAAGAAAAGCGAACTTCCGGAATCAAACAGAAGTTAACATCGTTATTGGCAAGGGCGGCATAGGCCGGGATAAAGCCTGACTCCCTCCCCATCAGTTTCACCAGTCCGATACCATTTCTGGCTCCGATGGCTTCGTTATGGGCCGAGAAGACGGCCGTCCTGGAAGAAGATACAGCCGTCTCAAAGCCGAAGGATGTGTCCACATAGGATATATCGTTGTCAATGGTTTTGGGAATCCCGATGACGCCGATTTTTATCCCACGGCGTGCGATCTCATCCGAGATTGCTTGTGCCCCTCGTAAGGTGCCGTCACCTCCGATGGTAAAAAGAATCCGAACATTCATGCGTTCGAGCACGTCCACCATCTCCGCGATATCCTGAGGCCCTCGGGAGGTCCCCAGAATGGTGCCTCCCTCCTTATGAATATCGTTGACCGAATCCGGGGTCAGTTCCAGAGGCGTATGACCATGGCGGTGAGTCAGGCCCTCATAGCCGTATCGGAAACCAAAGACCATTTTGACGCCATAGTGATAATAGAGACCCATAACAATGCCGCGAATCACATCGTTCAGGCCTGGACAAAGCCCACCACATGTGACAATACCGCACTTGAGTTTGGAAGGGTCAAAGTAGATGCTTTCTCTGGGACCGGCCATCTCAAAAGAGGGCGGTTCTTCTCCAGAACTCATATATGCTCTGATCTTTTCGATCCTATGCTGATAGATTACACGGTCCTCATCATGCACAAATTGTTTTGTCTCCATGGGGGAAGGGATGCGGCACTCCCCAAGTGTTGAGACATTCATATTTAAATCTTTGATGTTCATCGGCTTAATTCCCTCTTGTGCGAATTGTCTTATGCTTCCAGTCCAAGAGCCTGTTCATCAAAATCATTTAGCTTGAAATCAGCTGATGAAAGGCATTTCGTCCTGCGAAATCCGCCCCTCGCCCCAACTCTTCTTCGATCCGCAACAGCTGATTATACTTCGCGATTCGATCAGTGCGACTTGCCGACCCGGTCTTGATTTGTCCTGCACCCGTAGCTACCACAAGATCTGAGATAAAGGTATCTTCGGTCTCTCCGGATCGATGGGATATCACTGATGTATAGCCTGCGGACGTCGCCATTCGAATTGCCTCCAAGGTTTCAGTTAGTGTGCCGATCTGATTGACCTTGATGAGAATAGAATTGGCGATTCCCTCTTGAATACCCCGGCCTAGTCGTTCTGTATTGGTCACAAAAAGATCGTCGCCCACGATCTGAATCTTGTCTCCAAGGGCGTTGGTCATCAATTTCCAACCCGCCCAGTCATCTTCCGCCAGACCATCCTCAATAGAAACGATAGGGTATTGGCGCACCCATTCCGTCCAGAACTCCACCATCTGTTCCGGGCTTTGTTCCCTATGATCCGACTTTTTGAATATATATTTGTTTTTCTCTGTATCGTAGAATTCGCTGGCTGCCGGATCGAGGGCAAGACAGATATCATCACCGGAACGATAGCCTGCCTGTGTGATGGCCTCAAGGATCACTTCGAGGGCTTCCTCGTTGGATTTGAGATTCGGCGCAAAACCTCCTTCATCACCCACTGCCGTGGAGTAACCCCTTTTCTTTAAGACATTCTTTAAGGTATGAAAGACCTCCGCGCCCATTCGAAGGGCGTCGGCGAAATTTCCTGCCCCCAGCGGAACGACCATGAATTCCTGCGCATCCACCGAGTTATCCGCGTGGGAGCCGCCGTTCAATATATTCATCATTGGGACCGGCAGAAGTGAAGCAGAACCTCCCCCCAGATACTGATAGAGTGAAACTCCTTTGGATGAGGCCGCAGCCCGCGCAACAGCCATAGATACCGCCAGAATGGCGTTGGCCCCCAGCCTGCCCTTGTTTGAAGATCCGTCTAAGTCTATCATCTTTTGATCGATCTCTTTTTGGAGGGTGGCATCCATGCCTTGAACAGAGACGGCGATTTCACCGCTCACATATCCTGCCGCTTTGAGGGTGCCCTTACCGAGATAACGGGATTTATCTTGGTCCCGAAGCTCAACCGCTTCGTGCTCACCCGTTGAAGCGCCCGATGGGACGGCCGCCCTTCCCATGCTCCCATCATCCAGGAAGACATCCGCCTCTACAGTGGGATTGCCTCTTGAATCGAGGATCTCCCTTCCAATAATCTTAACAATTTCAGCCATAGCCATTAATCCTCCTTTATAAAATGTGTCTATCTATTGGTGCAATGGCGTTTTTTCCGTGTTTCTTCAGCATCAGGATATCATTACACAGTCTTTATGTCTTCATATCCAAAAGAAGATATCAGCATGTAAAGTGTCATGCAAGCAGATCCTCGGATAAAGTCTACTCCATCGATCGTCCTCCATAACCCGCCGTCCATAGCCCTTCCTTGTAGCAGATTACCTCAGCCGTTGCATGGATTGACTTAAGGGTTCAAGGGCTTGTTTTTGAAGGGATTATTTTATTACCATATCTATTCTATCCAGAACCAATCCGTCTCCTCAGTTGTTTCTTGCCCTGAGATGTGGTATCACCTCACAGACCTGATGGATAATCCATAGGCAGAGTTGTCATCAAGAGAATCGTAAATTGATAGAAATAGGAAAAAAGAATATTCTCCGGCTTGTAGGAGCCCTTCTGGCCATCCTTTTAGCTTTCTGTATCCTCTTCCCTGCGCTCATCAATCGTGATGCCGTCAAAAAGCGAGTTGCGGCCCGTATTTCCCAGAACATGGAAGGAAAAGTGACCTTTCAGAGTCTTGACTTATCATTCTTCCCGAGACCCCACGCGCTGATCAAACAAGGTATTGTCTCTATCCCCGGACAAGTTAACGGGACTTTTGAAATCTTGAGGCTCTACCCAAAAATCCTGCCACTTTTCATAGGCAAATTGGGTTTGGGAGAGGTTCTGTTGGAACAACCTGATTTCAAAGTCACATTCTCGACACGATTCGCGACAGAAGAAAAAAGTGATGATACTCCTTCATTTTCGGAAAGGATCGAGGAGTCCATGAATTCGCTCATGGCACCCCTGGCTATATATGCGCCTCATCTGATGATCAGAACAGAGAACGGGCGCGTGGAGTTTTTCGGCTACATGGAATCACCACTCTCTTTCCATCATATAACGGCCCGCATTATCTTTCCTCCCCGGGAATTGACCTGTCATTTCACTTGTTCATCAGATCTGGGGGAAGAAATAGAGTTCGAAGGGCGACTGAACATAGAGGATCAAAAGGGTAAAGGACGTCTGGATATAAAGGACTTCTGCCCTCACAGGCTCTTAAACCGTCTTCTTCCTGACGCGTTTTTTTGTCTAGCCGAATCCAGGACCGATTTGAAGTTGAACCTCGATTTTGTCGGCACTCACACACGAATAGGAGATATGGAGTGGACTCTTCCTCATCTGGTCCTGCAGCATGAGAAAGAGCAAGTCGTCCTCAGCGGACAGAAACTCAAAATCGCTTTCGCAATGCATGAGGGAAAAACGGAAGTGGCTCTTGATGAGCTCAGCCTTGATTATCCGTCTCTTCATATGACCGGCAAATTTCTGCTCGATCAGGGTCCTTCCTCGGAGGTCAGTCTTGAGCTTCAAGGAAGCGAGCTGGACGTTCATTCCATCCGTGAAGTAGTCCTTTCTTTAGGGGGACATATTCGCAATGTCGACAAGGTTTTTCAAACTGTCAGGGGCGGAAATGTGCCGTGGATCACTCTCAGCGCTCGGGTAAACAGACTTTCTGACCTGAAAAAATTGGACAACTATCTCATCAAGGGCGTCATGGATCATGGAAATATCTTCGTTCCCCGCGCTGAATTGGATCTGACGAAAGTCAAAGGGGAGATGATCATCTCCAAAGGCATACTGCAAGGAAAGGAACTGGAGGCGAAGCTGGGTCATTCCTTTGGCCGTGAAGGAAGTATGACTCTCGGCCTTCGAAAAAAGGACAAGGCCTTTCACCTGGATATCATTGTTCAGGCCGATCTTGTTCAATTGCCTCCTATTCTGAAGCGTGTGGGGAAGAATGAGATTTTTCTAAAAGAGGTCTCCAATTTTGAGGAGGTGGAGGGGAGTGCCAGCGGAAGACTGGTTCTTGGA
>JAFGFY010000176.1 GCA_016930795.1 Deltaproteobacteria bacterium
GGTCGAAGACGGGCCGAAGAGCGAGCAAAATATAATAGCATGGAGAATGAGGATTTTTGGGAATAACCGCCAAAAGCCGGATGTTGTTTTTGGTTGCGGTGATATATCCCTCATGACATAATTCCACAATACTTTCAAGGGAAGAGAAGATAAATTTCTTGTGAGGTATAAAAGGTTTGTTTCTCAAGGTGAAAACTCCGGAAGAGGTCTTTGAAATCATCAAGACTTTTGGTCCGTTGGGAGAAGAGACGGTTCCATTAGGGAATGCCTTCGGCCGGATTTTGAGCCGGGATGTCGTCTCGCCGGAGAATTTGCCGGGCTTCTACAGGTCTTCCATGGACGGATACGCGGTAAGGGCCAAGGATACATTCGGGGCCACTGAAACCTTGCCGGCTATTCTGGAAGTGAGTGGTGAAGTACCCATGGGCAAGAAGCCGGATATTGCCTTGAAGCCGGGAGAAGCTGTCAAGATGCCTACTGGGGGGATGCTGCCCCAAGGGGCGGACGGCGTGGTGATGGTGGAATACTGCCATGAGCTGGATCAGAACACGATTGAAGTGGCCCGAGCCATATCGCCTCTGGAGAATGTGATTCTTCCGGATGATGATTTCAAGAGAGGGATCCCGGTCCTCAAGAAAGGAAGTCGCCCCCTAAGACCGCAGGACCTAGGTGTTATGGCCGGTTTAGGCCTATCTCAGGTCACCGTTTACAAGAGGCCAAGGGTGGCCATTATCTCAACGGGAGACGAAGTCATTCCTGTGACCCAAAGGCCCAAGCCGGGAGAAGTGAGGGATATCAACACCTACACGCTCAGTGCATTTTGTACGCAATCCGATTCAGATCCTGTGAATCTCGGATTATGTCGAGATCATTTTGAAGAGATCAAGACTAGGATTGAAAGGGGTCTTCAAGAGGCAGATACTGTATGGATATCAGGGGGGAGTTCGGTGGGCGCTATGGATCTCACCCTCAAGGTCTTTGAGTCTTTCGAGAATGCGGAGTTGCTCGTCCATGGGATTTCCATTAGTCCGGGCAAACCGACCATCATCGCCAGGATTGGGACGAAAGCCGTATTCGGCCTTCCCGGTCATACGGCTTCGGCCATGGTTGTGGCTGAGATCTTCCTGGCGCCGTTTTTGCGCAGGCTTTCAGGGACAGTTCATTTTTCTGAGAGTCTTCATGATGAGATCGAGGCAGAGTTGAGTCGAAACATCGAATCGGCTAGCGGAAGGGAAGAGTATTTCCGTGTAAAATTGAAAAAAGGGGACGGGAATCTTGTCGCTGAGCCTATTTTCGGTAAGTCGGGTCTGATTTCAACCCTAGTGGAGGCGGACGGCCTGCTCAGAGTAGAAAGGAACACAGAGGGCCTCTATCAGGGGGAGAAGGTGAGAGTAATGATCTTCAACCCCAAGAAAGGGGAGTTTCGTTGAAAAGGAATGTTTACTTGTCCATGAAAACCCTGGAGGAGGCCAAAAGGATTTTCTTCTCCAGATTCAGTTCGAACCAACGGACCGGTCCAGAAGAGATTTCTGTAGAAAACTCGTTGGCGCGTGTCACGGCGGAACCCGTTTTTTCGAGGATGTCCGCCCCCTCCTATCACTCGGCAGCCATGGATGGGATTGTCGTTTCTGCGGAGGCAACCTACGGTACTACTGATAGGAATCCCAGAACCCTGAGAATAGGTCGGGATGCTTTGTGGATTAACACAGGCCAAGCCATACCGGATGGCTTTAACGCAGTCATCATGGTGGAGAAGGTCCATCAGCTCGATGAAGAGGAAATCGAGATTCGATCGCCGGCCTATCCCTGGCAGCATGTCAGAAAAGTGGGGGAGGATATTGTCGCCACCGAATTACTCTTGCCACAGAATCACCCAATACGTCCCTATGATATGGGAGCCCTCGTTAGCGCAGGTGTCTATTCCCTGAGGGTCTGGAAAAAGCCTAAGGTGGTGATCATCCCCACTGGTTCAGAGTTGATCCGACACAAAAAAGAGGAAGGGCCTGTGCGGCAGAAAAAGGGGCAGATCATAGAGTATAATTCCCTGATTCTTTCCGGACTTGTGTTAGAATGTCGAAGCATTCCAACAGTTTACGATATTATCTCCGACTTTGAGGATAGTATCCGTGAGGTTCTCAAGAGGGCCGTAGATTCCGATGCGGATCTGATTATTATCAATGCGGGCTCATCCGCGGGCAGCGAGGACTACACGGCTGAAATCATCGGGGATGTGGGAGAAGTCCTTGTGCATGGCGTGGCGATGATGCCGGGTAAGCCCACTATTCTGGGGGCGATAGAGGGGAAACCGGTCATTGGAAACCCGGGTTATCCCGTATCTGCCACCCTCTCGTTTGATCAATTTGTTCGACCACTTCTGAGCAGCCTTCAAGGATATCCCCCTCCCAAGAGGAAGATCATATCAGTTCAACCTTCCAGAGATATTCCATCCAAATTGGGTATTGAGGAGTTTTTACGGGTCAATATCGGCAGGGTGGGAGAGAAGACTGTGGCGACGCCGCTGCCCAGGTCTGCGGGCTCTATTACGACACTGACAAGGGCAGAGGGACTTCTTCGCATTCCGGGGCTGTCTGAAGGAGTCAAGCAGGATGAAGTTGTGGACGCAGAGCTTTTGGTAGATGAAGAAGAGATCTTGAACACGGTGGTGGTCATCGGCAGTCACGATATGACCATAGACATTCTTGGGGATGAAATCAGACGGCGCGGCCACGGCGTCCGGATTTCATCGGGGAATGTGGGGAGTTTGGGAGGGCTTATAGCGATCAAGAAAGGGACCTGTCATATGGCTGGCTCTCATCTCTTGGATACCGAGACCGGCGAGTACAACCTGAGTTATATCAAAAGATATCTCAAGGGGACCAAGGTGAGTGTCTATCATCTGGTCCTGAGAGATCAAGGCCTTATTGTGGCAAAAAGAAATCCTAAAGGCATAAGAGACATCAATGATCTCACGAGAGAGGATATTTGTTTTGTCAACCGTCAGAAAGGGTCCGGCACCCGCGTGCTTCTCGATCACAAATTGGAGCAACTGAGGATTAATCCGGACAACATAACAGGTTATAATCACGAGGAATTTACCCATATGGCCGTGGCGGTTGACATATTGAGCGGCACGGCCGACTGCGGCATGGGGATCTTTGCGGCTGCAAAGGCCCTTGATCTGGATTTCATCCCAATGGAAAGGGAGCAATACGACCTCGTCATTCCGTCGTCTGTGTTGGAAAACGCGAGAATTCAAATGGTCCTTAAGACCATTCAATCCAAGGGCTTTAGAGAGAGGGTCATCACTTTGGGCGGGTATGATCCATCCAGGAGTGGAGAGTTTTGGAGGGAAGTGGAGTAAGTATTTTGGCGGAGGAGAGTCATGAGATCCTTGAGATTAAAATCTAGACAATGGGTTGTGGATGAAAATGGCAACATCATCATTGGAGAAGGGAGAAAAGCGATTCTGGAGAACATAGAAAGGACAGGATCCATAAACCAGACAGCCAAGATGATGAAAATGTCCTACAAGGGGGTTTGGAGTAAGATAAAGGTCACGGAAGGCTATTTGAAGGCCAGGATCGTGGATACCGACAGGAAAC
Source organism: Deltaproteobacteria bacterium (assembly GCA_016930795.1). Taxonomy (GTDB): domain Bacteria; phylum Desulfobacterota; class DSM-4660; order Desulfatiglandales; family HGW-15; genus JAFGFY01. Next base: position 3,603 of record JAFGFY010000176.1, read on the forward strand.
AGGGTTCCAGACTCACCCGGGAGGGGAAGGAACTGCTGGAGAAGTATGCACGGTTAAAAAAAAGCTGTGTAGAGGCAGATGATCAGATTTTTAAGATGATATTTAATGAAACGAAATGACGGGTCAGAATCCTTCTTGCGATATGGACGGCCTTTTAGACATCAAGATGAGAATAGTATGCTTCTGAGTAGAGAAACGGCGCCTGTTGTGTGCATTGTAGGAAAATCGGGATCAGGGAAAACCACCCTAATGGAGAAGCTTATTCCTGAACTCAATAGGATGGGATTGCAGGTGGGATCCATCAAACATGATGTACATGGTTTTGAGATGGACCGACCAGGGAAAGACAGCTGGAGACATAAACAGGCGGGATCTATGATAAGCATCATATCCTCGCCAGAACGGATCGGGATGGTCATGGACGTGGATCATGATCACAGCCTTGATGAACTGGCCCTCTTTTTCCCTGGCGTGGATATCATCCTGGCGGAAGGGTATAAGAGAAAGGACAAACCCAAGGTAGAGGTATTTAGACAAGAGGTCCACCCTCAACCTCTTTGCCGGAACGATGAAGCACTCATTGCCTTGATGACGGACACGAACGTGGATCTTGGCGTGCCCCGATTTTCTACGAATGACGTCAGGGGGCTTGCCCTTTTTTTAGCTGAGCGATTTGACTTGAAACGCCCATAGTCAAAGTATGAGGGCCGTTCATGAACAGGAATTGATGCAATATGAAGCATCTTATTGGATTTAATGAAGCGCTCGACCTCACCGTTTCTTCCGTTCCTTTGACGGAGATGGAGACAGTCCCTCTGGAAGAGCTGACGGGAAGAACCCTGCTGGAAGATATCGTTGCTAAGGTTGACTCCCCTTCGTCGAATAGTTCTTTGAGGGATGGCTATGCAGTTAGATCAATGGACCTCGCGGGAGCCAGCAAAGAGAACCCCATTCAACTCGATGTTGCCGGGCGTATAACTGCCGGAACTTCTTCGAGCCAGAGTGTCAAATGGGGCCAGGCCGTCGGTATCACCACGGGCGCCTCCATGCCCCATGGCGCTGATGCCGTTATCATGGAGGAGAATAGCTCCAGGCACGATAAGGTCGTTCTTTGCTTCAATTCAGTGAGACCGGGTGAAAATGTCTTCCGGAAAGGAGCTGATGTTCGAAAAGGAGAGGTTGTCCTCACCAAAGGTGAACTCATGACGCCGGCCCGTCTAGGGCTTATGGCTTCGGCCGGATTTGAAAAGGGAATGGTACGAAAAGCCCCGCGTGTGGCGGTCATCGCCACCGGAGATGAGGTCGTGCTTCCGGGTAATCCTCTTGCGGAAGGCCAATTGTACGCCAGCAACATGGTGGAAATATGTTCCTGGCTTTCCCTTTATGGCATTTCCTATCGAGTTGAACAGGTTCCTGATCGGAAAGAAGAGATTCAGTCCGCTATTGTGAAACAACTTCCCCATGTGGATGCGTTTATAACCAGCGGTGGGGCATGGGGCGGTGAACGGGATCTAATGATGAGGGTTCTTGACGATCTCGGTTGGCAGGGTGTGTACCATAAGGTGAAAATGAAACCGGGAAAGGGCGCAGGTTTTGGGCTGTTGAAGGGGAATCCCTTTTTCTTGCTGCCGGGAGTTCCCTCGGCCAATGAAACGGCCTTTACTCAGTTGGCCCTGCCAGGTCTTCTTGCAATGGGAGGTTGTACGCGTCCACCCTTTCTCTGGGTCAGGGCTCGCGCGGGAGAGACTATCCGGGGCGACAAGGAGTGGACCCAATTCTTTGATGCGCGTTTTACTATCGGTGAAAATGGTGCTATGGTTCAGCCCATCAGACAAAGGAGCAGGTTACGGACCATGGCACAGAAGGAGGCCTTGATGGTGCTCCCCGAAGGTTGTGAGGAAGTGACTGAAGGGGAAGAGACGAATGTACAGCTGTTGTATCCTTTCGGGAAACGTGTCAGGGGATGGGTTTTTCTGTAGAATACAACACTGGTCATAGAATGAGAGGAATCATAAAACAACCAACTGATTGACTCGCCACGAACGGCCAGCCAATCAGTGGATTATTTCTAACGAAATGAGGAAACGATGATGGACGGAGCATTTGGAAATGATATCGTTCACATGATCGCAGGCGCGGGTCTCATGGTCAAATTCGTTCTGCTGATCCTTTTTTTGTTTTCGGTCGTATCATGGACCATTATTTTTATGAAATGGAGACAACTTCGAAAGGCCAAAGAGGAGACAGCCGTCTTTTTAGAGGCATTTTGGGAGACTTCGGAACTCAATACCCTATATGAGGAATGTGATGACCTGGTATACAGCCCTGTCGCACATCTTTTCAGGGGGGGGTATTCGGAATTCAAGAAGATGAGCAGAATACAATCCAATCCTGAATCCGCAGACAAGGATCTGGCCATGCAGCGGATGATGGATAATGTGGAAAGAATTTTAAAGCGCACGACCATTGACCAGAATAATAGACTGGAATCAGCCCTCTCCTTTCTGGCCACCACAGGGAATACAACCCCCTTTATCGGCCTGTTTGGAACGGTCTGGGGGGTTATGGACTCCTTTATCAGAATAGGGTTGAAGGGCTCAGCCGGTCTGGCTGTTGTGGCGCCGGGAATCGCCGAGGCGCTCATCGCAACGGCTGCAGGTCTGTTCGCCGCAATTCCCGCGGTAATCGCTTTCAACTATTTCAGTCAGAAGGTCCTGGTGCTTAGGGCGGAGATGGATACCTTCACATCCGATTTCCTGAGTTTGGTGGGAAGGCATTTATTAAAACAACAGATGAACTAAAAAGAGGAATAACGGTTATATGATGGGTATGAACAACGGAAAAAAGTTCATGTCGGAGATCAATGTCACGCCATTAGTGGATGTGATGCTCGTATTGCTGATCATTTTTATGGTCACTGCCCCCATGATGATAGAGGGCGTGGCGGTCGATCTTCCGCAGACGACGGCAAAGAGTGTGAAGACCAGTGAGGATCCTCTGATATTGACCGTGACCAAGGAGGGGGGTATCTTTTTGGAAAGGACCGAGATAAAACCGGAAGATCTTGAGAATAAAATTAGGTCTGTTATGAAATACCGCCGAGATAACGAGATACTCTTAAAGGGCGACAAGGATGCCCTACATGGATTTGTTGTACAGGTGATGGCGAGTATCAAGAGGGCTGGAGTAGAGAAACTAGGGATTGTCACGGAGCCGGAAGACTAGTTCTTTAGAAAGAATAGGGTGTATTCTGAGGTGAAATCTCAAACGACGATAACCAGGGATGGAAAAAAGTCCTCCAATAGTCCGGGAGAGATGAAATGGCACTCGATGCTGGGGCTATCCATCATTTTTCATCTCGGCATTTTCTCTTTTTTCCTGTTTGTTCCCGAGGCCATGCCCACGCGACGGTTTGATAGTGTCATCTATTCTGTCGATCTGGTAGAAATGCCCGAACGAAACGTCCTGGAACTGAGACAAGCGAAGATCCCAACAGAAGAAAAAAAGAAGACGGAGGTCAAAAGAGATGAGCAGGCCAAGCGTATTTCAAAATCGAAAGAGGAGAAGAAACCCCTTGTAGTCGCTAAAAGGACGGTGGAAGTCAAGAGGCCTTCCACAAAGAAACCTGAAACCTCTCCTGCTGACCGCATAGACCATGCCATTTCCAGGATCGAAAACGAGGTTAAATCAAAAGAAGAATCCGAAAAAGAAGATGAGGCCCGTCTGGAGAGGACCCTGGCCTCATTGGAAAGCCGGTTTGGGGGCTCTACCATTCGAGACGGCACGGGACAATCCGTGGAAGGCATTCCCATGCAGATCTATAGAATGGAGGTGGAGGAAAGGATTTACAGTAATTGGGCCTATCCTGAGAGAAAAGAGTTGAAAGCCATCATTGTACTTACGGTAAGAAGAGACGGGACCATTTTAGAGAACAAAATAAGGAAGCGCAGCGGGGACTCTCTATTTGACGAGTCGGCTCTAAAAGCGATCAAAAGATCCGACCCTTTGCCTCCTTTCCCTGAAATCTACAAGAAGAGCTATGCTGAAATCGAAATTATTTTCAATCCACAGAATCTGTAGAGAAATGAGGGCAACCCTCTGGCTGGGGCTGTTTCTGGTGCTCCTGTTTCTCTTACCTTCACAGGCATGGTGCCAGATTTCTATTGAAATCGATAGGTTTTCGATAAAAAAGTTCAATATCGCTATTCCGGATTTTACAAACCTTAATGTCGATGAGACCTATCCGGAACTGTCCACGGCCCTGCCTGAAGTCGTATCCCATGATCTGGATTTAAGCGGCTATTTCACTCCCATGGATAAGGCCGCCTTTCTGGAGACGGCAGACGGCACACTATCCCCTGATAACAGGAGCTGGTCTGCCATAGGCGCGGATTTTCTTCTCATGGCAAGATATAGCGTTATCGGCCGCAACCTCGAGGTGGAGGCGAGGCTGTATGATGTCTTTTCGGGCCGTCAAATCATTGGTCGCCGCTTTCTGGGAAAGGTCGAAATATACAGGGCCTTGATGCACAGGATCGGGAATGAGATCATGTACAAGGTGATCGGCCGCAACGGGATGTTTCTGACCAAGCTTGCCTTTGTGTCTACGTCCACGGGGCACAAGGAGGTCTACATATCCGATTATGATGGATATAATGTGGAACAGGTGACCTTTGATGAGTCTATTGCCCTTTTTCCAAGATGGTCGCCGTCAGGAGACAAGATTACCTTTTACTCCTTAAGGAATGGAGACTGGATGCTTTTCTTAACAAATCATACCTCAAAAAAGGTCCGGACTCTTCTGGACAGAAAAGGTTTGTATAGTGGAGCCTCCTGGGCCCCTGACGGAAAGAGGCTGGCTTTCACACTGAGTCAGGATAAACCGGATATCTTTATCCTTGACTTGACCCGGGAAACCGTCGAAAGAGTGACCAGCCATGGGGGTATCAACACCTCTGCCACTTTTTCACCGGATGGTAAGAAAATCGCGTTTGTTTCCAACCGGTCCGGATCTCCTCAGATCTATGTGCGAACCCTAGAGTCCGGCAGAGAAGAGAGACTCACCTTTCAGGGGAACTACAACCAATCTCCAAGCTGGTCCAGTTTGGATCGAATCGCGTTCTCAAGCTATGAGAAGGGGCGTTACAATATCTACACCATGGATTCAAACGGGCGTAACCTGAAAAAATTGACCGAAGATCAGGGAGACAGTGAGGATCCCTGTTGGTCTCCTGATGGGAGGTATATCGTATTCAGCTCAAACAGGAGAGGCGAATACCATTTGTATATCATGAACGAGAATGGGCAGAATCAGAGACAAATCACTTTTCTGAAAGGGGCGCAGACCTCCCCATCGTGGGTGGCTGATTGAGTCGTATATGGCGGTAGAGAGACCGTCTTGTTTTGAATGGATGATGACGGCTCATCCGGAAGGTGTGAAGAGGACCTTTTGCGGGGGCCCTCAGTATTCAGGCAAAGTCCCTTGGGTATTGAAGTATTGACATAGATTACGTAATGTCTTGAAATCGGAATAAGAAGATGATAAGCTGATCGCGAAAAAACTTATCAATAGGCCGTTTGTTTATTGAAATCAATAACTTACATGATCAGGAGGTAAAAGGGTATGAATAAGAAGACGATGACGGTTTTGATTGCATTGACTGTTGTGTGCTCGGCACTTTTTCTGATGACATCATGCGCTCATAAAGAAGCGGTCACAGAGGAGGTCACCACCCCGCCGCCTTCTGGCCCCACTGAAGCCGAGTTGCAGGCTGCTCGTGAGGCTGAAGAAAGGGCTGAACAAGCGCGCAGAGAAGAAGAGGAAAGGATGAGACAGGAGGCCATGGTCCGGCAGGAGATGGAGGATTTTGAATCGGTCAATATCTACTTTGACTTTGATAAATCAGAATTAACGGCCGAAGCCAGGGCTGTTCTGGTGAAAAAGGCGGATTATCTGAAGAAGAACTCAAGATACGCCGTACGGATAGAAGGGAACTGTGACGAGAGGGGCACCAACGAGTACAACCTGGCCCTGGGCGATAGAAGAGCCAATGCTGCCAAGGATTTCCTTGCTTCCCTGGGCGTGTCAAAGGATCGTATGACCACCATGAGCTATGGTGAGGAGAGACCCCTTGATTCCAGAAGCAACGAGGAGGCCTGGGCCAAAAACAGGAACGATCAATTCGTCCTTGTGAAATAGTATTAAGAAATCGACGATACACAGACCATGTATGTATAGGGGATTGATGGAAGGTTATAACCCATTTTCCTCCGGCTGTTCTCTGCCTGCGTGGTCCTGGAAGCCCTGAAATGCCTCCTCTGAGTGGACCATCGCAGCGCAGCTGAGCCGAATTTGGTGATTACCACTCTACGGCTCATAGAGTAATGACGCCTAAAGAGCAGGGTAAAGACTATGCAACGCACAATCCACGTTTCTCGGTCAACCATATTCATTTTCCTTCTCCTTTTTTGCCTGGGTTCCTGTGTCTATGATCAAGAGTTGACCTATCTGAATGATCAGATTGTTGCCCTTGAGGGACGTATGACCACGCTTCAGGAGACCATGAATGGTGAGTTATATACCATTCAGGACAAAGAGGCTGAAAGCGCGACTAAGATAGATCAACTGGTGCGAGACACGATAAGGCTGTCTGAGGAGGTGGAGGACAATGGAGTCGTCATCAGAGGCATAGTGGAAAGGGATCTGAGCGAGATACTTTTTAGTTTGGAGGCCCTTACGCAAAAAGTGGCGGATCTTGAGTCAGGGATCAGACGGCCATATGAACAACCTGGACAGGGAGTTCCTTCTGCCGAGAATCGGGCGGAGGTCGGGAGCCCTATTGAAGGAGAGGAAACTGGAACGGAAGGCCCTGATGAATCCATATCGACGGAGCAGGCCTTGTACAATGCCTCCAAAGACTCTTTTGATCAAGGGAGATTTGAGGAGAGCATCGAAGGGTTCAAGAGATTTTTGGAGAGGTATCCCAAATCCGGACTTGCCGACAACGCGCAATATTGGGTCGGGGAGTGTTATATGGCCTTGAAGCAATATGACCGGGCTATCGCGGCCTATGAAGAGGTAAAAAAGAAATATCCGGAAGGCAACAAAGTCCCCGATGCCATGCTAAAGCAGGCCATGGCCTTTTTGGAGAAAGGGGATGAGACCGGCGCCCGGATTTTATTGAAGAGGATTGTCAGCGCGTTTCCTGAGTCCGACCAGGCTAAAGTCTCCGAACAGAGACTCGAGACCTTGAAATAATCTTCTCTAACCCACCCCTTTTTTAGGGCAAGAGAATATGCTCATCTGACAGGAAATCCATTCGAATACCTATTCCCCCAAGACAATATCTATTCCAATCGATCCGTCAACACTTGAGCGTCAATCATCAAATGTCTCACTTTTCCCCCAGAATCTAGGAGAATAGTATCCCCGTCAAAGACGATTTTCACTTTCTAATAGGCGAGAGGGGCAAACGAGAAGGTAAGAGTGACCTGAAGCAGCAATATACGGGGGTATTTACGATTCATAACTTATAGTTATCCTTAATTATTCAGAATAGAGATTCAATCAGATCTAATATAGACTAATTACATAAAGATAATATATTTTTCTTTACTATGAGCAGTTTTTTATTGACTTTATACGTTTTAAGTGCTATTTATAAGTATAAAAATCCTAGCAAGAACTGGATTGATATAACAGAAGGAGATTGAGGAGTATAACATGCCACAAATAATGACAACAAAGGAACTAGCCAAATATTTGAAGTTGCATGAGATTACCATCTGTAAGTATGCCGCCGAGGGGAAAATACCGGCTATCCGTATCGGAAGAGTGTGGAGATTTGACAAAGAAGCCATCGACAAATGGATCAGTGGAGGCCAAAAGAAGTAGAACAGATACTCTGTGGGCGCGTACACAGCCCAAGAGACTGTATTGAATGCATGGTATGTCAAATACCGTTAAGGATAAAGGAGGAATGACTCACGCCATTGAAGAAAATCCCTGAGTTCTTCACCAAAGTCATTCCTCGTTTTCGTGACCTCTTTACCCGTTTCGATTTCTTTTCTAAGAGTTGAATCCCCCAAAATGATATCAATCGGCATTTTTTCGTACTCATACTCATATGGGGGGGGCTTCCACGTGAATTGCTCTCCATGGATATCTGCGATCGCTCTAAGCATATCAATGGTAGAGAAAAAAGAATGATAGGCGTGGGGATCAAGGACATGAATCATGAATCCCCGGCAGATCTCTCCTCCCCATTTGTGAAATGTGGGACAAAAAAAGATTTCCTGCAAATGAATTCCTGATGTCGCCTCAGGGCTTAAGCACCGCTTTATCGCGGCTGTATCGAGAAATGGTGCGCCAAAGATCTCAAAAGGCCTGCATGTTCCCCTTCCTTCAGATAGGTTTGTTCCTTCCCAGATGACCTGGCCGGGATACACCTGTGCTGTTTCAGGCAGGGGCATATTCGGTGAAGGCATCATCCATTTGAGGCCGGTATCCCGCCAAAACATGCCACGAATCCACCCCTTCATGGGCACGATCTCCAAGTCCGCGCCGATGTTAAGAATTTCATTGAAGATTTGGGCCATCTCCCCCATGGTCAGACCATGGCGCATAGGGAGGGTGAAAGGTCCGACAAAAGAGAGAAACTCTTCTTTCAAAAGATTGCCTTCCACTTCTTCACCCCCCAAGGGATTAGGACGGTCTAGAATGACCACCTTTTTGTCACTCTTGGCCGCCGCCTTGAGGCAATTGAGCATCGTGGAGGCAAAGGTGTAGACTCTTGTCCCCACATCCTGCAAATCGATGATCAAGGTGTCGATCAGGTCAAGCATGTCCTGGGAAGGTTCTCTGATTTTGGAGTAAAGACTAAACAAGGGAATGTTCAATGCTTCGTCAAAGGAATGGTCGGTTTCGATCATGTTCTCATGATCTACTCCCCAATACCCATGTTGGGGACCGAAAAGGGCCTTGAGCTGACCGGGTAATACATGGGAGATCGTCTCTTTGGCCGATTCCAGCCGGCTGTTCAGGGAGGCCTGATTGGAAAGGAGTCCCAGTCTCTGTCCTTTTAATTTCGTGAAGTAGTCTGCCTTGAAGACATCCAGGCCTGTCGCGACTTTGTTCATAAGGATTTATCTCCTTCACACCTCTTTGTTTTAAAAGAGAATGGCATCATAACAAGAAAACCCTTTTTGCGTCAAAGGCTTCACGTAGGCAGCAGGGTTTGAAAAACTCAGTCTCCGCTACTCCCTAATTTCTCATGGACAGGCAGGGTTTATCGTGCTATTTTACAAAGTTTTATAGAGATCGAAATCTTTTAGGGAAGAATCCCTTCTTCTGAAATTTCATCTAAATTGAAGGGGGATTACGTAACGATATGATGCATTTGGGAGGTAAAGCTCCATGTTATTGAGTCTAATGAGGAAGCATGCCAAATCCTGGCTGATCAAGGTGATGATCGGATTGATTAGTTTCGTCTTCGTTCTTTACTTTGGCTTCTCTTTTACAGAGCGGAAGGGTGTGAAGGTGGCTTTAGTGAATGGTGAGCCCGTCAGCCGGTTAGAATATGAGGAGACCAAAAGGCGCCTTCGTGAAAACCTTCAAGAACAGTATGGGGGTGCCTTGAATGAAGACCTGATGAAAATGATTGATATCGATCATATGGCACTGGAAAACCTGATCAATCAAAGGCTGATCAACCAAGAGGCCAAGAAGATCGGGCTGGATGTCACTGAAAAAGAGATACAGGAGGAAATCCTCGCTTATTCCTATTTCCAGACCGACGGTCGTTTCGATGAGAGACGGTATAACTTTCTCCTGAGCCAGAGTCGAATGACCCCTGAGGATTTTGAGGTCGGCATCTCGCAGCAGCTTCTTGAGAGAAAACTGATGCAATTCCTAACGACTTTTTCATTGGTCACAGATCAGGAACTCCTGGATGATTACACATTTGACAACGAGAGAATAATGATCAGCTATGTTCAGTTTCTGCCCAAAGACTATGAAGGGTCGGTAGAGTACGAACGAAAGGCCCTGGAGGACTACTTTGCTGAACACAGGGAAGAGTACCGTATGCCGGAGAGGATCAAAATCGCCTATCTTACTATTGACCCGAATGATTTTGCGGACGGGGTTGTGATCAGTGACGAGGAAATAGGATCTTATTATGAAGAAAACATAGACCTGTATCAAGAAGAACGGCAAGTTAAGGCCAGGCATATCTTATTCAAGGTTGATGCAGAGACTCCTGAAGAAGAGGAACAAAAAGTGAAAGAAAGGGCCCTGTCTGTTCTCGAAAAGGCCCGGGCAGGCGAAGATTTCGCGGACCTGGCAAAGGAATACTCTGAGGGTCCGACCAGTGAAGAGGGTGGAGACCTCGGCTATTTTTCACGTGGTGAAATGGTCAAACCGTTTGATGACGCTGCTTTTGGGATGGAAAAGGGGGAGATAAGCGACCTGGTGAGGACCTCATTCGGATATCATATTATCAAGGTTGAGGACATTAAGGAAGCGAGAACCAAAAGCCTTGACGAGGTCAAAGATGAGATCAGGAGTAGGCTGCTCCAACTCACGGCTTCGGACTTTGCCCATGAAAAAGCCTTATCTTTAATTGACCAAATGCCTTATGAGGGGGTCGTACTGACTCAATATGCCGAAGCACATCAAGTCCCCGTAAAACAGACTGAATTTTTTGCTTCGAATGAGAGCATCACGGGGATAGGGGATGATCCGGGGATCAAAAACAAAATCTTCTCTCTTGAGAAAGATGATATCAGTGAACTTTTGGAATTCAATGACAAATACTATATTGTTCAGGTGACTGACAAGAAAGCCTCCTACTTGGCTGAACTAAGGGAAGTGGAAGAGGAAGTGACCAGGAATTTTGTATCTTATCTTGCGACCCATAAGGCGAGAGCTACGGCGGAGGAGTATTTAAAGGAATTAAAGGAGGGTAAGAACTGGGAGGAGTTAGCGGCAGAGCGCGGTTTCTCAATTCAGAAGAGTGATTTTTTTACACGCGAAGATTCCGAGGCCCAAGCTCCATCCGGCTCGGATTTTAGAGAAACGGCTTTCGGCCTTGGTGAAGATAGAGAATATCCCGACAAGGTCTTTGAGAACAACAAAGGCATCTTTGTGATTCGTTGGGAGGGACGAGAGGGGATTGATAAGGAAAAATTCGAACAAGAGAAGGAAGATGCCCGCGCGTCACTCATGAAGGAAAAGCAACAGACCGTCTTTGGAGAGTGGCTGGAGAGTTTGAAAAACCAGGCAAAGATAGAAAGACTCAGCATGTAAGGTTAAAAAGGGTTGTGGAAGGAGAGAACAATGATCAGAGTAGTCTGTCTTGGTGGGGCAGGATCAGTAACCGGTTCCAATTATCTCGTTGAGTCTCCTCAGGGCAAGAAAGTATTGGTGGATTGCGGTCTTTTTCAGGGCGGAAGAGAGACGGAGAGCCGCAACTGGATGGAGTGGGGATTTGATCCTCAACAGATGAATACCCTTTTCCTCACCCATGCCCATATCGACCACAGCGGTCGGATTCCAAAGCTGGTGAAGGATGGTTTTCAAGGGAAGATCATCACATCTCCCCCCACGGCGGAACTTTGCAGGATTATGCTCCTGGACTCGGCCCATATTCAGGAAGTGGAAGCGGAATGGCAAACAAGGAAAAACAAGCGACAGTCGAAAGGACCTGTCCTTCCCCTTTACACGACGGAAGACGCGGAGGCCAGTATGAAGCTCTTTATGCCTATGGATAGGGACCAGGTCATTGATGTGGAACCCGGAATCAAAGCACGACTTCGAAACGCGGGACACATATTGGGCTCCTCTATCTTGGAATTATGGGTAGAAGGGGATGAGGGGACCACCAAGATTGTCTTTTCCGGGGATCTGGGCAAAAAAAATCAGCTGATTCTCAAGGACTCACAAGAGATCTTTGATGCTGATTATCTCTTTCTGGAATCTACCTATGGAAACCGTTTGCATCGATCATTTGAAGAGAGCAAGGAAGAGCTATTGGAAGCCATCGACTACGCAGTGTCAAATGGGGAAAAGATCATGATTCCAGCATTCGCGGTGGAAAGGACCCAGGAAATTCTCTATGTCCTGGGCGAATTTTACCGTGAAGGATTGCTTCCCGATATCCCCGTCTATCTGGACAGTCCCTTGGCCATCAAGGCAACTGAAATTTTTCGAGAGAACAAAAAATATTACGATGAAGAAGCCCAGGCCATTGTAGCGCAGGGATATGATCCCTTTGATCTGCCCAATCTCCAATTCACGCCGAGTACCAAGGAATCCATGGCCATCAACGCCAGCTCCGGTTCAGCGATTGTTATCGCAGGAAACGGCATGTGCACGGCTGGTCGTATCAAACACCACTTGAAGCACAACCTTTGGCGGGAGGGAGCAAGCCTGGTGATCATCGGATTTCAAGCTGAGGGAACGACGGGGCGAAGAATTATTGAGGGGGCCAAACATGTAAAGATATTTAGGGAGGATGTGACCGTAAGGGCAAGGGTGTTTACCATTGGGGGATTCTCGGCCCATGCGGATCAGAAGGACCTTTTAGAATGGGTCAGCCACTTTGAATCAAAGCCTCAGGTCTTTGTGGTCCATGGCGAATCGACGGCCAGCAAAACGTTGGCCAAAGAGATCCGGAAGAGGTTCCAACTAGAGACCCATATCCCTGATTGGAAAGAACAGCTCATTCTCAAAGCTAGAGAGGTCGCCATTGAGAAACCCGTGGCGGAGGAGATGGCGCCAAGTATGAGTTCGGCTTTATTGAAAACGATACTGGAGATGGAAGGCGAACTCATGGAACTCAAAGGGCGTGTTGAATCAAAACATGCAAAGATACGGGAAGAAGATGTGGATCGCATGAGATACATTCAGGAAGAACTCCAGGCTATTTCGAGTGAATTTGTCTGAAATAGCAGCGTAACGATTTTCCTGAATCGCATGGAGAGCTGTTACTGTCGCATATGCGATAAACCATCATTCTCCTTTACCTGAGTCACCGCGCATACGCTGAACAGTCTGAACAAGTAATAGAGTCCTTTCTTATTGTGAAAATCGTCAAGAATGGGGTTTGCTTGAAAAGGGGAAGCTGCATTTGACATGCCTGGAATAATCATGTAAAAAAGCTTGTGCTAAAAATCACAAGAGGGAAGAGAGGACGAATGAGTCGATTATTTAGATCTCCGTTGCTTGAAGTAAACGTGATGTTGTTCGTGCTCATCATCTCCTACATTGCGCTTGGTTTATTTACGGGCAACACCGAAACAGAGCCCGGAACCATGTCTGGTGGAGCGATATGGGGCTGGCTTTTCGGATTCTTTTTCCTTAGTTTTGCTATAGCTATGGTTGCCGTCATAGGAGGAATCGGGGGGGGCGTCTTGTTTACCCCTTTTATGCTGGCCTTTACACCGGTGGACAGCCTCATTATCAGGGCAACAGGCCTGATTGTGGCCATGTTCAGTGGGCTGATATCCACCGGCCCCTTCATGAAGGGAGGGCTGGCCAACCTGAGAATCAGTATCTTCTGCGCGGCGGCTTACGGTGTAGGGGCCTTTGCGGGCGCCCAAGGGGCCATTATCGTGGCCCAACACCTGGGTGAGATTGGTGAAGGGCTTGTGCGTCTTGCCTTGGGAGTTATTCTCGCCTCCCTTGCCGTCTATTTTCTGGTGGGGGGAAAGAAGATCGAGTGGCCCGAGGTCAAGAAAGTTGACGCATTCACCAAGTGGTTAAAGCTTTCACAGCCCTATTACGAAATCTCTCTCAATAAAGTCATTGACTATCCCTTGACCAGGGCTGCCTGGGTGATCTTTGCCATTGTCGGCGTGGGTTTGCTCTCCGGGTTCTTCGGACTGGGGGCGGGCTGGGCCATAGTGCCCGCGCAAAACGTGATCATGGGCGTTCCGCTCAAGGTGGCCGCCGCCAATAGCGGTGTTCTCCTTGGAATGGGCGACTGTATCGGCGTGTGGCCCTATCTGCTCATGGGGGCCATTATTCCCATTTTCGCGGCGCCCTGGCTGGTGGGGCAGGTCCTGGGCGGACTGCTCGGCGCACAGATTCTCATTCGTGTTAAGGCCGGCTTTGTGAGATTCCTGTTGATTGGATTTATGTTTTTTTCATGCTTCGGGCTGCTGAGCAAGGGTCTCGGTATGCTGGGCGTCATCGGTCCCGTTCCGAATTGGCTCAATGGCTTGGTGTTCCTGATTATCTTCTCTGCCGTCACTCGATCGATTATCAAATTCACGCGATCTGAATCCTAGAGGAGATGAAGATATGAGCGCTCAAGAAACCCCGAAAATACCGCCTGTGCAGATTGTATATGGCGCCATTGTCTATTGGATCACCATCCTTGCCTGTCTCATTTGCATGATCGGTCCGGTCATATCCGTGGCATTACCGGACAACAACGTGCTTAATCCCTACAAGCTCTTTACCGTCATTTTCGAAGGTAAGGACGCTCAGACCGTATGGCTGGAGGTGGGTGGTGAATTTCCCGGAGGCCACTTCTACCTTAAGCATTTGACCTACGGTGACGGTTTCACCCAGTTCGGTCTGGCCCTGGGCTGCAGTGTCGCCCTATGGGCCCTGATAGCAGCGGCAATCGCATATATCTCTGACAAAGTTTACATATATGTTATATTATCCTTGTGGGTGGCCTTTCTTGTGGCCCTGTCTATGCTAGGCATTGTAGGAATGCATTAGGAAAGGCATTTTTTCGGGCAGACGATAGCCGTCTATGAAACGCTTATCTTTTCGGAGGGAATAAACATGGCACAAGAAGAATCCGCATGTCCTTTGTCCAGGGGTGAAAGGATCTTGGTGGCCGTTGACGGCTCCGTCTTCAGCGACGCAGCGGTGGATCAGGCCATCAGCCTGGCGGGGGTCTGTAACAGTCAAATTTTCGTAATCAGCGTCGTCGATCTCTACCCGGAACAGCTGGAAATCGCTCCTGCCCTTGTGGACAAGGTGTCGGAGGAGGTCCGGCAACACACTGAAAAGGCAAAACAGAAGATTGATGAAGCCAATATCCCCTGCGAGACCATCGTTCACATGGGGGGCAAACCCCACAAATTTATTGTTGAGGAGGCAAAGAAAAGGGCCGTTGACCTTATCGTTATGGGAACCCATGGCCGGACCGGGTTCAAGCGGATTCTGATGGGCAGCGTTGCCCAGAATGTGATCGGGCACGCGCCATGCCCCGTCCTCGTGGTCCCTACTGTGACCCAGAGACCGGAATAGGCCCGGTGTACCAAGGAGTCCCCACATAAGAGGATTGGCCAACCTGAGAATTGTCTCGTTTTCACTAACCACTATTCCTAATTGAAGCTCCCCGCGGCAAGCCGCGGGGAATCTTCCAAATGTAAGGCTTTCTATTATTGTAATTCACTCGCTAACCCCGCAGCCCCGCAAGCGGGATTTCCGCTGCGCTCCAACAAGCCTGTGGGGAATGCGCTCGCAGTGCATTTTCAAGACAAGGAGGGGATAAATATGGAACAAGAACTCATTGATCTTTACAAGGATTATGATACGGGGCTGATAAATCGGCGGGAGTTTATGGCCAAAATGGCGATCATCGCGGGTAGTATCACTGCGGCCTCTTCTCTGCTGATGCTATTGGAAAACGACTATGCCCTCGCGGATATCATCTCAAAGGATGATCCACGCATCCAGTCGGAGTATATCAACTACCCCGGGGCGTCAGGTGATATCCGTGCCGATCTGGTCACGCCCAAAGGAGACGGAAAGGTCCCGGGTGTGGTCGTCATCCATGAAATTTGGGGCCTTAATTCCCATATCGAGGATGTGGCCAGACGCTTGGGCGTGGAAGGTTTCCTGGCGTTAGCCCCGGACGCATTGACTCCTGTTGGAGGAACGCCGGAAGACCCGATGAAGGCGTTTCCTCTGGTCCGCGAACTGGATAACGAGGCAAATGTGAAGAATTATGTCGCCGCGGTTAAGTTCTTGCAGTCCCATCCAAAGTCCAATGGGAATGTGGGTATCACTGGTTTCTGTTGGGGGGGAGGTGTGGCCAACCAGGTCGCGGTGAACTCCCCTGATCTCAAGGCCGCGGTCCCCTTTTACGGAAGCCAGCCCAAAGCCGAGGATGTCCACAAGATCAAAGCATCTCTGCTTCTGCACTACGCGGAAAATGATGAGCGGATTAATAGGGGTATCCCAGCCTTTGAAGAGGCCCTGAAGAAGGCATCCGTTGATTACAGGATTCACATGTATGAAGGGACTCAACACGCCTTTTACAATGACACGAATGCCGAGAGGTATCACAAGGAGGCTGCGCAGCTGGCCTGGAAACGAACCATCGAGTTTTTTAAAGAGAAATTGAAAACTTAGGTTTTATTGTAGGTCTTTGCTTAAGGCGTCACTTCCCCATACAGCAATTTTTATACTTTTTTCCGCTGCCGCATGGACAGGGTTGATTGCGACCTATCTTTGTTCGGGCCGGGATCGTCCCGGCCCCTTTTTGTGTCCTCTTCTGTTCGAGGGTTTGCTGGCGCCATAGTCTCCCCACTTCTTCAAAAAACGCCCGGCAATGGTTAAAGAAGAGTCTATAACCCGAACAGAGATAATTCAATCCCTCTTCACCATACGGTGTCAAAATGAACCGGTTCTTAGGGCATTCACCGTTACACATGGGAAGGACCTCGCACTCTCGGCAATAACGGGGTAATCTCTCATATTTGGCCTGCCCGAACGCGATTTGTTCTGGGCTTTCCAGCAATTCAATGAGCGGCCTATTCTCGATGTTTCCGAGAAGATGCTCGGCGTCAACAAAATGGTCACAAGAAAAGAAGTCCCCGTTGTGCTCGATGACCGGAACATCCCCACAGCGCTCCCGGAATATACAGAGTTCATGGTCCCGGCCCAATGCCGTATTGGCGGCTTCCTCAAATATCTGAACTTTGACTCTTCCGATATCCTGGCTCTTCCACTCATCAAATATGGTACAGAGAAACCGACCAAACCCTTCCCCAGGCACAGAGTCTCGGGTCACAACATTCTTTGTCCCCGGCTGCAACTCGACCAGGGGAAGGAACCCTATGTAACGGGCCCCTATCTGTTTAAAGAAACGATAGACCTCTGTGGGATATTGGACGTTATGCGCGTTTACCACGCATAGTATGTCCGGCGTTATTCCTTGCTGCCGCAGAAGAAGATATCCTCGAAGGGTCTGTTCATGAGTGGGCGCTCCGTCCTTAGTCAGGCGATATTTGTCGTGTATCTCTTGAGGGCCGTCCATGCTAAGCCCTACGAAAAACCTCTCTTTCGCTAAGAACCGGCACCACTCTTCCGTCAAAAGGGTCCCATTGGTCTGAATGCCGTTGAGTATTTGTCTTTTTGCGGGTTTAAATTTCTTTTGTGCCGCGACAATTTTGTGGAAATAATCAAGACCCAGGAGGGTCGGTTCGCCTCCATGCCATGAAAACCTGATGACTGAATCCGGGGAGGCCTCGATATGCTGTGCGATATACTCCTCCAGGACGTCGTCGGGCATACGAAACGACTCGCCCTTTGAGTAGGAGTCCGCCTTTTTCAGATAGTAGCAATAGGAACAACTCAGGTTGCATAGAGGCCCGATGGGTTTGACAAAGATTTGAAACGGACGGGAAGCCTTAGCCATGATTCAATTCCAATGTAAATTTTCGTGATATTTCAGGTGGTTGAAACACGCTGTCTCATATTTCGGCCGGTGATTCTTACTTAGAGCCTGTATCCGTCTTCCCGGCTGTCTCAGGGCGGCCCGTCAACAGTCTCACCGGTCTCCCCTATTTTCCACAGGCCCTTTTTTTACCCCCACTCGATGTAAAAGACGCGGCGGATAACAGATGTCCATGTCGGGTGGGAATGAAATTATCAACTATATCACACCCATGAAAAAGCCTCTGTCAAGGGAGAAATCATATCCAATGAGATGCCCGTCCGGAGACAGGCCTTTACTGTCTGGTCGGCGCCCTCCTTTCTGTTTTCTTATCCTGGGGTTCGAAATACCACTGAATCCCCTTGGAGGTCGCTTTTTCATATGAGCAGGTAGACAATGATGATAACCGGGGAAATCCCCGTTACGAATTGATTGAATTCGCGTAGCACTAAAATCCACCATTTAATATGGATATATTTTTTCAAATCAAGTGGTTTGGACTTATCCTTGATGGTGAATCAGGGTTTCAGACAATATCTTGACAATATCATTCAATTTTCATATCGTCATCAATGCCTTTTTTCTATGCGAACCGAGTGTCAGACAGAGAAGAGCAGGCTGCCAAACTGGAGCAGAGACGAACACGTTTCTGAGAGATACAGCAGACTGAATGACCATTTGGGAGGTATGACTTTTTTCTCTAAACCTTAGACATTCCTGAAAGGAGGGACTGAAATGGACATTGTGTTATTTCTGGTCATAGGGTTGATCGCCGGTTGGGTTGCCGGGCAGATTATGAAGGGCAAAGGGTTTGGTCTAATTGGGAATTTGGTCGTTGGTGTGATTGGAGCCTTTTTAGGGGGGTTCCTCTTCGGGCTCGTCGGAATAACCACCGGCGGATTCATTGGTTCCTTGATTGCAGCGCTTGTGGGAGCGATTGTGTTGCTTTGGATTGTGGGTCTTGTCAAGAAAAAATGAGATCTTTGTCCGTATCCTGTTTATATTCATCTGAACTAAACCATTAATCTTAAAGGACGATAAAGGAGGCAGAATATGGGATTTGTAAAGATGTTTTTGAGATTAGGGCTTTGTATGGTTTTCCTGGTTTCATTGGTTTGCGGTCTATCCGCATGTCAGAAAGAAGAGACACCTGAGCCGGCACAGGAAGCGGCTCAAGAAATGACAGAAGGCGGTGAGGCCGCGGCACCCGAGATTCAGGGGGCGGTTGAAGAAACCAAGGAAGAATTGATGGGAATGGCCGAGGAAGCCAAAGAAGACGTAAAGGAAATGGCCGAGGAAGCCAAAGAAGAAGTAAAGGAAATGGTGGAGGAGGGTAAAGAAGAGGCCAAAGAGATATTGGAAGACATCGGTGTTACCAAGCCGGAGATGTAAGAAAACCAGCCAAGTGATTGAATCTCGACTTGTTTCTGAATAAAAAATACCACCAGTTCCCGGGGTGGTATTTTTTTATCCCTAGCGGCCATATCCTAAGGCCGAAATGATAGTAGACTGTAGGCTGTTTTTAGTCTTCTCCCTGAAAGGAGATGGTCGGCTTGTTTTCCAATGTCCTTCCTTTGGAGGACTATTCGGACCTCAACATGGACTCCGGGTCAGGAACCCGGCTGGAAGCCATGCGAACGCCCAATTCAAACGCGCGCCTGCAGTCCTCAGGAAATACCTCGGCATGTCGCTTGATCTTGGCCTCCTTATCGAAGGCTTCCGATTCGTACTCGTCATAGTCGCTGAATTGAAGGGTGTCTGTTGATAGAAGCACCTCACAGGCCCCGAAATGATTTTCCATAGCCATCTTCGTCATGATGGTCATACGGTCAAAGCCTATCTCTTTAGCGATCTCTTCGGGCGCGCCCATGGTATAAATCATGGCTGTATTGATTCGCCTTGGAAAAAGGCTTCGACGGTCTTTGGCGTACTTGTTGTAGGGGAAGAGAAGCCGTTCTAAGAACGCCCGTGTGGAGGCGGATTCGCATCCGTAGTAAATGGGTGAACCGATAATCAGCGCGTCAGCCTCTTTGACCCGGTCCAGCACAGGGGTTAAGTCGTCCTGAACGGCACAGACTCCGTCTTCTTTCCGGCTGAGTTTCTTGCAGGAGAAACAACTGATGCACCCTGAAAACCTCAGGTCGTAAAGCTGCACGAGTTCCGTCTTCGCCCCCACGGACTTTGCCCCTTTAAGGGCGTTCTCCAAAAGGGTGACCGTATTCCATTTCTGTTTTCGCGGACTCCCATTAAATGCCATGATTCGCATGATGAATCTCCTGTTTTCTTGTCATTCAAAATGAGTGGCTTATATTTCATTTAAAGATAAGAAAAACAGATTTTTTTACCTGCTTAATCAGGTTCCTATCCTGAAGTATGGTTTCAAGTTCGCCAGGATCGAGATGGACGGCGCCGCACCCCTCATTGACACATATATCGATGACACATTTTCCTTTTTGGACCTCCACCAGACTGTCCGTTCCACATCGAAAACAGTGATATTTATGGTCTTCCCTGTATTGCTCAGCGGTTTCCTTTGCCGATTTTTCTCGGAGTTTTTTGATTTGATCCGCTTGCTGCTGCTGAAAAAAAACCTCTTCGCTGTCCCCACATTTCACAATGATACGATCTTTTACCGCCATAGGGCCTCCTTATAAGGATCAATATGATCCATGATTTCTTGGATGCGTTTTTAGTAAAGCGCACAAAAGATTATTTTATATCCAAATTCGATGATGGTGTCAAACCTGTTTGCATAGTCATCAAAGCCTGCACCCTGCGCCTTGCACCCTGCACCTTTCATCTTAGACCGTATACCCTAAACCTTGCGCCTTGAGTTATATTTACACCCTGCATGTCCCTATGATAGACTCCCAACTCTGTTCAATTTCCGGTGACATGCAACGACTTCATAATATGAGAACATAAACGTTTCAGGTGAATATGATGGAAGATATGAA